>JBLHLB010000028.1:0-21876 GCA_047618505.1 Planctomycetota bacterium
CTTCGTCCTCGCAAGCATCGCCGCCGCCGTCTACTTCTTCCTGATCCGCGAATAGGGCGATCCATATGGACCTTCGTTGTAGGGAAACCAAGAGCAGGGGAGCGCGGTCGATGGGGTGGTTGCTCCTGGGTGCGATCCCGCTTCTCGGCTCCCTCGGTCACAGTTCCTTCGCCCCTCTTTTTCCTGGGGGCAGCGCTTCAGAGGCCGGCGATCCGGTGGGCCAGGACTCGAACCGTCCCTTCCTGCACTACGATCACGTTGCGGCACCCTGGTTGAATCCCGATTTAGGTGAAGTCGAGCGCGATTGCCTTGGGTGTCACGACCTGGACGCGCCCTGGAGTGACGTCAACGCCAAGGCGCTCTGCGCGAAGTGCCACTACCAGTACACGGCGACGGTTCCTGAGTTTCCGGTGGACCAGAAGGTGGCAACGGACGGGACGCTTGGCTTCGGCTACGCGTCGATGGAAGTCTTCCTACACGGTGAGCATGGCACTCTGACCTGTCGCGAGTGCCATGCACCCGACTCCTTCCGTCAGGGGCAGATTCTGAAGTCGATTCCGCAGTCCGCGACGATGGTGATTCGGCGCGGGATCAACGAGTGTCAGCGATGCCATGAAACAGGCAGTTTGGAGACCCTTGGTCGGCCGCTAGAGGCACGCTCTGGTGACTCCGCCGGTCTTGAGGCGGACAGCTTCTTCTCCGGTCTCAACGGAGATCCGAGCATGGGGCCCGATGCATTGGGCGCGTTCATCCACGGCGAGCACATGCTGGATCCGGCGGCGTCCTTTAGCCTCTCAAGCCTTCACGCCGATGCCGAAGGGTGCGCGACTTGCCACGCCGCGCTCCTGCTCGAGACTACACAGCGCTCGGCGCCGGAAGAGCTGCTTCCGCAGGCGGGTTGCGATGAATGCCACGTTTCCGTCGACGACAGCGCCCTCTCTTTCAGGGGTCCATCGGAGGCGCTACCGTCCCTTTCCAGTGGGGCATTTTTCCACGGCGACCATCTCCGTACGGGTGTTGCCGGCCGCGTTTCTGCAGGCGTTGCCAGTGCGGATTCCCATGCCCAGCTCGAGATCCAGAGCTGCAGCGTCTGCCACCAAGTCGGCGGCTCCGATGGTGGCCGCGAGTTCGCCTTCGACCTAGCCCAACCAGAATATAGCTATTTGGGATGCGCGCAGTGCCACGACACCCCCGCGTGGCAAACACAAGGTCACGGCGAATGGACCAGTTGCACGGATTGTCACAGCTTCAGCGGTCCGACCAGTGACCTAAGGACAGATCGGCCGCTTGCTGCCGAGCCGGTAGCGCGTCGTAGGCCTACGAGTTTTCGAATCGAAAGCCAAACGCACCGGATGATCACCGGGCTCACAAAGGCAGACCTGGATCAAGCCTGCGTCGAATGCCATCGCGCCCCGGTCGAGTCCCTTCCCTCGCGCATTCGCGACACAGCCTTCCGTCACTCTACACATCTACCCGCGGAGTTCGACAGCGACGATTGCTTGCGTTGCCACAGTGAACCCGTGGCCCAGGCAAGTCGTTCCTGGGAGCTGGGTGGGGCCCTAGCGGGCAATTCGATCCAGCCTGCGGAGGACGGGGAAGCACACCCGCGCTTCGGTCTGACCTACGATCCCGATAGCTGCAACGGGTGCCATGAGGGAGCAGTGATCACTCCTGTCCTCGCCCCGATCGAGACCAGTTTGACTGTGGAATTCTCCCACGCCGGTCACCTCACACCTGAATTACTGGATCCTCTTGGGGAGCACGCAATTTCCTGTGGCGATTGCCACGGAGTACAGGGTGGGGCTGACCTTGGAGAGCCCGTGGATCCGTCGCGCTTCTTCGCCAAGCCCGCTGAGTGCTCCAGCTGTCACGACCATGGGGAGAACGCAGCGATTACAGCAAACTTCGGTGGTCTTGCTTCGAGCAGCGCGACGAGCTGTGCCCAATGTCACGGCGGGGGCCAAGGTGGGGGCATCCCATTCATCCGCAGCGGCGAACTCTTGGCGAGCTCAAGCCTCGCCCAGCGCGTCGCAACCGTCAGCGGAATCCAGGCACACCCGAACGACAGAAACTGCGAGACATGTCACGTCACCATGGGGAATGAGTTGCGGAGCCCTGACGTTGCCCTAGGTCTTGTCTCCGTCGCCGGTATCAAGAAGAGGATGCACGGCGGAGACTATCCCCAGGTGGATCCCAATGCACCAGCCGTGTCGGCGGACGGATCCAAGGAGCAGCAGACTTGCCTTTCCTGTCACTGGACTCTGATCGCCAGCTCGATGACGCAGGACCCCTTCAGCCCCGAGATTCGCGACGTCTTCGGCAGTCTGCTAGGGACTACACCGCCACGCACCTTCCCCGGCAGACCCGCGTCTGAGCTTCGATGAACGCAAGCCTCTTCAGAACGCGTTATCTCCTCTATGGCGCCATCATCAGTGCGGGCTTTATCGCCTGGTGGCAGGTCGGCGGCTTTGCCCTCGGGCGCGGTGGCGATGGCAATGTGAGCTACCTGCTTTGGTCCGGTTGGGTTGCGGTTGCGCTCTATCTGGCGGTGATTGCCTACGTCGGTCGCAAGTACATCCAACGCGTCAAGCGTCCCCCCACGCGCGATGAAGTCGCCGCTTACGAGGCGTCCATCGACCGGGCCGAAACGCGTATCAAGAAGGTCGAGCGCGAAATCCTAAGTGGTGTGCTCAAGGCCGAAGGCGACATACGCAAGCGTGTGCAGGCGATCTGCAGGGATGAGGGCGTCACAAAGTTCAAGCACCCCGTGCTGATCGCCGGTGAAGGGGGCGCTCCAGCCTTTCGTGTGGAGTTAGTCTCTAACGAGCCCGCCGGCCGCGTCATTGTTTGGCTGCACGCGCACCTCTACTTCGGCCTCGCAGCCGCGGTCCTTGTGATTCTCCATGGCGGACTTGTCTGGAGCACGCCCATGGGCTTGCTCCTGAACGGCCTGAGTTTTCTGGTGACGATCACCGGTGTCATCGGCGTGTACTACTGGGCCGTAGGGCCATCCATGCTGACTCGAGCAGAGGGGAATTTCACGATCGAGGAGGCCTTCGCGCTCGAGCGACACTTTGCCCTCAAATTGGAAGACGCCTTCACTCCGCCGGTGAAGAACCCGGAGAAGGAAATCGATAAGGCCTACGAGAAGGACAAGGTCGTCTTTGACGAAGTCGTCAAGCTTCAGGGCTTCGCCAAGTCCTGTGCCAAGGAGCCCAGCCCCGCTAAGGTCGAGCAGCAGTTGACCGCCGTCCTCTCCGAGGACGCCAAGGTCGCGGGCCTCCAACGGGACGTCGCCGTCCTCATCGCCCAACGCGGAAAGGCCGGCGATGAGCTGCGCCGCCTATCGCGTATCCGCTTCCTGATCAATTCCTGGCGCGTCGTGCACGTGCCCGCTTCCATCGCCCTGGTGGGAGTTCTCGTCGTTCACATCTTCACCGTGTGGATGTACTGAGCCATGGCAGCCCAAACAGATAACAGCGACGTCCTGGCCCAGTTGGGGCGACTCGCTCCCTTTGCCGACCTCGGCGAAGAGACCAAGCAGAACAAGAAGCAGCGTGCCGCGCTCCTGGAGTTCCACCGCTTCGAAGACTACTCCCGCGGCGAAGTGATCATCGAGCAGGGGGAATTCACCGGCGAATTCTGTGTCGTCATCTCCGGCTCCGTGGCCGTCTTCCGCTCCGAGGATGGGTCCATCAATCGCCTGGGCAATCTGGGCTCGGGGGAGTGGTTCGGCGAAATGAGCGCCCTCTCCTTCCAGGCCGCAGTGGCGCAGGTGCGCTCGGAGTCCCGCGCCTTGGTCCTGGTGATCGACCAAGCGCTCTTCAAAACGCTCTATGAAGCGGCCAAGGGCAAGAGCGCCTTCAAGGCGGCGATCGACGAAAAGTACCGCCAGCGCGCCCTCTCCCTGCACCTGCGCGTGGCGCCGCTCCTGGCAGAGTTGAGCGTCGCCGACCTAGAGTCCATTGGCCAACGAGCGGAGCTCGTGCGTTTCGAAGAAGGCGACGTGGTCGCCGAGCAGGGAGTGAAGGCCGATGCCGTCTACCTGATTCGAAGCGGCGCGGTGAAAGAAGTACGCCGGGATGAGAAAGGCTCTGAGCGCGTGCATTCCTACTATCGCGGCAACTCCTCGGTCGGGGAAAACTGCCTCGCACGGGAGGACGTTTCCTGGCGCGGGACCCTGACGGCCATGACGCCCACGGATGTGGTCAAGATTCCCGTGGGCGTGTTCCTGGAGATCTTCGGCGCAACGGGGGCAGCGGCCGCGAACGAGAGTCAGACCCTGAGCAGGCTGCGCCTGGCGGCGGATCGAATCGCCGCGGAGGATCGCGGTGTCGAAACAGGGGGCTCCAGCGACGAACTTGACGTGATGGTCGGCGCCGAAAGCGCCAAGGGCGGCAAGGCGCTGGTGATCGACCTGGACAAGTGCACTCGCTGCAATGCATGCGTGGAATCCTGTGTCGCTGCCCACGAAGACGGTATTCCGCGGCTCTCCAAGAAGGGCAATCGCATCTCGTCGAACAAGGTGTTGTCGTCGGCCTGCTACAGCTGCGAGATCCCGGACTGCATGCAGTCCTGTGACTTCGGTGCAATCCGTCGCGACGTGAACGGATCGATCCGCTTCATCTACGATAACTGTACGGGCTGCACGCTCTGCGTTCCCGCCTGTCCCTATGACGTCATTCGCATGACGCCTCCGCCTAACCAGCCGGATTCGCGTCCCCCGGGCTTCCTGGAGAGCATTCCATTTCTGGGCAAGCTCCTGGCGCCGAAACGTCCCGAGGAAATCGACGCTGGCGAGAAGGTCTTGGCGGCACGCACCCAGGGAGCGGTGGCCGGCAAAGCCATCAAATGCGATCTGTGTGCGGGCTTGCCCTATGAGGCCTGTGTCTACAACTGTCCCTGCGGCGCCATCGATCGCTTCGATCCGGCTGCCCTCTTTGCTGGCGAGGAATCCAAGTAGGTCGCCATGGCAAAGGAAGCAGATCCTGAAGGCGGCGCGGGCGTGATGCGATTTAGCATTCCTGGCAAACGCAAGAGCGATGCAGCCCGCTTGGCGAGCGTCGCCGATCGCATCACGGTAGGCTCCGCTCGTTCCTCTGACCTGTCTATCGACGATCCTGTAGCGTCGGATGAACATTGCGTCCTTACCTTCAAGGACGGGCGCTTCTTTGCGGAGGACGCGAATAGCTCGACTGGTACCTACTTGAATGGGCTGTCCGTGCAGGCACCCGTTGAGATCGCCGAGGGCGACTCGCTGGTCTTGGGCGTCAGTCGCATCACATTCAAGATCGAGACGAGCGACGCCGGGCCGACCCTGGTGATGTCCCTAGCCGAGAAGTCCTTCTATTTCGTTGAGAAGGGCAAGCCGGCCAAGAACGGCAAGAAGCGCACCCTCGCGGATCTTTATCAGTGGGTGCGATCCGAGGTCGTCTTCGGCCGCTCCCGGATGTTGACCTGGGGGAACTTCGCGGCCGGTGGACTAACTCTTGTGCTCTTCGGTGTGGTCTTCGCAGCCAGCGTGCGCGAGCCCCTGTCGGATCCCGGACACCTGCATGCCTCGCACCAGATGTTGTTTGATGAGGGGCTGAGTGCCGAGCAGCGGGATCTGCTGAACGCTTCCTACCCGGACGCTCTGACTCTGGCGACGGCCCAAGGCTGCGATGTTTGCCACTCGTCCTTTGGGGGGACGCCGGCGGAAAAGTGCGCCCAATGCCACGGCGACATCGTCGGTGAACAGCAACATCCAGGGCTCAGCGCCGGACTCAGCGATCCCCAGGCCTGGTGGGCGGACACCGGCTGTGTGCGTTGCCACACGGATCACACTCGCGATGCCGCCTGGGACTTCATCCCATCGGTGCAGAAGACCCAGGCTTCCTGTGGTGAGTGCCACGCCGAGGATCGCCACCCGGCGGGGGATATGCCAATCGCTCCAGTCGAGGGACAGCGGCAGACATCTATCGCCTACAACGACTTCTCCCACGCGGATCACCTGAAGCGCGTGGACGGCGGAGCAGCGGTTGCCTGCTCGCTTTGCCATGTCGAAGTGACAGAGGGCGCTGGGGTCTCGGTGGCCGCGAGCCTAGGGCGTAACTTTGCCCCCGCCGATTACGACGTTTGCACACGCTGCCACATCGCTGGGCAAGTCGACGCATCGATCCCAGAGGAGTTCCTGCCCGTAGCCATGACCTTGGCCTGGCACGGCACGGATGACGGCGAGGAGAACTGCACCCAGTGTCACGCAGAGCTGTACCAGGATACCTTGGCGACCGTGGAGTTGCAGCGCGCGGTCAATCAGCTCTTCAGCTTGCCGACACGGGTCACCCACGGCGAGTTCATCAAGGGTCACGTAGAATTCGAAGTGGAGGCGGCGGGCAGTGTCGAGGCCTGCATCGATTGCCACCGCGATTCAAACGTGACGCCCCAGGCAATCCCCGCCCAGCCCTTCCTGCATGGGTTGCACCTGTCGGAGCTGCAGCCGGCGACGCCCGCCGATGCGCGTCGTTTGAGCGCGGCTGCTGGTGAGTGCCTGTCCTGTCACCAGGGCATCGACCAGGTCAGCACCCTGAGCGGCGATGCCTTTGCTGGGGCCGAGGGCCAATGCGCCGATTGCCACACCAACGGCGTACCCGCGGCCTTCCGGGAGCCGGCTTCCCTGGACACCGCCGTGGAGTTTCCCCACGACGTTCACACCAGGGCCTTCTCCACCTCCAAGACACTGGAGATGGGCTGCTTCGCTTGCCATGAGTTCGCCGAATCAGATCTCTTTGCGGCGGAGATTAGCACCAATAGCGACGCCCAGAGTTGCATGGACTGCCACGCTAAGCACAACAACATGGCGGGAGCCGTGGAGGGCTGTGCCGTCTGCCACGAGGTCGGTGTCGATTCGCATGAGGGCAGTTATTGGGGCAAGACGATTTCGAAGAAGTGGCCCGCCGCAAACACCTTCGACCACTTCAGCACAGGCCACGCCGCGGGGGCAGCCATGGACCTCACCGGCACCGCCGGCTGCACCGAGTGCCATGCTGTCGATGGTCTTTGGGACGCAACCTCGATCCTTGACGTCACCATTCCCACCGAGGCCCAGGCCGAGTGCCGTGAGTGCCACGTGAACGGGAAGCAACGGTTTCATTGGCGATGACCTCCAAGGGACCCCCCATTCGACTGGAATATACAGTCGCAGGTGTCGGTTCATCCTTCGCCTTCGATCCTGGAGTGATTCAGGTGGGGCGCGAGCCGAAGTGTGACCTGGTAATCGATGACGAGTGGATGTCCCGTTCCCATGCGACGCTCTCGTTTGAAGAGGGGCGCTGGATCGTGCGCGACACCAAGAGCGCGAACGGCACCAGGGTCAACTCCCGGCGCATCAGGGAGGAAGCCCTAACCGATGGGGATCACATCCGCTTCGGTCGTATCGATGTGCTCTGCAGTATCCCCGAAGAGGCGGGCAACAGGATCGACTTCGTGGACGTGGATATGGAGGGACTGATGACCCAATCCATCGCGGTGGGGGACTTCGATCAGCTCCTGCGCTCCGTCTTGCAACCGGAGGAAAAGCCCGCCGATGGAACGGCGAAGATTACCCGTTCTCCCGCCGCCGCTGGTCAGGACCAGGACGAGCCTTCGGCGCTCGGGGACGTTGCTTGGATTCTGCAGGTCGTCAAGGGCACTACTGAGGCGTTGGTTTCCGTCGACGAACTCAATCAGGTCTTGGACCGAATTCTGGTGCTGGTTTCAGAGCACCTCAAGATGGACTACGGCGTCATTTACCTTTGCGAAGAGGGGCTTGAGGATCTCGAGAAGATGGCCGAGCACTGCGGTCGTCTGCACGGCGAAACCCAGCCCGTGCAGATCAGCCTGAGTGTTGCGCGCACAGCGGTCGAGAGGCGCGAAGCCGTGTTGATCACGAACGCTGGGGACGACGAGCGTTTCGCGGGGATCCAGAGCATTGTTTCCAGTGGAACGCAGTCCGCCGTTTGCGCTCCCTTGATCCACCAGGGCAAGGTACTGGGGCTGATTTACGTTCTTCAGACTGCGCTCGGCGAGACCTACAACACCACGCACCTGGGGGTCCTCTCGATCCTGGCGGGACTCTCGGCGGCAGCCGTGGACCGCGCGCGTTTACGCGAGGGTATGGAGCTTGAGAAGCAAAAGCGCGTGCGGCTCTCTCGCTACCACGCGCCGGCAGTTGTTGAACGAATCATCCGTGATGGCTCAGGAGAAATGACCTCCTACGAGCGCGAGATCACGGTGCTCTTTGGCGACATCGTTGGCTTCACCGCCTTGGCCGAACGCCTTTCCGCAGGCGAGGTTACGCGGATCCTGAACGAGATCTTCCAGGGGATCACTGACGCTGTCTTTGATCAGGGTGGCACCCTGGACAAGTTTATCGGAGATGCCGCGATGGCATTTTTTGGGGCACCTAACGAACAGACGGACCATGCGGAGCGTGCCGTGCGTGCTGGGCTTGCCATGCAGGCCGGTCTGCGTGACTACAACGCGGGCAGGGCCCCGGCGGACTGTTTGGGCATGCGTATTGGCATTAACAGCGGCGTCGCCATTGTCGGCGACGTGGGGGCCCTTCAACGCAAGGACTTCACCTGTATCGGAGACGCGGTCAACGTCGCCAGCCGCCTGGAGTCCACCGTGGCTGAGGAGGGCCAGGTCGTGATTGGCCCGCGAACCTTTGAGTTGCTGGCGGGATGCATGGAGACCAAAACACTGCCGCCCAAGCCTCTCAAGAACAAGCTGACTCCGATCCAGCCGTACCTTGTTGTTGATCCAGAAGCCTGAGGTGCTCGATGGGCGCAGCTGCTAGGCGCAGTGGCTTCTACCCACCGGATTCAAGCCACTGGCTGGGTCTCACTCATCGCCTCCGCCTCCTCGGGCGTGAAGGCCTTGGAGTTGTAGCCGAAGACATCTTCGAGGGTCTTGAACATGTTCGGGCCCGCGCTGATTTCGATGTCGCGCATGGTGAATTGACCCGGATGGATGTAACCGCAGGCGTGGGTAATGGCGTTGATGTCGTTGCGCAGTGCTGAAACGTAGTTCTTGAAACGCGCGGCGTTCGTCGGCACGTGCAAACCACGCTGAAGGTAGCCGTTCTGGGTCGCAACACCGGTGGGGCAGAAGCCCGTGTGGCATTTCTGTGCCTGGATACAGCCGATGGCGAGCATGGATTCGCGCGCGATCTGGATCAGGTCCGCTCCCATGGCTAGGGCCACGATCGCGCGGTCCGGAAAGCCGAGCTTGCCGGAGCCGACCCAAACCATTTTGTCGGCGATGCCAGCATCATCAAAGATCTTGAAGACGCGGCTGAACCCGACCTTGTAAGGCAAGGATACGTGGTCTGCGAAGGTCAGGGGTGCAGCTCCGGTTCCGCCCTCGCCACCGTCAATGGTGATGAAGTCGGGGCCGCGTTTGCCGTCTTTCATCTTGTCGGCGAGCACCTCGAAGAACTCGAGTTGACCGATAGCAGACTTGATGCCGACCGGGAGTCCCGTCGCTTCAGCGATGCCTTCGATGAAGTCGATCATCCCATCGATGTCCGAGAAGGCCTTGTGGCTGTTCGGGCTGATGCAGTCCTTCCCCATGGGGATGCCGCGGATCTTGGAGATCTCTTCGGTTATCTTGGCCGCCGGGAGCACGCCGCCCTTGCCTGGCTTCGCGCCCTGGCTCAGCTTGATCTCGATCATGCGCACGCGCGGTACTTCCTTGATCAAGTCCTGCAGCATGCCCAGGTCGAACTCGCCCGCCTCATTCCGGCATCCGAAGTAGCCAGTGCCAATCTGCAAACAAATGTCCGCGCCCTTGCGGTGGTAGGGCGAAACGCCGCCTTCACCGGTGTTGTGATAACAGTCCGCTTGGAAAGCGCCCTCATTGAGCGCTTGGATTGCGTGGGCCCCAAGAGAGCCAAAGCTCATGGCGGAGATGTTGATGATAGAGGGCGGACGGTAGGGGTTAGAGCGCCCGTGCCATTCCCCCAAGACCTTCGCACAGGGAATGCTCGCGGTCTTGTCCGAGTGACTCCCCGTGAAGGCTTCGTCGCCGTAGGGAAAGACAGCGTGCTTAATAATCGGATAGCCGATGCCATAGATCTGGTCATCGGTGCCGAATCCGAAGTAGTTGTTCTTCTTGTCAGCGGATCGGTCGATCCATTCCCGTTCACTGCGATTGAAGGGCGCTTCTTCGCGGTTGCTGGCCACGACGTATTGACGCAACTCCGGGCCGATTTCGATCAACAGATAGCGCAGGTGCCCCAGGACCGGGAAGTTGCGCAAGATGCTCTTCTTCGTCTGGGTTAGGTCATGACCCAGAATGAGAATGAAGACGATCCCGACGATGATGGCCCAGATTTCCCAGCGAGCTAGATACTCAAGCATGAACGGCTTCCTTCTTTGGGGTGACTTGCGAGTCTATTAGAAGTGCCTTGTCGCTGTTTCGCAACTATGCAGATCTCCGGGGCCCGTTTGCGCGGGGTTCGCTAGGATGGATCGGGCTCAATAGACACGGAGAATGCTACGCGATGAGTACGATTGCCTTCGATATAGAGGTTGCTGGCTTCCCCTGGGGGGAAGTTGACGAGAGCACCCAGACCTACCTTCTGAAGCGGGCGCGTAACCCCGAAGCTCGCGAAGCTGTGCCCGACCGTCTGGCCCTTTACCCCGGGCTGGGGAAGGTCATTGCAATCGGCATGTGGAATCTCGAGGCAGAGCGCGGCTTGATCCTCCTTGAGGGGGAGTCCACTGAACAAACGGATTGGGAGCGCGTCCCCAACTCCGACATCTTCCGCGGGTCTGAGAAGGAGCTGCTCGAACGCTTCTGGGAGATCGTCGACCGCAAACAACCGCGCCTAGTTTCCTACAACGGTCGCGGTTACGACGGTCCGATCCTTGCAATTCGATCCGCCCAGGCGGGTATCGCGCCCAGCGCCAACCTGATGCCGCCGCGCTGGAAGCTCGAGCGTCACGTGGACTTGATGGACGTGCTTTCCTTCCAGGGTTCCTGGCGCGAGCGCTATTCGCTCGACTACTGGTGTCACCGCTTTGGCGTCGAAAGCCCTAAAGGTGGCATCGACGGAAGCCAGGTTGGACGCGCCTACGACGAAGGTCGCATCGATGAAATTGGCGAGTATTGCCTACGCGATGTGCGCGCGACGGGGGAGCTCTTCAAGCACCTGGAGCACACCCTGCTGCCGCTGCTTTAATCACCGGTTCGCCGGGCGCTTTCCGACCTAGTCTTCGTCGTCCTCCGTAGGCGCCGGGCTGGCCGGGAAGGCGGGCCAGAGTTCCCACTCATCTGTTTGGGCGATGCGTTCGAACAGCGCGGCAACGAGCGCCCGCGTTTCAGCCACTGTCTCCACCGCAGGGGGCGGGGGATTCTTGGGAATCAAGATGTAGCGCGGCGCGTCACCAAGCCCAAAGGCATCCTTGATGCGCAGCAGCGCTAGGTCGTAGGTCGACTTCGTTGCCGGGATCACGGTACGCCAGGCGTAGTAGGAACAGGCCGGGGTGAGGGCCATGCCCTGGGGGTAAATACCCACGGCACCCGGCGGCAAAATCGCCGCGATCTGTTGCCCGGCCGTCGACGGCAGTGGCGACATGGGGCCCGACTCCAAACTTGGATCATCGAGGGGCCCCGGGTCGCGCCAGTCCTGTCGAATATGCTCCGCACGCACCAAGCCCGGCAGTAGGAATGCCAGAGTGACCAGGATCAGGGGACCCTCGCCGCCGCGCAGACGCAATAGCGGACGACCCAGGGCTCCGAGGGCCTCGGCCGCCAGGATAGCGATCCCCGGTGCCAGGTTTAGGAGGAAGACGGTCTGTCCATTACGAGCCGCATCGCCGTCCCAGGTGTGGCGGTAGAAGGTCATCAGGAACAGACAGCCGCTGCCCAGGAGTAGGGGACCGGCGGAGAGCCCGCGGACTTCCCTGGATCCACGCCCTGCCCAGACTCTTCCCTCCCAAGCTCTCCATAGCGCAAGTACAAGTCCAATCGCCGCTAGGATCAGGATCGGCAGCGTAAAGAAGTGCTCCATGCGAACGAGCTGGCGCCGCAGCCATTCGCCAAGGGGGTGCTCGCCATCGAAGAGCGGATGCAGCATGGACCCCAGGCGACTACTTAGATTGCCCGCAAGCTCCGGAGGTAGCACTTGCCGCGTCCACAGCCCGTGCAACACAGGCGGCACAAGGGCGGCGACGGAGAGGACGGCACCCGTCTTCAGGGCGCACCTCAGGCCGCGGAACCAGAGGGCGGCGAAGGCCATGGATGGAACGAGGAAGGCGGGCGTGAATGTCACGCAGGCAGCGGCCAGGAAACTGAAGCCAGCAATGAGCAACTCCCGCGTCCGCTCGGTCTTCAGGTAGCGCAGCTGGAAGCCAACCCCAAGCAGCATCAGGGGCCAGACGAAGTTCTCATAGTTGACCAGCGCCCCATAGAGAATCTGAATCGGAAGAGCCGCCGCGAGCGCTAGTGCTAAGAGTGCAACGCGTGCATCCGCAACCAGGCGCACCACCCACCAAAGGGCCAGGAGACCCAGGAGGTGACCAATCAAAAAGGGCACACGCGCTGCCCTTTCCGTTCCCCGCGGAGGCGCTTCACCCTGCTGCCAGGCCTGGTCCCAACCTTCCGGCGCAAAGAGCTTCAGGCTGCTCCAAATCGCAATAGGGACCGTCGGCGGGTGATTCGGATAGAGGTAGGGCAGGGCCTCTGAATCGCCAGGCAGATCGACGCTAAGGGTGGGGTAGCCCCCGTAGGCACCCACACCAATACGACTGAAGTTCACCGCGCCGATGACAAAGCATGCGCCTTGAAACCCCTCTAGCTCGCGGTCCCAGGGACCGTTCAAGTCGCGCGCTCGCGGAACCAGAGCGGCCAACAACAGAAGTGCGACGGCAAGCAGCTCAGCAACTCTCAACAGTCGCTGAGCCCGCGCCCCCAGAACGCTCGAATCCGGGCCGTCTTCCGGCGAAGTTCCGGCTCCGGATGTTTCTTCTGATCCCCTAGACGCGACTTGCATAGGGGCAGATTCTAAACCGCCGGCACTTGCTCTTCGGGATACTCGTAATCGGGATACTCTGGGATTTCCGGGATCTCGACACTTGGCCAGTCGAGCTGCGGGCAGTCCCCATAGAGGCGCTCAAGGTCGTAGTACTCGCGTGCTTCGGGCTGCAGGATGTGGACGACCACATCGCCATAGTCGAGCACAACCCACCAGCCGAGCTGGATTCCTTCCATGGGTTGGTGCTGCTCGCCGACGGATTTCAGTCGCACGTGCAGATCGTTGACGATGGCCCGCACGTGGGTGCGGTTCTGACCGGAGATCACGACGAAGTAGTCGGCAACTTGAAGCTGCTTGTCGACGTCGAAGACCAGGATGTCGGTCGCCTTCTTCTCTTCAGCCAGGTGGGCTGCTGAGGCGGCAAGTTGACGGGAATCGATGATGAACCTCCGGACGATCCGGATGATCCGGGCTAGGGCCGGACAATGTTTGAGCGGCCGATCGGCCGCGAAATGAGTTTGCCCCGCGTTTGCGGAGCTGCCCTCGTCGAGGGCGATCCTACCCGAGGATTGCCGGGGATAGGCCTTGGAATCAATGGGGGGCAGGACGGCGTCAAGCCGGCCTGCCCCCCGCTGTTCAATCTAGCGAGCCCGGCCTAGGCCGGGCCAGTCACTAGATGAACCAGGGCAGGAACACCAGGCCCACAACCGTCATCAGCTTGACGAGGATGTTGAGGGAGGGTCCCGAGGTGTCCTTGAAGGGGTCACCAACGGTGTCACCGACGACAGCGGCCTTGTGGGGCTCGGAGCCCTTGCCGCCGTGGGCGCCGCCTTCGATGTACTTCTTCGCGTTGTCCCAGGCACCGCCTGCGTTGGACATGAAGATGGCCATCATGACGCCCGTGACGAGGGCGCCGGCGAGCAGACCACCGAGGGCCTGGACGTTCCAGAAGCCCACGAGGATCGGGGCTAGGACGGCGATGACGCCGGGGACGATCATTTGCTTGAGGGCACCGTCGGTGGAGATCTCAACGCAGCGAGCGGCGTCCGGGGGCGTGGTGCCCTCCATGATGCCGGGGATCTCGCGGAACTGACGGCGAACTTCTTCGACCATGGCGAAGGCGGCGTTGCCGACGGCGCGCATGGTCAAGGCGCTGAACAGGAAGGGCAGGATGCCGCCCAGCAGCATGCCAATGATGACATTGGTCGTGTTGATGTTCAGCATCAGGAAGCCGGTGCTTTGGTCAAGCATTCCGGTCAGCTTGGCGATTGCCCCCTCGTCCGTCATGCCTGCGACACGTTCGGTCACCAGGGAGCCGGCGCGGATGCAGAAGGCGCCGAAGAGCGCCAGGGCTGTCAGAGCGGCGGACCCGATGGCGAAACCCTTGCCGATGGCGGCCGTCGTGTTACCGACGGCGTCGAGTGCGTCCGTACGCTGACGAACCACTTCGGGCAGCTTGGCCATCTCGGCCAGTCCACCGGCGTTGTCAGCCACGGGGCCGTAGGCGTCAACACCGAGGGATATACCCAGGGTGGAGAGCATTCCGACGGCGGCTAGGGCGACGCCGTAGACGCCGGCCATGTAGTTGGAGAAGAAGATCGAACCGCAGATTAGAAGCACGGGGACGACCACCGATTCCATGCCCGTTGCCAGGCCGTGGATGATGTTGGTGGCAGCGCCGGTTTCGGACTGCTTGGCGATGTTCTGGACCGGGTGCGTGTCGGTCGAGGTGTAGTACTCGGTGATCTTGCCGATGGCGACGCCGATCACGAGACCGGAGACGATAGATAGCAGAAGAGCCAAGCCCGTGCTCATGTCGTGATCGACACCGACGAGGGTTTCCGGCAGATTGAGCACGTCGGTCAGCGTGAGGAACGCGGTGGCCGCGACGACTACTGCGGAGGCGACAAGCAGTCCGCGGAAGAGTGCGGAGTGCAGGGCGTGCTCGTCATTGGCCTTCACAAAGAAGGTGCCGATGATCGAGGCGATAATCCCCATAGCCGAAACGGCGATCGGCAGAACCACGATGCCAGACATGCCGGGGTCCCCGGCGTAGGCGAAGGCGCCCAGTGTCATGGCGGCGATGATCGAGCCCACATAGGACTCGAACAGGTCCGCACCCATGCCGGCCACGTCACCGACGTTATCACCGACGTTGTCCGCGATGGTGCCGGGGTTACGGGGGTCGTCTTCGGGGATGCCCTGCTCGACCTTGCCGACGAGGTCGGCGCCGACGTCCGCGGCCTTGGTGAAGATGCCACCACCGACGCGACTGAAGAGGGCGATGGCTGAGGCGCCGAAGCTGAAGCCCAGGACGTACTCGAGGTTCTTAGAGTCGAGATCGGAGGCGTAGGCCAGCGTGAAGCCGACGACGCCTAGTAGCGCCAAGCCGACTACGCTCATGCCCATCACTACACCGGAGCTGAAGGCAACGCCCAGGGCGTCCGACAGACTCTTCGTTGCGGCCTGGGTGGTACGGACCGCAGCGCGGGTTGCGGTGTGCATGCCGAAGTAGCCGGCCAAGGCCGAAGCGAAGGCGCCTGCGACGAAGGCACCTGCAGTTTTCGGGCCGAGGCCGTCATCAGCGCTCGAGGCACCGATGGCGATGGCGACGATGACCACGAAGATCGCAAGCCACTTGTACTCCGCTTTCAGGAAGGCGGCGGCGCCGTCCTGCACAAGCTTGGAGATGTCCTGCATCTGTTGAGTGCCGGCATCCTGCTTCATGATGCCACCGAATTTCACGATGGCGTAAACAAGAGCGATGACGGCGGCACCGCCGGCGACGTAGAGGAATTCCATAAGTACGTCCGAGCTGATCTCGAATTGGGTGGCTGAGGAGCGGCTTCGAGATCAAAAAGGTGGTGGATCTCGCGCCGGGAAGGGAACCGTTTTAGGCCCCCGCCTCCGGGATTTTGGGCCAACAGTCTAGCCTGGGTCCTCCACAGGTCAATCCAGTGGGGCCCGGAGTGGGGCCCGGAGTGGGCCCGGAGCCCCGCCGCGGACGCCCGCTTTCCTAGGCCTCAGGGCCCGATTCGGACTCTTTTTCCAGCCCGGCACCGAATCCCAAGTCGGACTTGGGGGTGAATTTATCTGCTTGGGCCGCCATATCGACCGCTTCCTCGGGGGGGTCATCCCCGATCCACCTGCGGCGGGACAGCTTGGACTTGCGTTGGCGCCAGCCACGGATGACCAGGATCAGCACCAGACTGAGGGCGATGAAAGCCAGGATCAGGTGCAGATCGTGCATCGTGGACTTCAGGCGGTCGATTTGGGTCGCAAACAGCTTGCCCACCCAGATCGAGATCGGAACCGTTAGAAGAACCCCAAGACCATCCAGGAGCAGGAATCGAAGGGTGTTCATCCCCATCGTCCCGGCCATGAAGTAGCCCGGGATGCGCGCGCCGGGGAAAAAGCGGAAGGAGAAGGTGGCCCAGCTGCCGTGCTCGTCAAAGCGCTCCTTCAGGCGCTTGAAACGGCGAGGGTGAAAGCGCCGTCTGATCCAGGGCTTGTCGAGGGCTGTGGCCCCGTACTTCTTGCCCAGCATGAAGGGGATCGAGTCCCCCAGGAGGATCGCGCTGGAGCAAACCACCACGATGGGGAGGAATTCGACCTGGCCCTGGTGCAGTAAGAGACCTGCCCCGATCAGTGAGACTTCCTCCGGCAGGGGCAGACCGACGCCACAGAGGAGCAGAACGATGAAGGGGGCCAGGTAGCTGAAGTCGCCAAAGAGCTGGTTCAGGGTCCCCTGCTCCTCTATCAGTGCCAGAAATGCCAGGTCCATCATGGGGTCCCCCGGGACGCGCCACAGAGGAGGGAGAGTATAGGTTCAGGGTGGCGCCCCCCGGAAGCTCCGAAGCCTTGAATAGGACCCCGCACCCCACGTAGTTGCTTTCAACCGGCCCGCGCCATGGGTACGTGGGCCACGGGCCGGATAGAATCCAGCCCTGACCGGTCTACCCATTTTGGGAGCGACCGGCGGCGAGGAATCTTATGGACGGAATCTGGGAAGCAGTACGTGGCTGGTTCGGAGAAAACCTCTCGGACTTCACCACCTCAAAGATGTACCTGGCCTGCGCGATCGCCGGTGGGACTGTCATTCTGAGTCAGCTTGGGCTTAACCTTTTTGGCCTAGGGGGCGACGGGGATGTCGATCCCGATGTGGATGTAGATGACATCGACGGCGGCGAGGGAATGCACTTCCTGTCCGTGCGTGCCCTGTCGGCCTTCCTCATCTTTTTCGGCCTCGTCGGCAACGCTGGAGTTCAAGAGGGCTGGTCGACCCCGGTTCACACCTTGACCGCTTTTGGTGCCGGCAGCTCCGTGATGGTTATGGTCGCATTCATCATGCGCTTCTTTATTCGCATGCAGTCCTCCGGGACGATCGATGCGCACGGAGCGGTTGGCATGACCGCGCAGGTATACCTACGCATCCCTGCGGAGCGATCGGGCAAGGGCAAGATCCAAGTGATGCTCCAGGGCCGCACCGCCGAGTTTCAAGCGGTAACCACCGGCGAGGCGATTCCCACTGGCGCTGCCTGTGTGATTCAGAAGCAGGTCACCAGTGACACGTTCGAAGTTCTGTTGGCGGAATGAATTTTTCGCCTTACGCAACGTTGAACCAATACGCCTGCTCCGCCAGCACCCTCCATTCACCCATTGAACACTCTAGCGACGCCTCTCAAGTTCGACCCACGGACGGCGTTGCTCTCAATCTAACTTGCTTCTGAGGATCTACGCATGTTGCACCCTTTTCTAGCCCAAAGCACTTGGGATACTTGGACTTACATCCCGGTGGCCCTGGCCCTCGTTCTCGTGGCCCTAGTGGTTGCCTTTTCAAGACGCTACAAGCGTTGCCCCTCCAACAGGATCCTGGTGATCTACGGTAAGACCTCTGCGGGTCGTACCTCGAAGACCCTGCACGGTGGCGGTGCCTTCGTGATACCCCTGATCCAGGACTACCAGTACCTGTCCCTGGATCCGATGCAAATCGAGATCCCCCTGGAGGGCGCGCTCTCCATTGAGAACATTCGCGTCAACGTTCCCTCTGTCTTCACGGTCGCCATCGGCACAGAGCCGGAGATCATGGAGAATGCCGCCATTCGCCTCCTGGGGCTGACGGGTGCGGAGATCATGAAGCAGGCTGAGGACATCATCTTCGGTCAATTGCGCCAGGTGATCGCCTCCATGAAGATTGTGGAGATCAACCGCGACCGCGATACGTTCCTTTCCAGCGTTCAGATGTCCCTTGAGCCTGAGCTCAAGAAGATCGGTCTTGTGCTGATCAACGTGAACATCAAGGACATCAAGGATGAGTCCGGCTACATCGAGGCCATCGGTCGAAAGGCCGCTGCCGTCGCCATCAACCAGGCCATGATCGACGTGTCGATCCAGGAGAAGTCAGGCGCCATCGGAGTGGCCGAAGCGGACCGTGAGAAGTTCATTGTCGTTGCCGCTGCAGAAAAGGACCGCGATATTGGAACCCGGGAAGCCGAGCGTGAGCGTGCCGTCCGCCTCGCGGAGCTCGAAAAGGAGCGCATTATTGGCGAGCAGACTGCGGCCTATGAGCAGGAGGCCCAGGTGCGCGACCGTGAGCGCGAAATGCGCGTGCGAGTGGCGGACGCCAACGCAATGGCCATCGAGGGTGAAAACGAATCAAAGGGTCGCGTGGCCAAGGCCAACGCTCATCTGAAGGTCCAGGAGGCAGAGGCCTATCAGCTTGCAGAAACTCGTCGCAAGGAAGCCGAGGCCGGCGTGCTTGAGGCGTCCTACGTCGCCCAAACGAAGGCAGCGCAGGCGGAAGCTCTAAAGGTCGAAGCCGAGACGCGGGCCCAGCTCGAGTCCGTTTCACGAGCCCAGAAAGCCAAGGCTATCGTCGACGCCCAGGCGGACGCCGAAAGCCGCGTGATCCACGCCAAGGCCGAGGCCGAGGCGAACTACGCCGTGCTCGAAGCCGAAGCCCGCGGTCAGTACGAGATCCTTGCCAAGAAGGGTGAAGGTCTGCGCATGATCGTCGATAGCTGCGGCGGCGCCCAGGCGGCCTTCCAGATGCTCATGCTCGAGCACATGGATCACCTTTCCGAGACGGCGGCCAAGGCCATCGCCAACGTCAAGTTCGACAAGGTCATCGTCTGGGACAACGGCCAGGGCGGCGAAGGCGGCAACGCGGCCACGGGCTTCCTCAAGGGGATGGCCGGTGCTCTGCCCCCGATGATGCAGATCATGAAGGACATCGGTGGCGTCGAGATGCCGGAGTTCTTTGGCAAGCTCGTCGGCGACGATGGCAAGACAGCTGCGGCCAGTGCCGTGGCCAGTGCGCCGGTAGCGGCGGATGTCGACGGGGATTCCGCCGACGACGGCTCAGCCGGCCCCGCAGAAGACTCCACCGCCAAGGGCTCCGAAGCCTGATGCGCAACCGCCCCCGACGGAACCGCAAGAGCGCGGCCCTGCGCGAATTCGCCGCAGAGACCGCGCTCTCCGCCGATCGCTTCGTTTGGCCTGTCTTCATCCACGAAGGCGACCAGGACGAGGCGATCGACTCCATGCCGGGACAGTCGCGACTGTCACCGGAAGGTCTTCTGCGGGAAGTCGAAGGGGCCCTGGGGGAGGGGGTGCGGTCGATCGTGCTCTTTCCCCGTGTACCGGACGAGTTGAAGCATTCAGACGGGCGTGCCGTCCGAGATGCGGAGGGGTTGGTGCCGCGCTCGATCCGCGAGCTGAAGTCGCGCTTCCCCGAGCTGACGATCATCACCGATGTCGCCCTGGATCCCTACTCGCCGGATGGACACGACGGTATCGTCGCGCCGGATGGTCGGATCTTGAATGACGAGACCGTGGAGGTCCTCTGCGATCAAGCTGTGGTTCAGGCGGAAGCCGGGGCCGATGTGATCGCGCCCAGCGACATGATGGACGGGCGTATCGGTGCGCTTCGCGATGCCTTGGACGCACGTGGTTTCACGGAGGTTTCACTGCTTTCCTATAGCGTGAAGTACGCCTCGGCCTTCTACGGTCCCTTCCGCGATGCACTGGATTCCGCGCCGAAGTCGGGCACGAAACAGAGCTATCAAATGGACCCGCGCAACGCGCGCGAAGCCCTGCGTGAGATCGCCCTGGACGAGAGCGAAGGTGCCGACATGTTGATGGTCAAGCCCGCCGGTGCGTACCTGGATGTGATCCGTGCCGTGCGCGATGTGACCACGCTGCCGGTGGCGGCCTATCAGGTTTCGGGCGAGTACGCGATGCTTGAGGCGGCGGCGCAAAACGGATGGCTGGATCGCCGCGCCGCTGTCCTAGAGAGCCTCGTGGCGATTCGTCGCGCCGGCGCGGACATGATCCTGACCTACTACGCGCGCAGGGCCGCGCGCTGGCTGGCAGAGTAACAAAGACCGATTTCCGCGCAGGCGATTCCAAAGACCAATCCGGCGACCACGTCGGACAGCCAGTGCACTCCGAGGAGCAGTACAGCAATGGCGGTGAGCGCCGCGGAGATGTTCGCTGCGCGGCTGAGGCCTAGGGTGGGGCAGCCCTTGCGTCCTAGGCGCAGGGCACACCACCAGGCAGCAATGGTGCAAGAGACATGCAGGCTCGGAAAGCAGTTGTCGAGCGCGCTGCCGCCTCGCAAGGCGGCGGTGAGTCCCGGGAGAAGCTCTTCGATGATGGGACGTACGCCGGAGCCTTCAAACCATCCGATTTCTGCCACGGGGAAGAAGCAGTAGAAGGGCAGAGCGAGGATGTAGTTGGCGACGAGGGCGGCGATCCAGGTGTTGCGGATCGTGCGCTGTTCCGCGGCATCCCCGTGGAAGAGAGTCAGGGGCAGCAGCAGGGTTGCGACGAAGCCCGCGAGGTAGAACACGGTCAGGGCGAAGCGTACCGGCGTGGGCGTGATGGGCAGGAGCAGTGCCTGCAGACGTGCGACGGCGTCGCCCTCGATGGACTGAACCCAGGGGGTCAGGTCGTAGCCAAGCCACCCGCTGATGCGGGGGTCCAGGGAGCTCTGTAGAACGTTGATGCCCACCACGACAGCGAGCAGGGCAATCATCCGCCGCCCGCTGGGCGACCCAAAGACCCAACGCCAGGCCCGGACGAGGGTCCCCAGGGGATTGCGAGCGGGCTGGGCAATCCAAACGAGGATCGCCAACACGATGGGCGTCCCCAGCAACTCAATCAGCAGAAGCGAGCCCATATCGTGATGCTACGCAATTGGCGGTACGGAACCAGGTCCCGTACCGCCAAGGTCCCTAACACCATGGACCTGTAGCGCGAGTTAGTCGAAGGAGACGCCTTCTTCGCCCTTGGTGATCGTGTAGCCCTCGACGAGAAGCTCCCCGGGCGTGGTGATACCGTATTGGATGCTGGGGGGGAGGGTGACTTCGACGACGAAGCCGCCGGTCGGTTTGGTGAAGACGGCACGGTTGGCTTCCGTGTCCCCGGTCTCCTCGAGGCGAATCAATGCCAGCATGCGCTCGCCGACTTCGCGCTGCGCCAACTCCTCCAAGTGCCTTGCGCAGTGATCGCAGGTCCAGCGCCAAAAAATGTAGGCGCCCGTGTCCGGGAGCGTGTTCGGATCAACAAACTTCGCCAGGGGCGTGTCGTGCACCAACATCCCTTCCCACTGATCGAGGGTGAAGGTCACGTAGAGGTTGTCCTCCGTCGCCGTCAACTGCGGCTCGCCATCAGCCTTGAACTCAATCTCGCGGTTGTGAATCCATGGCAAGGTCATGACGACAGCGGCGGCAATGATCGACGCGGAGAGGGGCAGTTGGAAGCCGCGGAAGCCGCGCCAGGGGCGGCCGGCCAGGAGTGCGGCGATAAACACCGTATCGATCGCCAGCATCAACTGCGGGGACATGGGGACGTCCGACCCGAAGCAGCCGCAG
>JBLHLB010000029.1:0-21712 GCA_047618505.1 Planctomycetota bacterium
GCAATTCATCGCGCCACGCGGGAAGTCCAGGCCGCCAGCTCCCTGGGCTAATCGGTCAGGGCCGGATCAAAGCGACGCCTGGAAAGCCCTTCCGTGTGCCGTCCTGGTGGGAAGAAATGGTCCATTTATCGGGGCTGAGGGCGAGTTTTGCGGGCACCCGGCAAGACCTTCATAGACGACGGAACCGCATTGTTGACAGAGACTTATGACCGCTTCGAGGGGATCGGTCAAACAAACATGACGCCCAATTTGCTCATTGCGAATTCCTGGATATGTTTCCGCCGCTCCCTCGATGACACGACAAGGGCAAACCGGCTGTGAGGCCGGGACGCAAAGCCACGGAACCCTCTGGGTTAGCCGAGCTACCGAACGTTGTCGAAATCTGAAACCCGGAAGTCAACCGAGGGGCAAAACGGGACTCTGTTCCGGTTGCTTGGAAGACGTCTGGGGTTGTGAAGCCACACTTCTGATCCTGTTCGCGTCGGACCCTTCGGGGTCCGGCCCGGCGTTCTCTCCCGGCGGTCGTACGGAATCTCCCGAGCGAACGTCATGCAAAAGCCGATCAGAAACCCGAAAACGAGCTGCGCGATGCGGCTGCAACAGCTTCACAGGTGTTGCGCCCCCGCTGTTCTTTTTCCCCCGATCGTCAGTGACGTTCGCCCCTACCACCCGCCGACCGCCCAATTGGGTCGAACGGGAGCGGGCGCGGTGCGCAGCTTTGAGGCCGGCGCACAACGCTTCTTTGATAAGGGTCCGGCGGCGGGATGTTGCCGGACAAATGGTTCACCTCGAAGTGCTTGGGGAAGCGCTAGTGGCCGCCGTGGTCTGATGTCGTGGGGACGCTCAGCTACATGGCCGCTTGAGGTGTTGGTGATGGTTCGCCCCCGGGGACTGGGGCAGATATCACCTGAAGGAGGGGCCTCTTGGTCGCAGCGTCAACGGGGACTGACGCACACGACCGATCTCCCGGCCGTGCTCTCTTTGGGGAAGGAGGGCCACTCCGCGCCGCTCTCTTAGGAGAGTGACCGCGGCCCTGTCGCCTTGTGCGTCAGGTGCGGGAACCCGCGGGGGTACGGAGCCGCGCTCCGTGCTCCCGCTCTTTATTTAAGCGGGGCGTTTTTGCCAACGTCTAGAAGCTCTCTTCCAGATGCACACGGAAGCGGTCTTGTAGGCGTTCAATCAGTTTGGCGTGGATCTTAGAGACGCGCGATTCGGAGAGGTTTGTGAGCTCGCCGATCTCCCGCATGGGGAGCTCTTCCCAGTACTTGAGGTACACGATTCGGTACTCCGTCTGACTCAAGCGTTGGGCCACAAGGCGCAGTAGCTCATCCCGCGTCAGCTGTTCATCGGGACCGTCGTGGCGCGTGTCCGGAACAATATCAAGGGCGGCTTCACCGCTAAGCTCGTTGAGGTGAGCCGAGCCGTTAGGCGCCCCCGGAAGGCCGTTACCGAAGGTCTGCTCGTAGACCTCAAGGGAAAGGCCCAGGCCCTCGGCGATCTCATCGTCGTATGGATCGCGGCCGAGGCTGGCACGCAGACTGCCCACCATGCGCTTCTGCTGTTCCAGGCGACGGCGCCGCGGGCGCGGCAGCCAGTCTTCCTTACGGAGCTCATCCAAGAGAGCTCCGCGGATGCGAGTGTCGGCGTAGACCTCGAAGCGCACACGGCGCGTGGGATCGAAGCTGGAGATCGCTCCCATCAGACCAACACTGCCGGCGGTCAATAGGTCGCCGCGGTCTACGCTGCGTGGCAAACGGACGGCAAAGCGACGTACGCATGCCACCACGAGCCATTGGTAGGCCTCAACCAGAGCGTTACGCGCCTCGTCCGAAGGTCGGCGCCAGAAAACACGCCAAAGTAAGTCCGTCTGACGGATGCGTTCTTGTTTCTGCAACTCCGCGGCGGAGCTGCCCCCCTGTCCCCCATCACCATCCCCCTGTTTCTGATTCTCTTCCGGAATCACCGGCTGCGGCTTGGCTGTTGGAATCAGGTGCATGCTCTTAAGACGAGCAAGCCGCGGACTCCTCACGACGGGCTGCGGAGAGCTCATCGCAACCCCCAAGTTGCTGTGACACCGCCCACGAGGGCAACATTCAAGGCCGTGTAATCCAGCGTCGACAGATCAGCCACGGGAAGTTCCACCACTGTGGCTTCCATACCCGGAGGTCCTAGGACTGTCTGTTGGGTGCGCGCGGGCTTTGGGGGCATGGGGAGCCTTTGCATTGTTGGGGCGGAGAGGTTGCGACGACCTCTTGTTGAGTTGATTTCAAACTCAACTGACACCAGGAGAATCTATGCGGGAGACGATGCAAGAACGATGACGAACCCAAAGGCGTGAATCGTCCGAACCTTGCAACAACCGCAGATGCACGCCAGCCGAGTTCACACGCCATTCGCCGAATGGACGCCAACAACGTGAGATTGAGCGTGGGTCACAGAACTTCACGCGCCCCAAAAGTTTTTCGCAGAAAAATGTACTGAAGCGCACCCCCGCGTCCCTCCCCCACCGAAATAGTGTCGGCGCAACGTGTGAAGAGTCAGACAAGGCGCATCAACTTGGCCTTGCTCTACAGGTCGTGTGGCGCCGTGTCGGCGGCGTAACCAAGGGATGACATGACCGCGGCTTCAGCTACACGCATCTCAGCGCGGTCCTCTGGTTCGTGATCATCGAAACCGCAAAGGTGAAGCGTTCCATGGACGACGTAGAGCAGTAACTCGCGCTCGAAGCTCACACCCCTCCTTTGGGACACCTCGCGGGCGCGATCGACGCTTACATACAACTCCCCAATTGGCCCAGGGTTCTCCTCCCCATCGCCAACCCCAAGGTCAAAGGTAATTACATCCGTGGGCGTGTCATCGTCCAGATGCTCCGCGTGCATGCTCGTAAGGGTGGACTCATCCACAAAGACAACGGCAAGTTCGGATCCGGCTAGGTCCCCGTGCTCCAGGGCTGCCATTGCCGCGCGAGCAACGCGGTCCCGTTGCACTTCCTCCCCCACTTGAGGTGTGCTGTCCCACACGACCTCGATGCCATCGGAATCAGCCCCCATCGAGCAGCCTAGCGAGACCCTTCGGATTCGTCGCGGGCGGGGCCCTCGTAGGCCTTTACGATCTGCTCCACGAGGGGGTGGCGCACGATGTCGCGGCCAGTGAACTCGACGGCGGCAACTCCCTGAAAGCCTCGCAGACGACGCACAGCGTCCATGAAGCCGCTGCCCTGTCGACCATCCAAATCGGTCTGTGTCGGGTCGCCAGTGACGACCATAGTGGAGTCGCGCCCAAGGCGCGTCAGGAACATCTTCATCTGCCCCACGGTCGTGTTTTGCGCTTCGTCGAGGATTACAAAGGCGTTGGAGAGAGTCCGACCGCGCATGTAGGCCAGGGGCGCAATCTCGATCACGCCACTTTCCTCCAATCGCATCACGCTGTCATTCCCGATGATCTCGAACAGCGCGTCGTACACCGGGCGCATGTAGGGATCCAACTTCGCGTTTAGATCGCCCGGAAGGAAGCCCAGGTGTTCGCCCGCCTCCACCACGGGACGCGTAATAATCAGTCGCCTGACAATCCCACTTCGCAGGGCGCGCACGGCGGCGGCCACGGCCAGGAAGGTCTTGCCCGTCCCCGCTGCGCCGATGCCAAAGGTCAGTGCGTGGTCCGCGATCGCGTCGAGGTAGCGTCGCTGATTTTCACTGCGCGGCTCAATCGCGCGCGGACGCAGACTGACCTTGCCTTCGGGCGGACGTACTTCCATGTGCGGGCTAATTCCTGTGTAGAGACGTTCTGCTCCCCGGCGTTCCGTCGTTCCATCGCTCAGCGTAGCTTGTCTGGGGGCATCCAGGAGAATCAACTCCACTGCTGCGGGATCCAACTTGCGACCCTTGCGTAACTTTCCGAGGAGATGGTCCACACGCCTCTCTGCCTCCTGAACATCCTGTTCTTGCCCCTTCAATCGCAGGTTGCCCTCGCAGGTGAAGATCTCGATGTCGAGGGTCTTACGCAGGAGCTTGGCATTACGGTCGTAGGGGCCGAGGACCTGAATGGCCTCGTCTTGGGAACGCAGAGGGATCGTGACTTCTAGCAACGGGGGGGCAAGTTGGGTTCAGGGGGCCAGGAGTGCGAAGAGCACCAGGCCCAGGGGAACAGTGAAGAGCAAGCTGTCGACAACATCCAGGACGCCACCGGAGGCACCTGCCATGGCGCTGGAATCCTTCACACCGGAGGTGCGCTTCATGTAGCTCTCGAAGAGGTCCGCGGCCTGGGCAGCGATGTTGATGGCCGCGCCCACCAGGGCACCCTGGAGCATGGATGGCTCTCCGGGGAGTACATCCCAAAAGGTCGCGCCGACGCCGCCCGCTAGACCGACGACGAGTGACGCCACGCAACCCGCCGTGGTCTTGCCCGGCGAGAGCTTCGGAAAGGGGTGGGACTTACCGATGGACTTGCCCACGAAGTATCCGGCGATGTCGCCCAACTTCGAGAGCACGATCAAGGCAGCCAGAGCCGGCGTGCCGAAGCTGGCGTGGACAAGGGCCAGTGCAGCCACCGGCGGCCCTACCCAGGCGGCAAAGAAGCCCAGGGGCAGGCGACCGAGCAGAAAGCCAGCGGGTTGATCCAAGGCCGGCGCCGCGCTCGCGAAGCGCCCGATGATCCCACCCACAAGCGCGGTGGCCAGCATGACCCCAAGTAGCAACCGCACGCTTTCCCAGGGGCTGGCGTCGTTCCAGAAGGCATTTAGAATCGCGAAGGCAGCGGGCAATGTCAGGATCGGGATCAAAACCGAACGCCCCGGTGCGGCGAACTTGCCCATGCTGCCAAGCTCGAAAGCAGCCAAGAGGGTCACGGGTACAGCAATGCACCAGGCCACTAGCCCGGGCCGACCATAGCTCGTGGCATAGATCCCGGTGGAGACCAGGGCCGCAAAGAGAAACCCGGTTGCTGTACGAACTCGCACACTCGCCATCGCTACGTCCAGCGCCTAAGCGCGGTGCTCCGTGGGGGCGCCTTTGGAACTGACAGAGGGCTCAGGCTTATCCGCGGGACGATCCTGCACCAGGCCACCAAACTTGCGCACGCGGCCAGCGTAGTCGCGCAGAGCCTCGAGCAGTTGTTCCTTGCGGAACTCAGGCCAACAAACAGGGCTAACGTGCAGCTCGGAATAGGAGGCCTGCCACAGCAAGAAATTGGAGAGACGGCGCTCACCAGCTGTGCGAATCACAAGGTCGGGATCCGGCGTGTGCGGATCGTATAGATAGGAGCGCAATGTTTCGTCATCGATGGTCTCCGGCGTCAGTCGACCGGCCCGTACATCCTCAGCGACAGCACGCAGGGCATCCCCCATCTCTGTGCGGGATCCGTAGGACAGGGCTAGGCGCAGGAGCAGACCGTCGTTGTCCGCCGTCAAAGCCTCGGTCTCGCGCAGGGCTTCGAGGGCGGCGTCCGGGAGATCATCCAAGCGACCGATGCCACGCAGGCGCACACCGTTCTCCATCAGGGTGTCCCGTTCGTCGATCAGGAAGCGTCGCAGGAGACGCATCAGGTAGCGCACCTCGGGCCGCGGCCGCTTCCAGTTCTCCACAGAGAAGGCGTACAGCGTCAGGCTGTTGACGCCCATGCTGGCACACTCGGTCGTGGCCTCGCGCACGGAACGAATGCCTTCGCGGTGGCCGAATACACGGCGCATCTGGCGCGACTGCGCCCAGCGACCATTGCCATCCATGATGATGGCGATGTTCTCGGGGAAGGGTCCGCCCAGGTCGGGGCGGTTGATGACTCGTTTGCCCATGGAACTAGAAGCTCCCCACGGGCAGCAGTACGTTCCGGACATTCCGGAACGAACCAGTCGAATGGATCGATTGATTCCTGCGCGAGCTCATCGAACTCTCAACAGACTGAGTCTGGGGATTCCCACCCCCTGAGTGTGCGCCAGGATCGACGGGGATGCCAGGGTCCTTCACACGCTGGCGAGTTCGGGGGTCCTGGGGATGACCTGAGTGCGTTCCGGGCCGACCGAAAGCAGCACGATCGGCACACCGACCTGCTCCTCCACCCACTCCACGTAGGCTCGCGCAGCCTGGGGCAGATCCCCATATTCACGTACGCCGGTGATGTCTTCTTGCCAACCCTCATGCTTCTGGAAGTTCGGCTGAACAGCGGCAAGCTCGGCGGCGGATCCCGGGTAGTCCCGGTGCTCCACTCCGTTGATCGTGTAGGAGGTCGCGACCTGAATCTCGGAGAAGGCCGAGAGCACGTCGAGGTTCGTCATGACCCAGCCATCCGCGCCGTTCAGCTCGAGGGAGTAGCGCATGGCCACCGCATCGAACCATCCACAGCGACGCGGGCGCCCCGTGGTGGCTCCGTACTCGTTGCCCTCATCGCGCAGGCGAGTCCCGTCCATGCCATGGTCTTCGGTCGGAAAAGGCCCTTCACCGACTCGCGTGCAGTAGGCCTTGGCAATGCCGTAGGCACGCTCGACTTTGTTCGGCGGAAAGCCGACCCCTGCCGCGATCCCCGCAACACCGGTGGAGGAACTGGTAACAAAGGGATAGGTACCGTGATCCAAATCAAGCAAAGCCCCCTGGGCTCCTTCGAAGAGGATCTCTCGCCCGGCAGCATAGGCCGCACGCACCTCTCGACCTGTGTCGCAAACGAAGGGAGCCAGACGCTCTCCGAGTTTCACGTAGCGCTCAAATTCCTGCTCGAAGTCGATGGGCGCTTCGCCGTGCACCTTCTCGATCAGGGCGTTCTTTTCGGCCAGGCTCGCGCGCAAGCGCGAACGCAACACATCGGCGTCCAAGAGATCGCCGATACGCAGACCGGTTCGTGCCGCCTTGTCCGCATAGCACGGTCCGATCCCACGCCCGGTCGTCCCGATACGCCCTTCTCCGCGCCACCTCTCCGACAGGTTGTCGATTGTCTTGTGGTGTTGAAAGATCACGTGGGCCGAGGCGGAAATGCGCAGGGCACTGGAGTCGACCTTCACGCCGCGCGCTTCCAGACCATCGAGCTCCTCGAGAACGACAACCGGATCGATGGCGACGCCGTTGCCAATCACGTTGACGCGACCCGGGTGCAGAATGCCCGAGGGGATCAGGTGCAGGACGTACTTCTCGCCCCCCACGATCACGGTGTGACCCGCGTTGGCACCTCCTTGATAACGCACGACGTAATCCGCCTTGGCCGCCAGGAGATCGATGATCTTTCCTTTGCCTTCATCGCCCCATTGGGCACCAAAGACGCTGAGGGTGGGCATAGCTTTGACTCGAGAGGGCCGGCGACGCATCGGCGCCACGGGCAGGTAGGAAACGGAAATGGTCTCGTCGCCGACCAAGGCGAACGAAGGGCGGGGGATTGTCTCCGGGCTGACGCGCGCGGACAAGCACCGCGGCCATCAAGCGTCAGCTCTGACTGTTTTGGAGACCCTAAGAAAGCAGGGAATCGTCGCCCCAACCCCCACCGCCGGGGGTTTCAAAGCGCAGCTCTGCCCCCACTTCCACATCCCTGACCGCCGTCCCCGGCAGCTGGGTCCAGGGTCCGCCCGGCTTCAGGCGCAGGCGTGCCCGCCCTGGCTTGCCTGCCAGCCCCCCCCTGAGGCCCCAGGGGCCCCTGCGTTGTCGGTCGGAGATGCGCGCCAGGTGCGCAGGCGCAAGGAACCTCAGGTGGCGCGTGACGCCATCCCCGCCGGGGTGACGCCCTGCACCGCCGGAGCCACGCCGCACCCCCTGCGCCAGGACGCGTACAGGGTGCGCCAGCTCGAGCTCCTCAATGGGTGTGTTGCGCGTGTTGGTCATGTGGGTCTGGAGCGCATGGGCCCCTGGCCCCCCGGGTCCGCCTCCGGCCCCGCCAGCATTGGTCTCGTAGTAGGCATATGCCTGCCCCGTGCCGGGATCGAGTCCGCCGACGGTGATATTGGACATGGTTCCCGCGCTAGCGGCGGGCACGCGCTCCGGTAGCACCTGGGCCAGTGCGCCAAAAATCACATCGCAGAGACGCTGGCTGGTCTCAACATTTCCGGCGGCGACTCCGGCTGGGTACTCGGCGTCCACGAGACTTCCTGATCGCGTGAGGATGTCCACCGGTCGCAAAACACCGCCGTTGGTGGGAGTGCCCTCGGGCAAAAAGAGTCGCAGGGCATAACTCACCGCAGCCACGGTCACGGCTCGGGTCGCGTTCAGCCCCCCGGCGACCTGGTCGTCGGTCTCGGTGAAGTCGAACACGAGGCGCTTGCCGCCAGCGCGCAAGCGGAGGCGAATCCAAGCGTCGTTGGATAATCCTTGGTCGGAGGCACCAGCCGGCGTCCCAAGCTCGACCGCGTCCTCGAAGCGCACTTCGCCACTGCCCACCCCGCCACTGAGGATCCCGCGAACCAGTGCCTGGGTCAGGCGCTCGGTCCAGCGCAGAAGTCCATCGGCGTAGCGCTCAAGAGTCGCCGCACCATGCTCTTCGGCCATTGCCAAGAGTCGTGCTTCACCGACACGATTCGCCGACCACTGGGCCAGCAGATCGCCCTCGCGTTCGTGGGGCACGCGCATGTTTGCCAAGATCACGCCCAGCAGTTCACGATCGATCTCACCCCCCTTGACCAAACGTATCGGTGGCAGGCGCAGGCCTTCGCCGTGGACGTCAAGGGCCGGTGCCATAGAGCCAGGCGCGGCTCCGCCCACATCGGCGTGGTGGGCGCGGTTGGCGACATAGAAGCGCGGGGTCTTCTCACCTGAAATGAAGACCGGTGAGACAATCGACAGATCCGGCAGGTGGGTCCCGCCGTTGTAGGGATCGTTCAACACGACGGCATCCCCGGGCTCCATCGGGGTAGCTTTAATGGCCGCTGCAACGCTCAGTGGCGTTGCTCCCAGGTGCACCGGCAGGTGCGCCGCCTGGCCGATCATGCGTCCCCTTGAATCGAAGAGGGCACAGGAAAGGTCGCGCCGCTCTCGCACGTTCGGCGAGAAGGAGGAGCGCATTAGGGCCGCCCCCATCTCCTCACAGACACTCGCGAAGAGATGCTGGAACACATCGAGCCGAACGGGATCGAAGCTGCCCTGCCTCTGCGTGGCGCTCTGCTTGGCGTCGGACTTGGCCCGTCTATTGGAACGAGTCCGCGCAGTTGAGTTGGCCCTCGCCCTGGATTGGGACTGGGACCCGGATCGGGGCGAAGAACGTGTCATCGGTCGGGCAGTTCGTCCGGCGGAAAGTCGAGCACTTCGTAGGGCACGTAATCGAGCACTTCCCAGCGCACCAGGGGCACAATGTCGACCGTCCCATCCCCAAGATCGCGGCGCCACACAACGGCACGCACGGTACGCAACAGGCCTATCCCCTCGGCTTCTTCGTTCTCGGTCTCTTCCCGAGTGGGCAGCCGATTCGTGTACTCCTGCTCGCCCGTTGGCTTGTAGGCCGTCAGGAAGATGGAGAAGACTTGGCTCTGAACCGTGAGCATGCCTTCAATCTCAGCCTGAACCAGGGGGTCGAGATCGTTCCAAGTGTCGGTCTCCGCCAACTCCGTTAGGGCATCAAAGACATTCGTGTTGAAGATCTCCTCCCCGAATTCATCGAGGGGGATGTCCTCTTCTGGATCTTCCTCTGACTCATCTCGCTCGTTGCGGTAACGCAAAACACTCTCCCACAGGTCGTAGGGAACGTCGCGCTCGTCCAAGAGACCAGCAAGGACAGCGATCGGCGCCGTGTTCACGTTCACAAGTCCGCTGGGGCCCTCGCCCGCACCCGCGGCAGGGTCTGTACCGCCTGCTGCATCACTCCCATCCCCCAGGCTGTCGGGAAGATCGGCGCTTCCGTCCTCTGGAGAGCCCCCGATCTCGGGAGCAGCACCGGGACCTGCGGCGCCATTGCCCAGATCTTGCGCTGTCGTCAGGCTGGACCAAACGGTCAGGAAACTCCCAAGGGAGTGAACGACTTCGCCACGCTCATCCAGGTAGTCGCGAAAGTAGTCCTCCTCGAAGAGTAGGGGTTCAATGGCAACCAGCTCGCGCAGTGAAGAGAGCATGCTGCGCTCTTCGTTTTCTTCGTCGTCCGTCATCAAGATGGGCTGGGGCAACACTTCGTTGGTGCGACGCTCAAGGACCTCACGGATCTTCTCGGCCATGCTGCGCGCGCGTCCGGAGTCGATCTCCTCATCGGTTCCCTTACGGCTCAACTCGATGATCCGCGCCAGCCGCTCAAAAGCGCGCTCGGCCTCGTCATCGTCCTCGACCAAGAGGCCGAGAAGGTTGAACTTGGAGTCCTCGTCCTGAATCAGAACGCGCACACGAATGTCGTCCATCACAGAGAAGTCCTGGCGGTTGACGCCCCACCAATCATCCATGTGACTATCGGACGGTCCCCCTCCCTCTTCACCCCCGCCCAGTGCCGCTCCGGGATCGGCACCGAGCCCGCCCAGGCCGCCTGCACCTTCGCCCCCTTCCTCACCGGAACTCGCGTCAGCTTCCCCGTCCGCCTTCAGATTGTCGAAGACCGACATCAGGGTCGACTCGATGGCCAAGTCCATGGCCCCTAGGGTCTGCTCGTTGCGTACGACCCGCGCAGAGGTCTTGGTCGAATAGTCGATCTGCTGGAGGATCAGGATCAGAACCAGCAACACCAGGAAAGAGAGCAGGAGGACGACGCCTCGGCGCTCGGGAGCTGCGCGCTGGGCGCGCTGAGATGCATGGAGGAGCATGGTAGGTGGGGACGACTGGGGCGCCCGTCTATTCCCGGGCGTCGATGCGCCTCCCCATGGTAGCGGCCCAGGGGCCCGCCTACGCCCTCAGAAGTTGATAGCCATGTCCCCACGCTGCACGATGCGCGGGCTGATGGCGAAGATCACGTGCTGACGCTCGACCCTGTCGCTGTGGTTCCGGAAGAAGAAGCCTATCAGGGGGATGTCCCCCAGGATCGGCACCTTGCTCTGGGACCTGATCGTACTTTCCTGGGTCAACCCACCGATCAGGAGGGTCTGGCCGGGCTCCATGTAGACCAGGGATTTAGCACTCCTCGTGGCGATGATCGGCGCCTGAATGGCGTTGCCCGCGGAAGGCGTAAAGGTCGCCTGGAAGCCCACGGTCTGGGAGCCTTCCAGTTGGACGTCCAAGGCCAGGGTGTGGGCCCCGACAATGCGCGGCGCGATGTAGAGCTTGACGCCCGTGTCGATGTAGGTATTGGCCGTGGAGAAGCTGCCGCTGTCGGTGATGCTCTTGACCTCCAACACAGGGGTGCGGGTCGTGCTCTCCAGGCGCGCCACGCCACCGGCTCTCACCACCGTCTTCGGGCGCGATTCGATCGAGACGTTCTGCCAGCTCTGGACCGCCTCAATGATGGCGTTGAATGTCACGCCATCCTGGATCGCGCCGAGAGTTAGGAGCGACTCTGTCGGGTCCACGTTGTTGCCGAGATTGAAGTCGAAGGCCCGCACGAAGTTCATCGAGCCAAACTGGAAGATCGGCAGACCGTCGGGCGAACGGATGCCAATGTCAGTGCTATCGATCTCAGAGATCTCGATGATCTTGGCCTCGAGCTCGATCTGGGGCACCTGACCGAAGAGGTCGATGAAGCTCTCGAACTCAGACAAGTTGTAGGGAGTCGCGGTGACCACGATGGCGTCGCCGAGGATGACGGGCTTCGGCGCCGCGACCTCGGGTGCCGTGAGCACGGTATAGGTCTCGGTATCCCAACCCACGAGGATCTCGTAGTAGACGACGTCGGGATCATGGGGCGGGCGCTGTGTAACGCTCACGGTAGATCCTTCGGCCTGGGGAACAGCCGCAGGCAGCGGGCGCAAGGCAAAGGAGAAAGGCTCCAACGCGTTGATTAGCTCCACGACCTTGTCCGCCTTCGTCGGGGGCATCTGGTAGATCTTGGAGACGAAGCGCACGCCGTCTGCGCGGTCCTGCACGACGATGCGCTCGCCGAATTGGATGTAGGGATTGATCTCCTGTTCCGCACCCTCAAACGAATCCTCGAACGAATCCTCCTGGGCATCCAGGAGAGGCTCGATTTCGGCAATGCTTGGGACCTCAAGATCGCGCGGATCTCTCCCGCTCAAGGGTGCCCCGCTGTTGGCCTCGGTGCCATAGACAGGCTGTGCGTCGACAGCCAAGAGCTTCCCGAACTCCGACGCGCTGCCCTCATAACCAGGCTGGGGCGCGAGACAGGCGGCCAACAACAACAGGGGCGCCGCAGTTACGAGGAACCCTGCCCGCGTCGATGAAACGGAGCGACTCTGGCCGTGGGAACTCGAGGTGGGAAACTTCATGGTCGAATCGGGGCCGCCAACTCGCTTTGCAGAGAGCCCCAGGAGAAGCATCGACATCCTGGATCAAAAAGACAATCCCAGAATCAAACAGGCCAGCCACGTCACCGCGACTCCTGGATCCCACGCCGCAATTACGACGCAGGTCTCAGCTGCCAAAGTCCATGCCGGACCCCACCATTGGGGTGCCAGATACGGAACTTAGTTTAGCTCAGCGCGGACGTCGCTAGTGACGTCGGGCACCGATCGCTTGTCGCTGTGGGCGATCTCTTTCCAGATCCCACAGAAGCCACCGCGACTGCGAATGATCTGGCAGGACTTGGTAATCAAGCGCGCCGCTTCCTGGCGCAGAATTCTGCCCTGGGCCGAATCCGGATCGATCCCGTCCTTCTTGATCCGCTTCATTTGCGGGGTTGCCGCCAGCAGATCGGGGTAGTCCACCTGGCCTGGATTCGAGACCTTGCGCAGGTCCTCGATGCCACAGATGTTGTCCGATGTGTTCCCGCGCCAACCAGCGACGAAGGCTTCAACACCGAAGATGGACGGGGGAGTGGTCGCGGGGGCCATGCTCGGCGATTTGAGCACGGTGGGGATATCAAAGAAGGCGGCACTACCTGCCTGCAGATATCCATCCCCTAGGGGTGCTTGGCAAGCACCGTCAAAACCCCCCCACGGGGTGCCACCGGCGAGGAGCGCGGTTAGGGCAACAATAAGGTTCCGTTTGTGGAGCATCCTGGGCGCAATTATTGGCAAACCGCTCGTAGCGGTGGGCCTGGGCGAATCGCGGAGACAGAGCTCCGGGTGGGTGCACAGGCCAAAAAAAGGGAATGGCGACCGAAGGGATGGGGGATTCGGACTGGCGCGTGGATGCAGGCTGACTTCCCCCTAGAGGTCCACCAACCGACGTATCGACACCCGACGCTTGGGGACTAGCGTAGAAACTGAGCCTCAGTTGTCCCGTAAGGGCCAGCCCCATCTCCCTAACCCTTTGGAAAACAAGGGGTTAGGGCATGAGAAAAACCTAACCGCAGCCCCGCCCGGACCAGAGACATACACAAAAGCGGCCCCGAATCTTGCCCGGGGGTTAGCCAGGGGAGATTCGGGGCCGCTCGTAGAACTGACGATACCCCGGCGAGGGGGCGCGTCGAATCAGTCGGCGTTCACGATCGCTTGCTTGTGGGACAGCTTGATCTTGCCGCGGTCGTCCACATTGATGACGACCACTTCGATCTCGTCGCCTTGGCTGACAACGTCAGAGACCTTGTCGACGTAGCCTTCGGCCAGCTCGGAGATGTGGCACATGCCCTCGACGCCGGGGAGGATCTCGATGAAGGCACCGAAGTCCTTCACACTCTTGATCGTGCCGGTATAGCGCGTGCCAATCTCGGGCATGGCAGTCATCCCGTGAATAGCCGCGATGCAGGCCTCGACCTTATCGGGGTCCGTTCCGGAAACCGTCACGTCGCCCAGGTCGTTCAGGATCGCGATGCGAACCTTGTACTGCTCCTGCAGACCTTTGATGTTGCGACCACCGGGGCCGATCAGGAAGCCGATGCGCTCCTGGGGAATCTTGATGGACTCCATGCGCGGGGCGAAACGAGAGATCTCGCCGCTGGGACGCGAAACTGTCTCCAGCATGCAACGCAGAATGTGAATCCGACCGTCGCGTGCCTGGTTCATGGCGCGCTCAAGGAGATCGCGGGTCACGCCCTTGATCTTGATGTCCATCTGCAACGCGGTGATTCCGAGTCCGGAACCGGCCACCTTGAAGTCCATGTCACCGTTGTGATCCTCGGAGCCGAGGATGTCGGAGAGGATGGCAATGCGATCCCCTTCCTGCACCAGGCCCATGGCGATACCGGCCACAGGCTGGGTGATAGGCACACCGGCCAGCATCATGGAAAGGCATCCACCGCAAACACTCGCCATGGAAGACGAACCGTTCGACTCGGTGATCTCCGACACAATTCGGATCGTGTAGGGGAAGCGTTCCTTGTCGGGAACGATCGCGGCCAGGGCGCGCTCGGCGAGCATGCCGTGGCCGATCTCACGGCGACCCGGTCCCATCATGCGACGGGTTTCACCGACACTGTAGGAGGGGAAGTTGTAGTGCAGGTAGAAGCGCTTTTTGTACTCCTCCTCGATGCCGTCGATGATCATCTCATCGTCGGAGGTGCCCAGGGTGGTCGAGACCAGGCCCTGGGTTTCACCGCGCGTAAACAGCACGGAGCCGTGCATGCGGTTGATGAAGTTCGGCTCGACCCAGATCTGCCGGATGTCGTCCGTGGCGCGGCCGTCGATGCGGGTGCCCGAAAGGATCATCTCGCGTTCGATCGTGCCGGTCAGCTGGTACAGAGCTTCCTTGATGGCCTTGGCGGCGGTCTTACGCTCACCGGAGTCTTGGATCGAGCCGGTCAGCTCCTCGATGATCGCTTTCTTGACGGCGGAAACGGCGCTGTCACGTGCCAGCTTGCCGGCGGTGCGCATGGCTTCCGAAATGCGCTCGGTAAAGGGCTCCACGGCCGAAGCAGAAGCTTCGTCCTTGGCGGCGGGAGTGAACTCGGACTTCTCCAATCCGACTTTGGCGCGCAGCTCGTCGAGGGCGCCGCAGATCGTGCGCACGTGTCCGTGGGCGATCTCAAGGGCGTCGATCATCTCGGCCTCAGGCATCTCATCGGCCGAAGCTTCGACCATGCAGAGGGCGTCCTGGTGACCGGCTACAACCAGGTCGAGGCGAGTGTTGCCACGCTTCTCAATGTCTCCGGGCAGGGCCACGAACTTGCCGTCCATGTGACCGATGCGCACGGCGCCGAGGGCACCCTGGAAGGGAATCGCGGAGATGTGCAGGGCCGCAAAGGCACCGATCATCGCCAGAACGTCGCCGGGGGTTTCGCCGTCGTAGCCGAAGACGCGGGTCATGACCTGGACCTCTTGACGGAATCCGTCAGGGAACAGCGGCCGGATCGAGCGGTCGATCAGGCGCATGGTCAGGATTTCCTTGGTGGTCGGCCGACCTTCGCGCTTGAAGAAGCCGCCGGGGATCTTGCCCGCGGCATCCGGCTTCTCGCGGTAGTCCACCGTCAGGGGGAAGAAGTCGATGTCGTCGCGGCCGGGGCCACAGACAACGGCGGCGAAACTCTGGGTATCGCCGCAGCTTACGAGCACTGCACCGGCGGCCTGGCGCGCGATGTGTCCCGTCTCGATGGTGATTTTCTTGCCGTCGAGTTCGAACTCGACACTTGCGTGATTTTCTCTAGTCATCTTTATCCGTCAGCTTGCGGACTCAGTGGCCCGCTTCTTTCTTTGTCAGTTACGTCTTGTCAGTTTTCGAAGCTTGTCTTCGATGCGCCATTCCCCCCCTTCCCACGGTCACCGTTAATCTTGGCGCCTGGGCAATGAACACGCCCCCTGGTTCTTCCAGCGGAGCGTTGTTGCCCATCGGAGCGGAAGACCCATCGGGGTCCCGTCCGGAAGCAAGTGGGGAACGGCAACGGGCACGACCCACGCTGCTCGCAGCGTGGGGTCATGCCCGTGGTGTGGCTTACTCAGGGCAAGCCGTCGCGTTTCTAGCGACGCAGTCCAAGGCTCTTCACGATGTCTTGATAACGCTGGGGGCTCCTACCGCGCAGGTAGCGCAGTAGTTTCGAGCGTTGCCCAACCATCATCAAGAGGCCGCGCCGGGTGGTGAAATCCTTGCGGTGCACCTTCAGGTGCGCGGTCAGGTTGTGGATGTGCTCGGTGAGCACTGCAACTTGGACTTCAGGAGAACCGGTGTCCCCTTCGTGCGTCGCATGTTGGGCGATGATCTCTTTCTTTCTATCTGCTGTGATGGCCATGGAAGGCTCCTCCGTATCCGCTGTGCGATTCAACGCCCGTGGAGTCCACGGAAGCGTCGCCGCACAAGACCTGCGGTTGGTCAACTTGCCATCAGCCCAGGGGAAGGTTCTCCAGGCTTCAGGTGCGTCCAGTCGGCCTCAAAAACAGAGACCGAAGGGACTCAGCCCCCAGCTCCAGGCCAATCCCAGAGCTGTCCGGGGACCGGACCAGGCCGAAAATGGTACCGGCGAACTCTCTGGACACAACCCCCCACCATTTTTGATGCCGGCCCTACGGGACAGAATCAGCCCATCCCCACGCCACGCTTGATCCTCTTCAGCGCCGTCATGCGCCCAATCCCGCTCAGCACCGACCGCTTTGGATCCGTCAGGCTCTGAACCAGTCAATTCGGCTCGGCGCCTTCAGGCCCCGAACCAGCTCAATCGGGCCAGCTGAATCGGGCCAGCTACACCGGGAAATGGCCCCTGGGGCCCATTCTCACCTCGCCAGGGGATCCCGTTCCGGGAGCACAGACAGGGCTTCCTGTGCCCAGAGCAGAGCGCCGCGCTCCACTAACTCCTCCTCCGGTCCAAAGGGCGGGTGCCCGCCTTCAACCACATTCAGGATGCGATTCACCTGCCCAGCCCAGATGGCCTCACCCGCCGTAGATCCCCCACGGAAGATACGTAGGTCGACACCGATCTCCAGGGTGCCTTGGCCGCTAAGGCCACTGGTGCTCCAATGGGTAATCGACGCCACCAGGATCGCCTCAGGCGGATCCTCCCCTGTGAAGGTCGACTCCACCCAGTAGGAGTCCGTGTACTTCAGGTCCAGGGGGCTGTAAAGGCGCTCGACGAGGTTGTCGTGGAGGGCCGCCCGCAGGAGGTCGACAGGAACGTCCTCGCGCTCGGTCTGATTCCGCAGGGGAGCGATGAGCACATCCGTAGGTGCCAAGTCCGTGATCAAGTCCGGTCCCTTCATCACTGTCTGCTCGCGGAAAACGGACTCCGAGCGGGGCAGGGAGCCGCAGCTAGATGTGGCCAGGCTCAGAATGAAGCCAGCCACAAGCGAACCGACAAGCCCAAGATTCAGGCGGGACGGAGAGGTGGAAGAGGCGATCAGGTCTCGAACAAACATAGGTGCTCAGCGTCGTTGGAGGCGGGAATGACGAACGCATTCTAGCGTGAAGTTCCCACGGCTCGACGGCTCAATCCGCAGTAGCTCGAAGGGAGGCCCCTGGCTAGGTCCAGAGCGGGCTCAAGTCCCCCCGAAGGCCAGGCCAGAAGGTGGACGCCGCTCGATCAGCGGAATCCCACTGGGTTCGATTCCAGAAGTCCTCGCCTGAACCGCTAGGGCTTGTCGAAGGCAACCGGAGCCGCTTCGGCGAAGAGGTCGTGGGTGCGGGGAATGTCGCTCCACAGAAATGCAACGGGATCGATGCCGGGCACGCCAAAGACGCCCAGGCTCGTTCGAATCGTGCCGTCCCCTAGGCCAATGCCTCCGGCGAGCACCAGATCGGGGACGTGGATTCGCACGGTTCCGGGCAATCCCCCCGGGGCGTCCGGGCGCCAAATGACCCAACGCCTGCCACCGGCGTCCTCTAGCTCAGCCCTGTAGAGACCATTTTGGAGATAGAAATCCACCAGGGTCTCCGGGAACTCGAGGGTGTAGGCCTGGGCTCCCGTGTTCCCACCCGCCATGGGAGACGCCAGTTGCGGCGCGCCCACGGGCAAGATAACCCGCGGTAGGGGCAGGGTGTCCAGGGTGCTGATGCGGGGGCGCCCGCCAACGCGATTGCCGTCCGCGTCCCGTAGCTCGACTTGCAGGAACAGGTCCGTATCAATCAAACCTCGGCTTCCCAGGGTTCCCGCCGCGCTCGCGGTGCCAGCGTAGCCGGAGCGGATGTTCCAAACCCCACTGCCCTGGTCAAAGGCCAAGCCGATCCCCACGGGGAATGACCCCGGATAGCCGGGTGCAACCGCCTTAACGGTGACGAAGGGGTCGCCCGTAGTGTTCGCATCGCCGACCAGGCTCCCGATGTCGATACCACCAACGCCACTGGCGGCCAAGACAACTGGCATCCCCATCGGGCTCAGGAGTTCTCGCACTTGATCTTCCGCGGAGGCCCCCGTCGCGAGCAGGTAGGGAATCTCCGCAGCCGACATGCTGGCATCCCCGGGCGCAAGCACCTCCATGGGGAAGCGAATGTCGAAGGTCTGAATCAAACCGGAAATCGAAAGGGGGCCTTCATCCTGGAGCAAGAAGCCCAAGAGCAAAGTTTGCACGCCAAGCAAACCCGGACGCACGGCCTCGGGACCAAAGTGACAGATCGCAACCTCATCTCCGAAGGGATCCACCACGCAGGTGTCGACCCCATAGAAGGGCAGAGCGTCGTCAGGACGACGCGAATCCCCCATCGATCGAATGAGGGTGTTGATAACGAAGATCAGCCCCAGTTCCGTGGCGACAACATCGCCCTCGACCGTGGCCGAAGCTTCATTGCCGGAAGGCGTCAGGGGCAGGGAAAGCGCAGCGCTGGTGATGCCGTGGAAACTGAAGATGTCGTAGCCGACGGCTTCGATCGTCACGATCGCCTCGACCGACGCTCCTCCTGCGGTTGTGACCGTGACCGAACCGTCGGCAGCGGTGACCTGGACATCGGAGAAGGGATAGTCGACGCCGTTGCCTTCATCGCCATGGGTGATGACGAGGGCGCCGGCTATCGGCTGTAGCGTGATGGCGTCGTAGACCTCGACGCTCACATTGTCACCCGGGGTGAAGACCGTGGGTCCGACGCGCCCGACCTGCTTGAAAGACAGCGTGAATGGAATCGACGCGTTGAGCGCTTCGTCGTAGGCCACGACGGTCAAGTCGTGCTCGCCCGCAGGCAGGAGACCGACCGAGATCGGAGAGGAGACGAATAGACCCTCTTCATCAAGGCCGATCACGCCCGCCAAGACTCCGTTGTCGCCAAAGGTCGTACTTGCCACCTCGACGGCGCGAACAAACTCGTTCGCGCGGCCACTGATCACGATGTCGCGCAGATCGGATCGCACATTGGTCAAGGTGCCACCACCAAAGAACAGCTCCTCCACAATCGGACCGGTTGTGTCTAGAATCGGATCTTGGATGCCGTCACGGGCCGAATTGACGTCCAGCACTCGCAGGGGCGTCAGTAGTGCCCCACGGCGCAGCCGGAAGGCAAAGGAGATCGCGCCGTCAACGAAAAGCGCTTCCAGCGGAGAGGTCGAGAGGAGCAGGTCCACCTCGTTCAATCCGTAAAAGGCGGCCATGATCGGGTTGGTCCCCTGGAGCTCTAGTTCGCGCCCCAACGCGATGGTGCGCGGCTCGACATCCAGGTTGGTGCCGAACAGGAAGAGATCCAGGAAGTCCCCTTCCTCCGCGTCCAGCAGGTCGATCTGAATCAGCAGCTCTTCATCATTCCCCAGGGTCAGGTTGGCTGTACCGATAGCATCTTGCGGTTGGGAAAGCAGCGACGCCGCAAGGGGACGCGCTAGATCGTTCAAGGTGAACGAGCTAACGAAGGGGAGCACAGCGGTACCAACCAAGTCCGTGATTTCAAAACCGGCGGGCGACACCTCCAGAAGGACCTGGCCCCCTATCGGAAGGGCAACTTCGTCCCCCATGGTGTCCACCTGACGCCAGGTGAAGACGCGCGGTTCCGGGATCGGGAAACCGAACTGCTCGAACTCCAAGACCTCGGGCTCCGGATCGAAGGCCGGTTCATCTCCGTCGATGGTGACTTGAATCGAATCCGACGTAACCGAATTCTCCTGAGCAGCTCGATCGAAAATCACGACGATCTCGCCGGTCTCACTCTGTCCAGTCGAGGCATCGGCCGGATAAGTGGCGATCACGCGCATGTCCTCGGGGTCTTCGATGCCGACGGAGAAATCCGCCAGCTGCACCCCGGGATTAAGCGCCGAGAGCTGTCCGGTGATGTCGAGCATCTCCGCACCAGCGCTCAGCACCACAACGTATTGGCCAGCCCCCAGGGTCGTCGGGGGAAAGAGCACCAGGGCGCGCCCATCCCCAAGCAGAGCGGCGACCGTAAGAGGCAGCGGCTGTCCCTCGAAGCCGTTGATAATCGGAATCAGGCTCAGGGCCCCTGAGAGGGAGTCGGGGTTCATGGACTCATTGAAGAGCACCACGATCGGCGAGGTCCCCGCCACGGTGTCCGCGTCCGGGAAAGTTCGTTCAATCAGGGGCGATCCGTCCACAATCCACTGGCCCTCTTCGGGCAACCTGGCGGAGGACTCGCCATCCCCCAGGCCACCGTTTCCGCGGCAGCCATTGGCGAGGACGCAGGAAACGTTGCCCCCACATCCACTGGCCGCGGAGGCGACGAGGCCCAGGAGGAGGCTCAAGACAAGACCTCCCAAGGATGCCCTGGGAGTCAGGCGGGGAGCGCCTGCGGCGCTGGGGAAACCATCAGTCACGTTCGTAGACGACAAAGTACGTTTCGGGCTCGAAATGCCAGCTCAGGATCGGCCCCCGTGGAGCAACCAGCGCGGAGCTGACCTGTCTGGATGTGGAGGAGAGAGTCTAGGGATAGAGGGCGGACGCCGGCGGCGGCGGATTCTTCCCCCCGCAATTCTCACAGGGTGGCTTCGCGAGGGGAATCCCCAAGCTTCAAAGGTAGCCGCAAAGGTCCTCCGTGAGTAGGGGCCTCAGGCCCGGCCTCCGATTGGGGCCTGCTTGATAGACTCCCCCACACGATTTCCCCTGCCCCTGGGCCCCTTTGGTCCGGCACTTGCATGCGCCTCTCCGCAGCCTTCTCCCCGACCGGTATGACCCGTTCCTCCGTTTTGCTTTTCTCCATAACCCTCCCCCTAGTGTTGGCCTCCCTGGCCGCTTGCACGTCCCCTGCCCCTGACAGCGACGGCGAACAGGTCGTCATCAAGGACGAAACTTCGACCGAAGTGGGAATGCCGACGGATGTCGGGGTCGACGAAATCGGCGACGAAACGGATCGGAGCGAGATAGCGATCGACCTCGTGCGTGCAGGCGACTTCCGAGCGGCCCGCGACCTCCTAGGCGTTCTGCTTCTTGAGCAGGAGCGGGTCACCGCCCTCGGATGGCTTGCGGAAGGTTCGCCGGAGGACGCCTTGGTCGTGATCGACCGCGCCCTGCGCTTGGATGGTCGGGACCCCGAGGCAGTCTTCCTAAAAGCACGCGCGAGCTTTGCCCTGGGTGAAAAAGCTATCGCGGATGGCGGCCCAGGATCCCTGGTGACCGGATCTTTCCAGGACGCCCTACGATTTTACAAGCGCGGTGGCGAGGACGTGCGCGCACTACTCGGAGCGAGTCGCGCAGCCGTTCGACTGCAGCGCTACGAAGAAGCTCTGGGCTTGGCGCAGCGCGCCCTAGCGTCGCTGGACGCAAGGGGTGTTGAGCCCCGCGTGGCAGCTGACCCGAATTCGATTCCCTTCCACTGGCAAGCTGGAGAAGCATGGGAAGTAGAGGTCGCGCCGGAACGAGTCCTGGCGGAGGCGGCCTACCGAGCCTTCGTGCAGGCAAAGCAGGCGGAGCCCGAGAGTGCTCGCACTCAGGAGCTCTTCACACAAACCGAGGACGCCCTCGACAAGCTCCTGGGTCGCAGCCGCGACAGCTGGACTTGGACGACGCTCG
>JBLHLB010000030.1:0-21570 GCA_047618505.1 Planctomycetota bacterium
GGCCCCGCGACGCATTTGCGTCGCGGGGCCCGCGCAATAGATCCCGAGTAGTAGATCCCGAGGATCATCCCGAAGGATCGCTAACTACAGGCCGAGGATCAGATCCAGGGCGTTCGTGAGGATCGAGGGATTGTTGACGAAGCCTTGGGTGTAGACCGACAGGCCGATCAGGGCCATCTCGTTCGGCACGGGGTTGTTGTGTGTCGCAACGCCACCGATAGCGGCTCCGATCGACAACAGGAAGAATTCAGAGGTGGGATCGACAAGCAACTCACCGAAGACCGTGGGCGCCTGGGCGGGTGCGGCGTAGCCGAAGACGAAGCTGAGGGCACCGCCGCCGACGGCACCGGAGTCCAGGCTCGAAATCCAAGCCGTGCCGATGATCGGCAACGTGACAGTGTTGAAGATGTCAGGATTCGTGCCGCTGCCGTTGCGCTTGGTGACAGAGGCATTCTGGTCGACTGTCGCCATCACGTAGCCGACCTTCGTTTCCGAATCGGATCCATTGTCGTCCGTGGCGGAGAGGATCACCGTGTAGGTGCCCGGCGCCGTGTAGAGGTGAGTCGGGTTCTGCGCTGTAGAAGAACCACCGTCACCGAAGTTCCAGGCCCAACCGGTGATGCCGGCCGCCGAGGAGGAGGAAAGGTCCGTGAAGTTCACGGACAAGGGGGCGTCGCCGACGAGGGGCGAGCCAACAAAGTCGGCGATCGGTTGGGGAGTTCCACCATCGATCGTTATGTCGCCGGTCCAGGTGGACCAGTTGCCTTCGCTGTACTCGTGGTGCGACCAGAAGCGGTTGTCGTCAGAGGGGTCGATCACGAGACCGGAGTAGTCGCCGTAGCGACTGCCGCTGTAGCTGACTGCACTGATCTGGATCGGGCAGGGGTCGACGAAGTCAGATGTGCCGGCGAACCGGGTTACGTACTCGATCGAAGGGAATTCGTTCGCGGAGGAGCGGTTGTAGGCAATCACGGCGTCGCCGTTGGCGTTGACCGCAATCTCGCCGAACCAGTTGTAGATGCCGCTGCCGAGGTCTATGTCGCCTTGGTTCAGCACGGCCGGGTTCGAGCCACTGGTGGGCCAACCGTTGAGGTCGATCTCGTACCAGCGCACGCGGGCAATTCCGCCAGCGGCCACGTTGTGGGTCGCCCAGAGGACGTCGTCGCGGACGACGCCATGCTTGATGCGGTTGTCAATCGTTGCGAGACGGTTGGATGTTCCCATCTGCACTGCGTCGGGCGGCGAAGAGAAGGACGAAACCGCGACAGTGAAACTGGTCACCGAAGGCGTGGTTGTCGGATTCGTGATGGCCTGCAGCTTTAGAGTGCTGCCACCGCTGAAGCCTGCGGAGATGAAGTACCCCGTACTTCCAGCGTCATAGCGCTTGATGGCTCCCAAGGACTGCAAGCCGCTGCTCATCTGAACAGACGGAATGCTTGTTATGGCAACGCCGGACTCGACCACTGTACGGTCGAAGATGTAGGCCCGGTTACCGCCGCCGTTGAAGCAGTCGGTCGTAACGAAGTAGGCGTCTTGGTTGAAGCCAAGGTTCGGGAAGTCCGGGAAGTTGCAGGTCGGGCTGACCTGGACACGGTACTTGTGCCAGTCATTGGTGTTTGACGGGCTGCTGCTGGTGGATGCCGCGAAGACAAACAGGTCCGTGGATGCAATCTCGGAGTTCATCATGAAGAACCGGTCCGAGTGCGTGTTGTAGGTGTTGACCGGGTCGAAGATGAAATCCTCTCCACCCTGGGCGCCCCAGAAGCCTGCGGCACCGTTGGTGTTCAGGTCCATCAGCTGGCCACCGGACTTGTCGAAGATCCGGATGCGGCCGTTGACCTGGGTGACGATGCGGTCGGGTCCGACGGCGATGTCCGGGTCCGGGGGCAAGAACTGCGTCTGGGTGTGGGCGCGGAAACCGGTGCTGGCGTTGTTGCCGAAGGGCGCCGGGGTCGAGGGCAGGTTGCGCAAGCCAAGCGGAATGATGTCCGGCTTGATCTTGTCGTCCGTGAACTGCTCGTGGGTCAAACCCGCGAGGGCAGGCATTGCCTGAACTGCGGCAGGGGCGGGGAAGTCCATGCCCTTCGGCGCGAAGAGGCTGACACCGACACCGCTGCCGTCGCCGACAGTGGCACCACTCCAAGCGACAGCCAACTGATCGAGACCGGTCCAGACGGCGTGACGCGCACTCTGGCCAGACTGCATGGTGCGTGCACCGGCGTTGTCTTCGGCGATGACAAAGGTCTCGCCCTCGGCCGCACCATCGTTGTTGAAGAACTGGGCACGGACTTCGACCTTCTTAAGGTTCTCCTGTCCTTCGCGCTCGACATTCGAGTGGTGGTTGTAGGCCACGGCGAAGCGGCCATCGGGGGCCACGATTGCGGTGGCGCCGGAGAGGTAGCCCATGGCTTGGGACTGTACGACGAAGGCTTCGCCTTGGGCTTTGCCCTCTGCGTCGAAGCGGCGACCGTAGACGTCGGTGCTGCCCGTGTTCCGGTCTGCGCTCATCCACGCGACCAGAATGTTGCCGGCGTCGTCTACATCGAGGCTGGCCTCAAAGTCGTAACGTCCTTCCTTCGAAACACCGAGGGCTAGGGCCGTTTGCGTTCCGTCCTGTGCGAGGCGCATGCCCCTGAGTCCGGCGGGGCGCCCAAGGTCGTCAAAGGATCCCCAGGTGACGGCGAAGCCGCCGCCGGGCAGGGCTGCGACATCGGGCATACGCACGAAGGATGCCTCACTGTCGAGGGTCACCACCTTGCCCATGGTGCCGTCGGCGGCGACCTGACGAGCTTCGATGACGTTGGACGTGGAGCCTGTGGTGCGGGTCCAGACCACGAGTGCGTCGCCATTGCCATCGACCGCGATGACCGGATCCTGGAAGTAGGCGCTGCTGTGCTCACCGACGATCAGCTCGGAGCCGGTGACGTCAAAGCCGTTCTCACCGTCAACCAAGCGACGCACGAAGACGCCGTTCTTGTTGGTGTTGGGAAGTGTGGAACTCCAGGTCGCCCAGCCCGTACCGTTCGGACCGAAGGCCAAACTCGGGTCGCTCTGGTTGCCCTCAAGCGTCTCATTGATGTGCAGCTCGGTCCCGATCGGGCGACCGAGGGGGTCGAGCAGCTGCGCGAAGACACCGTAGGTGCCCAGCTCTTGGCGACGGCTCGCCCAGGCCACAAGCATGCGACCCTTGGAGTCGACGGCCAAGGAGGCGTCCTCCTGGCTGCTTTGTGTGAACGTGTTGGCGCGCATCTCGATGCGCTGGTGAGTATCCAGGGGGCTCGTGAAGAGCTCAGTGGCTTCCATGTCGCCGCCGAAGCTGCCCATAAAGGCAAGGATCGGAGTCGACCAAAGAGTGGTGCTGATCATTTGGTTCTACGCGGATGAGAGAAGTGGAGGTGGCGCGCTCAACCGTCCACAGTTCCAGCTCCCGGCGCATGCCTTCAACGTCCTGTGGACGAGGCTGGCCAGGATCAATCCTGGAGGTGGCCAAGGGGAGCTGGGGAGGGGGCAGGCGGAATCGCGCTCGTCAATCGAGTATAGGGACGGCCTTGGATACCGGGGGGTTCCACCGGAGGAGTCGGAACTCCCCTTTCGGCACCTGGCTAGCTTGGCTCATGGGACAAGTCCCGCGAGAAGTGGCGGAGCGGCTCTGCGTGCCCTCAGAAGGCCCCCACTGGCGTCCACGGAGCCCCCTCCCTCGGGTGAGTAGGAGGGGGCGCCCGCGATCATGGGTTGTTGATAAAGGTGACAAAAGACACCCCCATCGACGCCGCCGCATCCCCAAGCGATCGTGTTGTCTTATTTACGGACCGAGGGCCTCACTCAGCAGCTCCCGCGGCACACTCCGCGGCTCCCTAATTGTAGCCCTAGGGCTGCCGCACCATTCGCCCTAGCTCGCGTCCGGATCGTAGGCCAGATAGGGATTCAGCCAGTGCACCGCTTCGTCCAGGCTAAGTCCCGTGCGTGTCGCGTAATCCTCTACTTGATCGCGTCCGATGCGGCCGATGGAGAAGTAGCGCGAGGCGGGATTGCCGAAGTAGATTCCGCTGATGCTGGCGGCCGGCAACATGGCGCAACTCTCGGTCAGCACAAGCCCGACCTTGTCTGCCTCCAGGATGCGGAACAGCGTGCGTTTCGGTGTGTGGTCTGGGCAGGCCGGATAACCGAAGGCGGGGCGGATTCCCTGGTAGCGTTCCTTACGGATGTCCTCACCGCTGAGGTGTTCCTTGGCACCGAAGCCCCATTCCTTGCGCACGCGCAGGTGGAGCCACTCGGCGAATGCCTCAGCCATGCGATCGGCAAGGGCCTTGACCAAGATTGAGTCGTAGTCGTTGCGGTCGTCCTGGAAAGCCTTGGCGAATTCCTCCGCGCCAATGCCGGCAGTGAGGGCGAAGGTTCCCAGCCAATCCGTAAGCCCAGAGTCGATCGGCGCTACGAAGTCAGCCAGGGAGCGGTTGGGCTTGTCGTCGGGCATGATCGACTGTTGGCGAAGCATCGGGATGCGAGCCAATTCCGCCGTGCGTGTTGTGTCAGTCCACAGGACGATGTCGTCGCCGTCGGAGTTGGCCGGGTGGAAGGCGTAGACACCGTCGGCGCGCAGGCGCTTTTCGGTGAAAATGCGCTCGAGCATCGCCTGGGCATTCTCGTAGAGATCCGTTGCGGCTTCACCGATCTTCGGATCCTCTAGGATCTGCGGGAAGCGACCCTTCAGCTCCCAGGCGTTGAAGAAGAAAGTCCAGTCTATGAAGCGCGCAATCTCCCGCAGGTCGATGTCGCGCAGTTCACGCCGTCCGGAGAACTCCGGCGTGGGCAGTTGTTCCTCGGCCCAATCGATGCTTGCCGCGTTGGCGCGCGCTTGTTTCAGGGTCAAGATAGGCTTCTTGAGCTTGTTGCGGTAGCGTTCGCGTTCACGCTCTTGCATCTTGACGTTCTCGGCGGCGTAGTCCCCGCGCCTATCTTCATCCAGCAGGGTGGATACCACATTCACGGAGCGTGACGCGTCGTGGACGTGGATGATCGGTTGGTCGAACACCGGCGCGATCTTGACGGCTGTGTGTTGCTTGCTCGTGGTCGCACCGCCAATGAGTAGCGGTAGCTTCAGGTTACGCCGCTTCATTTCTGCGGCCACATTGACCATCTCGTCGAGGGAGGGCGTGATCAATCCAGAGAGCCCGATCATGTCCGCACCGTGCACTACGGCGGCATCGAGAATCTTGTCGGCCGGCACCATCACTCCGAGGTCAATGACTTCGTAGTTGTTGCAGCCCAAGACCACGGCCACGATGTTCTTGCCGATGTCGTGCACGTCTCCTTTGACCGTCGCCATGACGATGCGCCCCTGGCTCTTGACAGTCCCGCCGGAGGCGATGATGTCAGCGCGCTCCGTCTCCATGAAGGGGTCGAGATAGGCCACCGCCTTCTTCATGGCGCGCGCGCTCTTAACCACCTGGGGCAGGAACATCTTGCCGGCGCCAAAGAGGTCGCCCACGATCCCCATTCCGTCCATCAAAGGTCCTTCAATGACCTCCAGCGGGCGTTCGAAGCCAACTCGAGCTTCCTCGGTGTCTTCTTCAATGTAGTCGATGATGCCGTGGACGAGCGCGTGGGAAAGGCGCTCGGCAACGGGCTTCTCGCGCCAGGAGAGGTCCACCACTCGCTTCTTGCCGCCTCCGGTGACCTGGCTCGCGAAGGTGACCAGTCGCTCGGTGGCATCACTGCGCCGATGGAAGATCACGTCCTCCACGTGCTCGAGGAGATCCTTCGGGATGTCCTCGTAGACCACCAGCTGCCCGGCATTGACGATGCCCATATCGAGCCCCGCGCGGATGGCGTGGAACAGGAAGGCAGAGTGCATCGCCTCACGCACAACATTGTTGCCACGGAAGGAAAAGGACAGGTTGGAGATGCCACCGGAAATGTGCACGCCGGGGCAGCGCTTCTTGATCTGACGACAGGCGTCGATGAAGGCCATGGCGTAGGTGTCGTGCTCTTCGATACCGGTGGCGACAGCCAAGACGTTGGGGTCGAAGATGATGTCTTCGGGGGGGAAGTCGGCCTTGTCCACTAATATGCGATAGGCGCGCTCGCAAATCTCCACCTTGCGCTCCGCCGTGTCCGCTTGACCGACCTCATCAAAGGCCATTACGACGGCGCCTGCACCGAAGCGGCGGATCGTGCGCGCCTTCTCCAGGAAGTCATCCTCGCCTTCCTTGAGAGAGATGGAGTTGACGATTCCCTTGCCCTGCAGGCAGCGCAGCCCGACCTCCAGGACCGACCAGCGCGAGCTGTCAATCATGATGGGGATACGCGCGATCTCCGGTTCCGAAGCGATCAGATTTAGAAAGGTGTGCATGCATGCTTCGGAATCCAACATGCCCTCGTCCATGTTCACATCGAGGATGTTGGCACCGCCACGCACCTGGTCGACGGCGACCTCCAGGGCCGTTTCCATGTCGTCGGCCTGGATCAACTTGCGAAAGCGCGCCGAGCCTGTGACGTTGGTACGTTCCCCGATCATCAGGAATCCGGACGCGTCCGTGATCTTGAGCGGCTCCAATCCACTGAAACGCGAATCGCGGACCTTCTCAAAGGTCGGCACCTTGCGTGGCGCAACCTTGGAAACGCCCTTCACGATAGCCTTGATGTGCGCGGGCGTTGTCCCGCAGCATCCACCGACGAAGTTGACGATTCCGCCGGTGGCGAACTCACCCAGGAGGCCGCCGGTTTCCCCCGGGGTTTCGTCATACTCACCAAAGGCGTTCGGCAAACCCGCATTGGGGTAGCTCGACACGTAGCAGTTCGCCAGTCGCGACAACTCCGCCACGTAGGGGCGCATGTCCTTTGCACCCAGGGAACAGTTCACGCCCACGGCCAAGGGATTCGTGTGTTCAACAGACACCAGGAAGGCCTCAACGGTCTGGCCAGAAAGCGTACGGCCACTGGCGTCGGTGATGGCGACGGAGATGATCACCGGGAGCTTGGTGCCGAGCTCTTCCTGGACCCTTGTGACGGCAAAGAGAGCCGCTTTCGCATTGAGCGTGTCGAAGATCGTTTCGACCAACAGAATATCAACACCACCCTCAATCAAACTGCGCACCTGTTCGTCATAGGCCAGAACGACTTGGTCCCAGGTCACCGCACGATAGGCGGGGTCCTCTACCTTGGGCGACAGCGAGAGCGTGCGGTTTGTCGGCCCGATGGAACCGGCCACGAAGCGCGGTTGGTCCGGTGTCTTCGCCGTCCAACGATCCGCGCATTCCCGCGCGACCCGTGCTGCGGCCAAGTTGATGTCGCGCACATGCGCTTCCATCGAATAGTCGGTCTGGCCGATGCTGGTGGCACTGAAGGTATTGGTCTCCAGGATGTCACAGCCAGCCTCCAGGAATTCGTCGTGCACCCGCGCGAGGACATCGGGGCGCGTAATCGAGAGCACGTCGTGGTTGCCCTTCAGGTCGCAGCCATGGTCTCGATAGGCCTCGCCGCGATAGTCCGCCTCCGTCAAACCCGCCTGCTGCATCATGGTTCCCATGGCCCCGTCGAAGACGAGGATGCGCTCGGCCAGGTGCGACTCAAGCTGGGCCCGAATGGCTTGGCCGTCACGGGCATCCGCGGGGGTGTTTGCGGTAGAAGAGGAGTGCGCTTGTCTGGACATGGACGGCTCTATCGGCATTTGGGGCGCGGAGCGCGATGTTGCCCCGCACACATCAATGTATCGGCATTCCTCGATATGTGAAGCATTCGAGCTGAAACTAGAGCGCAGATTGCTCAAAACTGTGGGGCGGCGCCACCGCGAATCAGTCTCGCCAGATGCACCATCGTTCGGCTTGCCACCCCCGTGGCCCCCAGCTGGCCCATCCGCAGGGCCCCCTCGCAACTGCGAACCCTACGAACAGAGCCGAATGGCCCGCGCGATTTGCTGCGCGGACCATCCGGCTCGTTCTCAATTGGGCCTCTTGGGCCCCAGGTTTGATGTCGAGGCTTGGCCCCTAGGCACCCTGTCTGACACCAACGTCGTAGCGTTCTTCCGAGTCGTCCTTGGAGTAGGACCAACCCGTCACCAGGCCAAGTGAGAACCAGACCAGGGAGCCGACACCGGAGAGGAAGATCGAGTCGCCGATGATGCGCATCCAACGCAGGCGTTCGATCAGGGGTGTCTGCAGGAACTCAGAGCTGCGTGCATACCAGAGGCCGCGATCGACGCTGGCCCATGTTTGTAGCAGTCCGACGGGCAATAGGCTCAGGAGAATCATCAGCGTCAGGCCGATGTTCAAAGCCCAGAAGGAGTAGGACAGTGCGCCACTGCGCCAGGGGCGTTGCCCTGTCAGCTTGCGCATGACCAACAGGATCAGCCCAAGGGACAGCATTCCATAGACTCCGAAGAGCGCAGCATGTCCGTGGACCGGTGTCGTGTTGAGGCCCTGCATGTAGTACAGGGCGACCGGCGGGTTGATCATGAAACCGAAGAGGCCTGCGCCCACAAGGTTCCAGAACGTCACCGCGATGAAGAAGCGAATCGGCCAACGATAGTGATTCATCCAGGGCGCTGCGCGTCCCATGCGAATCGTCTCCAGCGCTTCGTAGCCGATCAGCACCAGGGGCACGACTTCGAGCGCGCTGAAGACTGCACCGATGGCCGTTACCGAAATCGGCGTCCCCGAGAAGTACAGGTGGTGGAAGGTTCCCGGGATGCCACCCAGGAGGAAGATCGTTGTGGACAGTACGAAGGCGCGCGTGGCGTGACTGCGTTTGACCAGGCCGAGACTGCTGAAGAGGAAGGCTAGTACACCCGTGGCGAAGACTTCGAAGAAGCCCTCCACCCAGAGGTGGACAACCCACCAACGCCAGTATTCGGCGACCGAGAGGTGCGAGCGCGCGCCGTAGAGCAGCCCGGCTCCGTAGAACAGCCCGATGGCGACGATGGCCATGGAGAGTAGCCCCACCATTCCGCGCGACTCCTTTACCTGCAGGGCCGGTAGGACGGCACGCATCATGAGGACGAGCCAAAGGAGCAGTCCGACGAAGAGTGCGATTTGCCAAACGCGACCAAGCTCGACGTACTCATAGCCCTGGTGTCCGAACCAGAATCCGACGTCCAGGCCGAGCTTCTGGTGGATCGAAAGGTATTCACCCGTCAGCGATCCCACGACGACAATCAATAGGGCGCCGAAGAGGATGTTCACACCGAGGCGTTGGTACTTCGGCTCCTTGCCACCGATGACGGGACCAAGGAACAGTCCAGCCCCAAGGAAGGCCGTTGCGATCCAGAACACGGCTGTTTGGATGTGCCACGTGCGCGCCAGGGAATAGGGCAGGAACTTCGCTAGGGGGTAGCCGAAGAAGCTATTGCCTTCGATGGTGTAGTGCGCAACGACGGCACCCAGGATTACCTGCACCACGAAGAGCGCGAGGACGACGAAGCAGTACTTCCCCACGGCTCGCATGGAGGGCGTGATTAGGAGGCCGCGCAGGGGGTCGGTCTTGGGTGCGTCGTGCTTCTCTTCCTTGCCACTATGTGCGGCGCGGTACCAGACGATCCCGGCGATGACAGTGAGCAGGAGTAGGACGCTGAGGATCGACCAAAACAGGTTGGCGGCCGTCGGCACGTTCCCGATCAGGGGCTCGTGGGGCCAGTTGTTCGTGTAGGTGTAGTTTTCACCGGGGCGTTCCGTCACACAGGACCAAGCCGTCCACGCGAAGAAGTAACCGATGGTCCGCAGGCGCTCGGGGTCGCTTAAGGCGCCCTCTTGGATGGCGTAGTCTTCACGCAATTGGGCCTTGCTTGGGTCATCGTTGAACAGGCCGCGGTAGTGATTGGCAACGGAGCCCCAGACGGCGGCACGTTCGTCGCTGATTGTGAGCGTCCCCGATTCCACATCGAAGGTGTTGGTGCGCAGCTCGTACTTCAGGCGCCCCTCAAGTCCCGCTTGTTCCACGGGGCCGAGGGCGTCAAAGGGCTGTTGGAATTGATCCTGACTCCACAGCTCGAGCAGGCCCATGCATTCGCGGTGGACCCAGTCGGCGGACCAGTCCGGGGCCTGGTAGGCGCCGTGCCCCCAGATCGATCCGACCTGTTGGCCGCCCATGCTCTGCCATGCTTGCTGACCGTCGAGGATCTCTTCGCTGGTGGTTATCTCGACGCCGGAAGCGGTGACGATGTGCTCGGGGATAGGCGGCGCCTGCCGGTAGACTTCCCGGCCGAAGAAGCCGAGCAGAAAGAAGGAGCCCAGGACCACAAAGGCCAGGGCAACATAGTGAATGCGTTTGGGTGCCATCGGACAGTTCAGCTCTTCAGGGCGCGGGGAAAGAGGGAGTTGTTCTCAAGGTGGATGTGTTCCATCAGGTCGCGCTCGAGCTGCTCAAGCCCGAGGTACAGAGCGCGCCAGGTATTGCAGGCGCCCTCCGGTGGAACGTAGTTGTTCACGAGGTTGCGCAGGCGCTGCAGGTTCTTGCCGTGGTCCTGGTGCTCGTTCTCCATCACGGAGATCGGCATACCGGTCATCGCACCGCGGCCACCGACGATCATGGGGAAGAGGATCTGCTCCTCCTTCTGCATGTGCATCTCGAGCTCCTCGGACATGTGCTCCAGGAAGGCAGCCAGCCCCTTGGGGCAGTCGGGCTTGTCGCCGTGCACCTGCTCGACCTTGCGCGCCATGCCAATCAGTCGCGGCACTTCTTCGCGGTGGGCGGCGTGGAAGTTCTCGAGGATGTACTCCACGAAGACCGGCAGTGCGGCCTCGGTGATCGGGGAGTCCTGGGGGGTCTCGGCGATGGCCGCTTCGAGTTCCGATGTGATCGCAGCGAGGTTGAGGTCGCTCTTGCGGCAGGCGTCCTCGAGGGAGACGCGGCCGTTGCAGCAAAAGTCGAGGCCGTGTCTGTGGAAGACGCGACTGGCTCCGGCATGGCGAACGGCGAGGTCAGCGAGGGTGGTGTCGTTTTGAATCTGGCTCTGCATGCTTGGCTCCATTGGTTGGGGACACCCTTCCTATGCACGGGGCGTGCCAAACACGAGAACCGCATCTGCGACTCTTGATAGTGGGCTTGTTGTTCTTTGGATAACGCCCTATGCTGTTATTTACACAGCGTGCTGTACTTATGACTACACCCAACGGCCAGGCCCTCGACGCCCTCCTGCCCATCGCGCGGGACATCACCGCCTCCCTATCCTCGGAGGACCGCGCCCAGCGCTTGGTCCAGGCTGTGCACCGGGCCCTACCCTGCGATGCCGTTGGCTTGCTTCGATTGGAGGGGGACAAACTCGTCCCCATCGCCTGCCTAGGGCTCACCGATGATGTCTGGGGCCGCACTTTCGCCCTGGCGGAGCATCCACGCTTGAGCATCATCGCCGGCAGCACCGAGCCCACGCGCTTCCCCGATTGCAGTCCTTTGCCGGATCCCTATGACGGCCTCATCGATGGCGCACCGGAACTCGGCGGGCATGTGCATTCCTGTCTCGGTTGCGCCCTGATGAACGAGGGCGAGTTGGTCGGCGTCTTGACCGCCGACGCCCTGCGTCCGGGCGCCTTCGACGACGTGGACGACACCTTCCTCGCACACCTGGCAGCCCTGGCCGCGGCCGCCCTTCGAACGGGACACTTGATCGAAGCACTGGAGGAGCGCGCGGAGATGCGCGGTCAGGTGGCGCGCGATTTGGTCAAGGACGTGATGGATCGGCGCGGCACGATGCTGCTCGGGACAAGCCCCGCGATGGCGACCCTACGCGGCGAAATCGACCTCGTGGGGCCGTCGGACTTCCCCGTACTCGTCACCGGCGAAACCGGTGTCGGCAAGGAACTCGTCGTGCGGATGCTGCACACCCAATCGCCCCGGGCTGAGGGGCCGCTGGTCTATGTGAACTGCGCCGCCATCCCAGAGTCGATCTTTGAGAGCGAACTGTTTGGCCACGCAAAGGGCGCCTTCACCGGTGCAGATTCTGCGCGCGCCGGCAAGTTCCGCGTAGCCGACGGCGCATCGATCTTCTTGGATGAGATCGGTGAGCTGCCGCTACACGTGCAGCCCAAGCTTCTGCGTGTCCTGCAGGAGGGCGAAGTCCAATGCGTCGGTTCGGACGAGTTGAAGAAGGTTGATGTACGTGTCTTCGCCGCCACGAACCGTGACCTCGAGGCAGAGGTCGCGGCGGGCCGCTTCCGCGCCGATCTCCTGCACCGCCTAGATGTTTGCCGCATCAAGGTAGAGCCCCTGCGTGGTCGTCCGGAGGACGTCGCGCCCCTCTCAGGCCACTTCGCCGATCGAGCCCGGCGGCGCCTGGGAACGGGCCCGATTCGATTCAGTCCCGACGCCCAAAAAGCTCTTTCGGAGAACCCCTGGCCGGGCAACGTGCGCGAGCTAGAAAACGTCATCTCGCGCGGCATCCTGCGCGCCGCCCACCGCACCCCCAAGGGCGAGGTCGTGATGGTCCGACACGCTGACCTCGATGTTGGGCACCGATCGGGGATACCCGTCCCCCCAGTAACTCTGGGCAACAACACCGCGGACACGACCCCGGTCCAACTCCGGGACGCGGTCGAGGAGTACAAACGAACACTCATCCAGCAGGCCCTCACCCGCAACGACGGCAACTGGGCCGGTGCCGCCCGCGACCTAGGCCTAGACCGCGGTAACCTGCACCACCTGGCGCGGCGGCTGGGGTTGAAGGACTAGTCTAGGAGCAGCACCGCCTGGACTCAGCACCGTTCGCAATCAGCGCTGCCCAACATTGTCGCGGAAGACGATCAACCAGTGCGCGAGCTTCTCGTCAAAGGTCTCACTGAGACCATAGAAACGATCGCAGAAGCGTAGCACTCCAGCCGAGTCGACGAAGATCAGCCAGGAGCGATGCTTGGCCGAGAGCAGGTCTTCGAAGTCCTCGGAGGGGGGCTGCCAGGGGTAGATCTGCGTGCTCCAGCTGTATTCCTCCATGGACTCTGCTAGTTGGGGCGTTAACTCCGCCATGAGTTCTTCTCCGAGTACATCGGGGAGCAAGAAGAGCACCTGTTGATTGACGCCCGCCTGGAAGAGGGCGTCGTGCGCGCCCTGGGCGAGTTTGACCGCGCGGGATATGCACTTGCGGTAGGACTTCTCGGTCTTCTCGGGGTCGAAGTTCGGTACTGCGACCCAGACCAGAATGGTTCCCGAGGGCGACGGCACCATCCCAAGCACAGGGCGACCGACTAAGCCCATGAAGGAGCCCTCCGTCGGTGCGTGCAGGTCCAAGCCAGCTTCGACCAGCACCTCGGCACCCTCTTCCGAGAGCGCGCGACCCACCTGGCGCGAACGATCCAGTCGCTGCACCGTGAGATCAGAAATGCGAACCGCGCCGCGACCAGTTGCGAAGCCGATGGCGCCCGAAATCGGAGTGCCGAGGGGATCGTGGTAGGCGCCCAGGTACTTGCCCTCGATCCAGAAGTGAGCAGCGGGCCCGTCAACGATGACCTTGAGTTCAAAGCTCGTGCGTGCCGTCTCAAACTCCACGCGTCCGTTGCGTACGGACCCCGAAAGCGCCGGGTCCCGCGTACGTAACCCGCCAACTCCCCAGGAGACGCCCTTGATCTCCTCACCCTCGTCTTTCTTGCCGATGGAATAGTAGTAGTCCCCAGCTGAAAGACTGAGTCGCACATGCCGGTCGCGCCGTTGGTAGCCAAGGATCAGCGCGCCGGAAACGTAGGACGTTGTGAACTGAATGTTGCAGCGCATCTCGTAACGCCCCGGTGCCATTTCCCTCTCGCTCAGGGCGAAGGAATCGCGGTAGTGCGATTGGCGATCCAGGGCTCCACTTGCGTCTCTCGGTTTCGAGCGACCGACGTGCAGGTCACCGTCCTCTTCCGCGTACCAGCAGCCCTGCTTGCGTCGCTCCTCGAAACCCGTCAAGCCATCCTCGGTCCAACCGCCGAGCCCGAGCTGCTCTGCGGGTTCATCCCAGGGATGCAGGCTTGTCGCCACACTTGGGGAATGCGGTGCAGCGATGGCCGGTTGACCCAGCCAAGCAGCGAGCTGGCGTTGGTCCGCGGCAAAGGCAGCGGGTCCAAGGATGTCACCTGACTCCTGTTCCAACTGCGCCTCCGCAGTCAAAGCCCCGAGGAGCTCGAGCGTCTTGGGCAAACGCAGCGGTGCTTCGTCGCCCTCGCCAGCTCGCGTCATTCGATTGCGAACTACAGCATTGCGCAAGACCCAAGCCGCTGTGTCCTTGCCTGTCGCCTCCAGCACCCTTGCCAACTCATGCACGTGCCCAGGGGTGTGTTCATCCACACTCCAGGCCCACAGGAATGCCTTGGCTGCTTCCTTTTCCTGTCCGAGCTCAAGGAACAGTTCGCCCGCGCGCCAGGCTTGGTCCTGTCCCCAGAAGGGCTCCGCGCGATTGCGCGACCAGGTCCAGGTTTGGGCATCGTAGACCCAGCCGCTGCCCGCTCGTTCGATGGAGGGGATGTAGTTCGCCGTCCACTCCGCGCGATCCTCCCAGTAGAACCCGCGCAGGAATTCCTGGAACGCTACGGCAAAGGCAGGGAAATCCTCGGGCCGACCGCCTGCGCCGTCGGCGAAGTTCTCGGTAAACCACTCGACGGCGCTGCCGGGTTTCTGCTGACGCAGGCCGCGCATGTAGCTCTCCATTTGTCCGCTGTAGGGCTCGACGCCCGCCTCATCCAGCCAGAGCTTCAGGTAGACATAGAGGGCGTAGCCGGCGACGTAGTTGTCGCGGTAATCCTCGACTTCGCCTTCGAGCAGCTGGCGCAACTTGCCCTCTCCGCCGTAGCCCTTGCCCCAGGCGTTCTCCACCGTGCCGAAGGAAATGTGCTTCTCAATGAAGTGATCCTTGTAGGTCCCTTCGTAGCTTCCACCGGTCCAGACTGCCTTGCCCTCGGCCAGCCAGGCGGGGCTCCCGGGGTAGATCGCCCCGTCGAAGCGGTGTGTCAATTCGTGCACCAGCGTGTGCCCGAGGCCTTCAATCGTGCCACAGCTGAATCGCAGGGTGGTTGTGTCGCCGCCTTGGAATCCGCCGACCCACCAGAAGCCCGCGCCCTCCGATTCAAGTCCCGCTGCCTCGGGGACGACGCGGACCAAGCCCTGCCGACCTTCGAAGGGATCGGTGCCGTACCACTTGACCAGGCGCTCGTGGTGTCGCTCCACCGTTTCCGCCATGCCCAGCAATGTCTCATAGCCGCAGCTCGATTCGATGCGATAGAGAGCTTCCGGGGAGACCGCGAGTCCGGGGGAGGATTGGTCGGCGTGGGTGCGGGAAAACTCGCGGATTTCCTCCTCTTCCATGGCGAGCAATTGATCGACCGTCAGCGGCGCGCCCGCGTTGCGAAGCCATGCGGCGCGGGACTTGCCTAAGGCATCCACGGCCCAGGCACTGATGGCGTCCATGCCCGGCGGCACCGGACCCTGGAGCTCGGCAAAGGAGCCCTGGGCGGCCAGTCCGCGCAGAATGCGTGCGGCGCGGATTGCGCTGGAGTGATCACCCTGGGAAGTGGAGCGCGAGTGCGCGCGCTTCAGGTCCTTGATGACGGCATCGCTGAGGCGTCGACTCGCCGTGTACTCGAAGTCGAGCTCCCGCTTCAGTGAAGCGAACAAGACCGGCAGGGGCCGCGCGACTTCCAAGGCAAGCTCCGCCAGCCAATCCGCCACAACCCCGGCGGCGGGGATCTTGATGGCCTTCTTGCGTTCAGCGGCACAGAGTTTCGCCAGCTCCCGGGCCGCCGCAACACGCGCGCGTGAGATAGTCTCGGCCCCGGGCGCAACCCTTAGAAGCTCCTCGATTACCTCCTTCTTCCCGCGCGCTTGCCCCTTTTCATCGCAGGTGGCGTTCCAGAGTTCAAAGGCCCAGAGTCGCCGTGCCGAGATTTGGCCCTGGGCGTTCGCGAAGAGCAATTCAAGCACTTCCACCGACTCGGGGCGCAGGGCGAGGGCGCGTTGGAAGTGAACCGTCGCGGCCGCCGCATCACCGGCTTCCATCGCGACGCGACCCTGGCGCAGGCGAGCGCCGAAGGGATCTGCAGTTCCCTGGGCAGCGACAGTGGGGGCCAGGAGGAGCGCGACAAGAAGCGCAATCGGAAAAGCAGTCCGAAGCACGGGGCTGAGGAGTCGAGAAGCGATCATCCGCAGAGTCTAGGGCATGGCCGGAGTTTGCATGAGGGTCCCCGGTGCATTCCCAGGGCGGGAGTCGGTCGGAGCTGTGCTAGCAGAGGGCGCATTCCCAATAGAGTCTTTCTGAGGGATTACCACTGGAGATCTTTGGGCCTGTCGCCGCAACCGGGTCGATACAAAGCTGCTAGCAGAGACCCCGTCCGAAAGCACGACCCGCATGAATCTCGAAGACTCCTACCAATTCCTTGGCCTGAATTCGAACAGCACGGAGGAGGAGCGATTCGCCGCCTACGACGCGATGCGTGCAAAGCTAGAGGGGAAGATGGCCAAGGCGCCGACGCCTGGCCTGAACGAGAAATACGCCGACTCGCTGTTGCAGCTAGACGGGGCCATCGAGGCGATTGAGAATCGCCTGGATGGGGAGGATATGCCTGAGCTGGCGTCCAAGGCCGAGGTCGCTCGGCCCGTGCTGCCTGAGGCCCCGCATGAGGCCCCGCTCGGGGCAGCGCCTGCGCCGAGCGCCGCGGCCGAAGTGCCTCCCCTGCCCCCGACGCTGATCCTGAATTCAGAGGAAGGTTCCGCGCAGGCTACGCGCGAGGTCCTTACGGTCGAGAAGTCGGGGCTGAAGAAGTTCATCTTTGGCATTTTCGGGCTGGCATGCCTTCTCGTTGTCGCGGGCTGCGTCAAGAGCGTCATCGAAGGGGAGTCTGTGGCGGGGTCCATTGTCGGAGGATTGGTGATGCTCTTCATCGCCCTAGCGTTCTTCGGGTCGATGCTGCCGGACAAGAAGTCGGTCTGTCCGAACTGCGACGGCGGCCTCGAGATCCAAACGGATGAACTGACGCAGTGCCAAAACTGCAAGGCCTATGCCGAGCAGGAAGGGACGACGATTTCGTTGATCAAGCCGGGCACAGTTCTCGATGTGCCCACCTACAAAATCACCGTGCCGGACGAGTTTCACTGGCCGAACCGTTGCTGCCTGTGCTCGTCGGATCCAACGCGTATGTTGGAGTTCACTGTCGAGAAGTCACAAGCGGGGCGAAACCTGCTCATGGGTGCGGCGGGGTTGGCCGCTGGCGCCTTGGTCGTGCGCACGGGCGGCGGCTACTCCGGAGGCATCGAAGCGCCTCACTGTGACGAGTGCGAGGACGGTCTTCACTTGGAGAAGGCGGATGACGGCTTCGCGATCCTCTTTCGGTCCTATGACTACTACCGCGCGTTCTCGGAAGTGAACGAACTGGGCTCCTAGGGAGCAAGTCTCCCGGCGGTTTCAATTCGCCAATTAAATGACGGTCCGGGGGTTTCGCAGGTCACAGAGGATTTGCTTGGTTGCGCCCTTTCGCCAGGAGTTCGGGGTGTGCCCTCACAGTGCAGCGCGCCAGTGAAGAGCGCGACGGGTACTCTTAGGGGGCGCTGATCACCATCTCTCTGTAGCATGCGGTCACCATGGGAGGTTTGAAGTGATCCATCGTCTGTATCTCGTCCTCAGTTTGCTTGCCGCCGTGCCCGCTGTGTTGTGGGCCACACCACAGAATGGCGTCGACTCTGCCGAGCTCGTGCAATCAGAGCCCGCGCCGATCAGCATCGGCATCATCGGGCTTGACACGTCCCATGTGGTGGCCTTTACCAAGCTGATAAACTATCCGGGGGCTACGGGGGATTTGGCGACGATGCGCGTCACCGCTGCCTATCCCGGTGGCACGGACCTGGCGACGAGTCGGGATCGGATCCAAGGCTTTACCGAGCAAGTGGCCGAGATGGGCGTTGAGATAGTCGATTCGATCGATGACTTGCTTCAGAAGGTAGACGTGGTTTTGCTCGAGAGTGTCGATGGCCGGGTGCATCTCGAACAAGCACGCCTGGTGATCGCGGCGGGCAAGCCGATGTTCATCGACAAGCCGTTGGCGGCTTCCCTAGTGGATGCCATTCTGATTGACGACTTGGCGCGCGAAAGCGGTGTGCCCTGGTTCTCCAGTTCCTCCCTGCGCCAGGGCGCCTCCATCCCCGAGGGCATCGGCGACGTCGTTGGCTGTTCCGCCTGGGGTCCCGCGAAGTTGGAGGGCACGCACCCGGATCTCTTCTGGTACGGCATCCATGGTGTCGAAACGCTCTTCACCGTCATGGGTCCGGGTTGCGAATCGGTGACACGAGTTCAGACCAGCGGATCGGAATTCGTAACCGGTATTTGGCCACGTGGTCGGGTGGGAACCTTCCGTGGCATCCGCGAGGGCAAGTCGGGTTATGGGGCGATGGTCTTTGGCACCAAGGGAATTGGGGCTCGAACCAAGTACGCGGGCTACGGAGCCTTGGTCAATGAGATCGCACGCTTCTTCCGCACCCATGAGTTACCGGTACCCAACGCCGAAACACTTGAAATTTACGCCTTCATGGAGGCGGCGGACGAAAGCAAACGCCGTGGCGGCGTCCCTGTCACTCTCGCGTCGGTGATGCAGCGGGCGCGCGCTGAGGCGGCCGAGCGACGCTAGGCCAAGGTTGAGCCAGCGCTGATCTCGCCCGGCAGATCCACTGCGTCGTAGGCGTCCCACTCCGGCCCGAAGGGGGCGCCGAAGGCGTGGGCATTGACCTCCGTCGTATCAACCGTGCCGTCCCTGATGTGCAGAGCCGGTGTGCCGTCCGTCAGCCTGTGATAGAGGGAGGGGAAGTGCTCCATGGCCAGGGCCTGCTCGCCCTCGGTAAGGAATCCAAGGCCACGGACATAGTGGTGACCATTGCGCTCCAGGTGCGTGATTCCAAGGGCGCCGGCGACCGCCAGGTCATGCTGCAAAGCGAGCATTGGCACGGTCGTGAGGTCCTCGCCGGCAAGGATTCCGCTACCGTGCTCCTCGAGCGCCGCGATGGAATGCAGGGAGCGAAAGAGCCCCTTGCAGGTCTTCGACGAAGTGCCCGAGTAGCCCAATTCAAGTGCGCGAACGACCGCGTTGTCGTAACCGTCGGACTCGTCGATAATCACCGGTTTGTCAATTTTTGGCAGCGGACCCTCGAGTGCGGCATGGCGCGCCAAGGGTTGTTCGATCCACAGGATGCGCGACCAAATGTCGGCTAGGGCGGGATCGCCCGAGAGCTGTGTGGCCCAGGCACCGAAGGCTTCGGTGTCGGTTTGCGTCTCGTTGCCGTCCAGGGATAGTTTGTAGCCGGGAGCTTCGCGCCGTAGCACCTCGGAGATGCGCCTAAGACGCTCCGCGGTGTGCTCCACATCCGCGCCGACCTTAACCTTGAAGTAGCGTAGCCCGTATTGACGTACGGCCTCCTCGAGCGTCTCGGGGAGGTCGTCGTTTAGACGCTCCTTCAAATCGCCCGCCACGAGGGGGTCTGCCAGGCCGACCGTGTGTCGAATGGACATGTGATTCGCCGGTGCAGGGCGGCCGAGGAGCGCGTGCAAAGTGCGCCCCGTTGCGCGGCAAAGGGCGTCCACCATCGCCGCGTCGATCATGGCGATACCAAAGCTCGAAACGAGCGGGCGTTCGTCGCCCTCCGAGTCGCGGTGGAGTTCCAGGAGAGTCCCGGAGCCTGCGGCGATTGTCGCTTCGCCAGCGCGACGTACACCATGCAGAAGAGCGTCACGCTTCTGGATCGGTGTCCGATCGGAACTCTTGTCGAACCACAGTGGCGAGAGCACAGATTCCGTGTGCCCGTGCACCACCTTCCCATCGATCTCTATCTCAACGCGTACCGCAAGTAGCTCCATGTCGACCATCTTGACCGCGCCGAAATGGAAGGGCATCCGAAGTGGGGCAGTCCGGGCAAGGGCGTGGTAGGAGCGTAAACGAAGCCGTGAATCTGCGGTCATGCAGTGAAGGTACGCAACCGTGGTCGCCGTCGCTACTTGAGAGCGCGGATCCCCAGGGCATGGGACGCCGCCGGGATCCGCGCTCTCAAGTAGCGACGGCGACCACGGTTACGTACCTTCAATGCCCATGCCGCATTCAATAGACCGTCGACAGCTCCTCAGGCGTTCCCTCCAGGTTGGTGCCGCTGCGCCGTTTGCGACGCCCTTGGTCTGGGGTCTCGGTGGGCGGGACAGAGGGGACCAGGTCAACCTGGCTGTTCTTGGCAGCGGCGGCCGTGGCCGCCAGCTCGGTAAGCAGTTTGCACAGGCCGGCGCGCTGGTCTCGGTCATGTGCGATGTGGACTCCAAAGGGCTCGATCGCGCGCTGGCCACGGTATCGGAGCACCAGGAAACTGAGCCGCAACGGGCGGCTGACTATCGCCATGTGCTGGAGGACAAGTCCGTTGATGCGGTCGTCATCGCAACGCCCGATCATTGGCACGTTCCCATGGCGATCGCTGCACTCCAGGCGGGGAAGCACGTCTACCTGGAGAAACCTATGGCGCACAATCCCCATGAGGGTGAGTTGATGGTGCAAGCATCGAAGAAGTACGGGCTTGGCGTGCAGTTTGGAATCCAACGGCGAAGCTCTGTGGCCTGTGGCGAGCTCATCAGCCGACTGCATGCCGGGGTTGTCGGCGAGTTGTCCTTCGCGCGCGGTTGGTACGCGCGCAAGCGCAAGAGTATTGGCCGCGGCAAAGAGATCGCGATACCGAAGACTTTGGACTTCGACCTCTGGCAAGGGCCCGCGCCGCGGACGCAGTACCGCGACAATCTTCTGCCCTACAACTGGCACTGGTTCTGGGATTGGGGCACGGGCGAACTGGGCAACAATGGACCCCATGCCCTGGATCTTTGTCGCTGGGGTCTTGGTGTGCAGGGTCACCCACAACGGGTGACCTCTGGCGGCGGAACCTATAGCCACAGGGACGACATGCAGACGCCTGATACCCAGGTCGTGACCTACGATTACGGAAAAGTTGGAATCACCTTCGAGCACCGCAACTGGCATGGCACGGGCCTCTATGGCTCGAGCTTTGGCGTTGTCTTCTACGGCAGCAAAGGGTCGGCCACGACGGATGGCAATGGGTACAGGATCTATGATGAGCAGGGCGAACTCCTGGAGGAGGTCGCTGGGAATCGCGGCGATGTGGAGCATACGGCGGACTTCCTGAGGCGCGTGCGCGAGGGCGATAGGAGCACCGTGAGCATCGAGGAGGGGCACCGCTCCAGCCTGCTTTGCCATCTGGGAAATATCGCCTTCAGAACAGGACATCAACTCAACTGTGATCCTGCGACCGGGCGTATCTTGGATGATCCCGCGGCCCAGGTGCTTTGGCGTCGCGAATACGAATCAGGGTGGGAGCCCAAAATCTAGTCACCGTGAAGAGAGCTACCCCCATCATTCTTGCTCTCTTGCTGTGCGCGCTTCTACCCGCGTGCGCAGACTCGTCGGCGGAACAACGGCTGCGCGTGCTGACGCTGAACACGCACCTCGGGCTCATGCCGAATACGGATCAGCGCTACCACCCGGGTTTGCAGCGCCTTTGGTCGACGCAGGATTGGATCGCGGCAGAGCAGCCGGACATTGTCGCCCTGCAGGAGCTGGATGGCTTCACGCCGGCGGGATTGCAGCGCGTCGCCGC
>JBLHLB010000031.1:0-21547 GCA_047618505.1 Planctomycetota bacterium
GGACGACTGGCCCGTCGCCTGCGAGACGCCCGTTTGGGGTCCGACGGTGGCCCCGGAGGCCAAGAGGCCAGCGGCGATGAGCGAGAGAGTCGAAGTCAGCATGTTGATGAGGGGTGCGGGGGGGGGGGGAGCATTCTTGGTGGATGAGATACCAAGGGTCCGAATTGGTCGGTTTGAACTCGATTCAGGTTCCCCTCGATCGAGCGATCCAGCGACAAAACTCATGGGAAAGCAGCCGTTTAGGGGCAGTGGAGGCCCGGATTCCGAGTGGATTGCCGGGTGCATGGCCCCGGCGAGCATTTCAAGTCGGGCCCTCGGTCGGGGTCCTCAATGGAGACCCTTACTGAAGAGCGGGGACGACCTCGGCACCGCCAGCGCAGGTTGCGTGGGCAGCCTCGTCGGACCAGTCCCAGAGCCAAGGACCGCGACGGGCATCCATGTGCAGCAAGAGAACGGTGCTCGAATCGCTTTCGTGTTTGGGGGCGGGGGCAAAGCTGCCGCCGCTATAACGAGCCACCGAGGAGATGCGCACCTCATCCAGCGACCCTCTTAGGAGATCGCGGACCGCGCCTCCATTGGCGGGGTCGCCTCCGATCACAAGGGGGACATTGCGAAGTGTCCGCTTACCGCCCGCGGCGGTTGCGGCGACAAGCTTGCCGTTCACATAGAGGCGCAGTTCCGAGCCGTCAAAAACGCCTGCTACGTGCGACCAAACACCCGACTCCAGCCGCATCTCTGCGTTCTCTACACTGACGTACTTGCCGTTCAGGTGGACAAGGAACTTGGGTGACCCAGCGTTGAGCATGAGGCCGAACTCGGAACTTTCGGTCTTCTGGAGAATGCCCTGGTTCCCTGTCAGATTCGCGGGGTTCACAAGGGCCTCGACCGTAAACGCACCGTCAGGGAGGTGTAGATCTTTGTGGGGCACGCTGGCGTGGGCGCTACCGTCGAGTTGCAGAACACCTTCTTGCGGGGCAACGGCGGGGGGGGCAAGGGCGGAACGATCCAGAGCCAGGGTCTGAGTCTTGAGTGGCAGTGCGATGCGCACCTTAGGCGAGACCGCAACTACGGCTTCAATGTCAACCTGGGGCAGGTGCATGTCCGTGTCCAAGGCGCCGGCGGTACGAAGCAAGTTCAGCTCGAGGGAGCCGCTTTCCCCTGGAGCGATTCGTAAGAGTCTCGGGCCCGTGTTGAAGTGCCAACGCGAGTCGTCGGAACGCGGAGTAAGCACGACCTCCAGTCGATGCTCGGAGGGGTTGTTCAGGGAGAGCTCGAATGACGCATCCAGGGATCCGTCCTGTTCGAAGGCTGGCTCTCGGCTAACTTCCACCCGCATGTCGCGTGCCAGAACTCGGCAGACATCCCCAAGCTTGCCGGTGATGGAGCGCGGATCGTCGGCGCTTCCAACGGGGTAGGAAACCACGTCAATGCCATCGCCGCGTACGGTCACGTAGGCGTAGTGGTGCAGCCAGCCCGCTTCGGGAACATAGCCGCCTTGGTTCCCGCCAACGGTGGCCAGGGTGAAATACTCAATGCCATCCTGCAGCCCGTCGTAGCGCATGCGATGGATGTGCCCTGCGAAGACCGCCGTGACATTCCCCGCGGCCACAAGGCGGTCATGCACGTGCTTCCAATCATCGCCGTACCCGCCCTCAAGCCAGCGCGGGTGGTGCAGGAAGACAAAGACGTGGCGGGCGTTTGCTACCTGCGTGAGGCTCTCGTCAAGCCAGGAGAATTGTTCGGCGCTTAGGCGTTGGGATTCGGCGTTGCTAAAGGTCTTTGCGCGGCCATCGGGCGCACCCTCATCAGTGTAGAGCACGAGGAACGCGCTGTCCTTATGGCGGAAGCCGTACCAAAGGGGACCGAAGTGTTCTTCGTAGAGGGATTCGTTTTCGCCCTCGGGACGCTGGCCGTCGGGTCCGCGCCAATAGACATCGTGATTGCCGGCGACGGGGAACCAGGCGCAATCCAGCTGGTCCATGATGCCCTTGTACTCGTGCATCTGCTCGACCCACGGGCCGCTCTCGCTGTAGCCCTGAATCAGATCGCCGACGGTCATGACCAGGTCAGGTCCAAGAAGGTTTACCTCGTCGACGGCGTCTCGGAGCACACGGACTCCCTCGGCTGGACCACCGGTTCGGTCGCCGAACACGCCAAAGGTAAAGGACTCGGTTTGTTCCGGGAGGGCTAGCTCTTGGGCATCCGGTCGATCGGTCCAGAACAGATCCCGCGAGGCGGGACGGGGACCGAAGGATGCGCCGGCATAGGCCAGTCCGCAGAGTGTCAGCAGAAGGAATAGACGTCGCATGGGAAGAGCCTAACTCCACCCGGGACTGACCCGTGCTTTCCTCGACCCGAAGATCAGGCGTCAAGTCCCTCGTGCTCTCTGTGAGTGGACTCCGCGGGACTCAACTGCGCTTGAAGCCAGCTACGAGTCCGGCGCCTGAGAATACGGTGGCCGGGACCATGCCCTGGAGGAACTCCATGAAGCCATCCGCGTTCGCTGCGACGCGCCCCGCCAGGCCGTCGTAGGCGTCTCTAATCGAGTCCCATGGGACGTCGACTCCAGCGTATTGCAGTCCGAACAGGATGAGGAAGATGATCCCTGCGCCGAATGCCGCGATCTTGAATGCGGTTCGTAGAACGAGTCCGATGCTAAAGCCAAGGAAGAAGCCGAAGCCTCCCTGGAGGAAGAAGGGGGACCAGCTTGCGGCGGGGGAGCCAGCACTGCCGTCGGCACCATCCGCGTCCGGAAGTTGGCTGCCATCCGGAAGGAAGTTGCCGCTGTATTCCGTGGCGCCGTCACGCGGCTTCTCGCCGGAAGAGAGATCCCCGGAGCCATCTACAGGTTGCGCATCCGAGGTCCCACTAAAGCGTAGGGCGATACCAGCGATGACGAAGCAGCCGGCCAGGACCAGCAGGAGCTTCTTCCAAGCGGGCATCCGGGTGGAATCCGCAGCCTGGGCTTCCTCTGAGTCGTGATCCTTCACCATGGCGTCATAGTAGCTCCCGGGCGAGCGGAGTGCCCGTGACTCTCGAGCTCCTTCTGTCTGTCTTGCCTCGCAACCGTAGGGGGACCCTGGAACCTTTGCCAAGAGTTCGTAGGCTCAGGCCCCCGCATTCGTCTACCGGCGACCCGATTCCCCCCCGAAACGAGACAGAGAAGCTATGTTCGTTGAGACCTGGAGAAAGCACTGGGGTTTGACCCAGGACCCCTTTGCCTGTGAGGACGCGGACAAGGATCAGATTCTGTCGCGTATGGACACGGAGGCCGTGCACTCCGGCTTCGACCGCCTCTTTGGAGATCCCCAATCGCCTGCGCCGGGGATTGTCTTTGGGGAGAAGGGCAGTGGCAAGAGCGGGCTGCGCCTGACCATGAAGCGGCGCATCCGTGACTACAACGAGTCCAGCTCCGAGGGGAAGGTCTTCTGTTCGGAGTACAACGACTTTGACGTCTTCCTGGAGCACTTCCGTCGTGCCGTCGGTGCCAAGGGTGAGCCCTCTGAGGTGGCCGACAAGATGATGCGTGAGTGGACCACTTCGGACCACTTGGACGCGATGTTGTCCCTAGGGGTGACGGAGCTGATCGATCAGGTCCTTGATGGTCGACTCAAGATGAAGGCGCTAAACCGCAAGCAGCGCGTGGATCTGCTTCTCCTCGGTGCGCTGTACTACGATTCCCACCAACGTTCAACCGAGGACGCCCTTGGGCGTTTGCGCTCCGTTGTGCGAGTCGGCACCGGGCGAGTTGTGTTGGCAAAGATTGGGCGTGGACTGCTGAGCATCGTTGGTGCGGCCTTGATCGCCTTGCCCTTCGTGGGCCCTGCCTTCGATATGGAGGTTTCTGGATCCTGGATGCTCTGGGGATTGCCCGGTGCGGCGATCCTGACGGCCGTATGGGGGACGAGCCTGTGGAAGAGTGCTCAACGTGGCAAGCAAGCCCTGGGCGCAGCTCGCAGTATCCGCGTCTTACAGCGCGACCCCAGTCCCCTGCGTTTTCTCCTGGAGTGCATTCCCGCGGACCTGTGCGGCGAGTTCGTGCTGCCCAAGGGGGCGGACGAGGCGACACGCTACGACTACCTAACGCGCTTCAACGAGATCCTCGGGGTGGCGGGTTTCCGTTGCTGGTATGTGCTCTTCGACCGCGTTGATGAACCCTCGCTCCTGAATGTCGAAAATGGCAATCCGGGGCGGCGTTTCGTCGAGGCGCTGCTGGATCACAAGTTGTTGCAGCTCTCGGGGCTGGCCCTGAAGGCGTTCTTACCCATCGAGTTGGACGAGATCTACCGCAACGCTTCGCCCCAGGAGCTCAAGCGCATGCGACTGGAGAAGTCGAATTTGGTGGAGAAGCTGGACTGGACCGGGCAAGAGCTCTACGAGATCGCCACGCGGCGGTTGCGCTCATGCACAGTCGATGGTGCCCGCGCGAATTCCCTGGGGGATCTCTTTGCCGAAGAGTTCGACCATCAACACCTGCGACAGACCCTAGAAACCCTGGCAACGCCGCGCTATGCCCTAGGATTTTTGGCTTCGGTCATGCGTGAGTACGCACGCAATATGCCCGATGACCTGCAAGAGGACTCCGACGATTGGTTCATCACGCGGAGCCACTTTGACGTGGTCCGCACCGGCTGGGTAGATCGTGCGGAAATCATGCGTCGCAAGCTAAACACATAGTCTGCGGTGGCAATTCGGTCACTGTCAGATCAGAGCTGTGATGCAGCCCTTGATGCGCATGCCGAAGAGCCCGCTCGATGCCCATGGAACAGAGAAGGCCCATGGCAATCAAGAAGCGGTGAGTGAAGATCCTATAGGGACTTCACTCACCGCTTCTTGAACAGGAGTTGCAGCAACCGTGCTGCCGAAAGTTACGGACGCACTTGACTGCTGACGGATGGGGCAGGAGCCCCGGGGACTATTCGATTTCCTCTAGTTCGCGAACGGGTGCAGGCGGTTCGATGACCACGTCCATGAGGTCGGGGCTCTCACCGTCGCCGTGACGGCGGCGGAGGTCTTCGACATCGCGTCGCGAGGCGGCGCCGAGGTCCTTGACCTGGTTCAAGAGAGCGAGGATCTCCTGGGATTCATCCAGCCCCGTTCGCAGGGAGGTTTCCTCTTCGCCAAGGGTGCGACGTCGATCCAGCAGAGCCTCACGCATGGCGTCCGAAAGACGGCGCGTGTAGGTCGCGAGGAACCCGCGGCGGACAGTCTCAGTGGCGGAGGGGAAGAACTCACCCTTGTGGCGATCGATTGCTTGAGAGAGCGCTTCCCGCGCGGGATCGCCAAGTCGTGTGTTCTTTACGGACACCGAGATGCGCACGGAGGGATGCTCGGTGGGGCCGAACATCAGTCGCGACATGGTGGCCTGGCTGCGGAAGAGGATCCAATCCCAGAAGACTTTCTTGCGAACGGGGATGTCCTGGGCCTGGAAGGGCTTGCGAGTTTGCCCCATCTGGACCCTGGCCTTGGCTCCGGCCAGGGCGTCACGGGCCAGGAGCTCTGTGTCTAGTCCGGCAACCGACAGCAGCTCCTTGATCTCCTCTTCCACCTCGAGTCCGCCGACGCTGGCGGAGGCTTCCTGGGAGAGGGTGTCGTGGAGGAAGCGCGCGAGCTCGTCACGGTGCTCCTCAAGGCTAGGGGCCAATTCATCCTCTAGCAGGGATTGCAGGCTAGCGTCGTTCTCGAACCAATCCTCTAGGGACTGATCGAGGGACTCGGAGGTGCGCTCCTCTGCCCCGCGGGCGCGATCACGGAAAATCGATGCGAGGCGATCTTCGAAGCCGATGAAGGCGTGTTCCCAGTCGTAGCTTTCAAGATCGCCTACGGCGGACAGGCGTTCGTGCTTGTCACGCAGTTGCTCCTCAAGGTCGCGCACCCTCTGGCGCAATTGCTCAACTCCGGGGCGGCGGTTGATGTCGTCGATGTCCGACGTGAGCATCTCTGCCCGGCGCAGACTGTCGTTGACGAATGCCACGAGGTAATCGGTGGAGTTGAGGTAGTCCGCCAGGTCTTTCTGGAAGACGTCGAAGCTCGCGCGCCCTTTGAACTGGCCGCTGTCGTCCTCGACCGCTTCACCCTTGAGGCGCGCACTTGCCGCCTGCAAAAGGTCAATGGGGTAGATCGCCAGTCGCCCTTCATCGGCAGCGCGCTTGAGGGGCGCGCTCATGGCGTAATTCTGGAAAGCCTCAATCACGCCTAGGGGGTTCTTCTGCTCGAGGCTGGGGATCAGCTCACCGTTGGGTCCCACATCGCGCTTGGATGTGTCGACGTTGACCACCAGGAAGATGCGGCTGAAGAGTCCCAGGAGCTGATTGAACTCGTTGAAGACCTGCTCGAGGAAGAGGTTGTCACTCTTGACGACGAAGATTGCGCAGGCCGCTGCATTGCGGAACTCACGCGTCATTCGGTCGTACCCGAACTTCATCCGGCTATAGAGACCTGGAGTGTCCACAAGGACTGCGCCCGAGGCTTCAAGGTCGCCGGCGGGGACACGCACATCGATACGACGCACGGCTTGGGGGAAGTCGGTGGCGGGGTCGAACTCATCCGCGCGGCCCTCGTCTTCGGCTTTGCGTAGGGCACCGATCAGCTCGCTGTGGGCCCGCTGGATTTGCATCTGCAGGGAGGCCGTGTCGCCGAGGGTCTCCGTACCGCCGTGGTAGCGCGTAACAGTGAATGAGCGTGTAGGCGAGTCCGACACGTAGACCATGGCGGGGTAGGCAGGCAGGCTTGAGACCTCACTGACGTAGGCCGCTGAGAGAGCGTTCATCAAGGTCGACTTGCCACTCTTGAGGGGGCCGAAGATCAACACGAAGGCGTGCTGATCGGCGACTTTGTCTACCAATGCACCCAGCTGGTGCCGAACTTCGCGAAGATCCGGTAGCACATCCTTGCCGGGGAAATCATCGCCGGTCCAGGACAGCTTCTCCGCAGCATCGTCGAGGGGCTGCAGTAGGGTTCGAAGTGTCGTAACGAATTCTTCCGAGAAGTTGCGGAGAAGGGTGCGCATCAGTGGAGTCGGCAGCAGCTAGGGTCCTTGTGGGAGAGTCAATTCTCCCAAGCTGTGGCCCGCCTTCAAGGGACTAACGCGCCTTCTTCACTCCCGCGGCAAGTCGATCCCGCGTGTGGGCCTTCCGGTGGCCAGCACTGGTCCTTCTCGATTTATTTTTTACGGTCTATGTGTGGGGGTGGTGCCGCTTTACAGGCCCCTGCTGTCTGCTTTCGTGGGCAGGACCCGGGCAATTCTCCCAATGCATTGTCTTGGTACGCTGGGTGCATGTGCCCAATGGACGCCGCCTTCAAAGATTGCGGTCAAACTAGGAAGGATTGATTTTGAAACAAACAGACGACAGCTGGGACCTGCCGACCGTCGGACCCGATGTGACCAAGGCGCGTACGCTGCCCGGATGGGTCCACGGCGACGGGCGATTTCTGGAGATGACCAAGTCTGTGATCCTCCCCGGAGCCTGGGGCTATGTAGGGCATGGCGGGGAGATTCCAGCTGCGGGGGATGTTCTCCCCACAAGGCTCTTTCCTGGGTCCTTGGATGAACCCGGGGCCCTGACCCGGGACGAAAAGGGGAGCTTGCGGCTCATCTCCAACGTGTGTACCCACAGGGCCAATCTGGTGGTGCGGGAGGCGGGGAATTGCCGTGAGCTGCGGTGCAACTACCACGGGCGGCGGTTCGCCCTCGATGGGAGCCTGCGGGGGAGTCCGGGCTTCGAGGGTGCCTGCAACTTTCCGAGTGCGACCGATGATCTGCCGGCCTTCGACTGCGGGGAAATAGGACCGGCGATTTTTGGGGCACTGAAGCCCACCCTGTCCTTTCCCGATTGGACTGATCCGCTACGCGCTCGTCTTGGACATCTGCCCTGGGATCAGCTGAAGCCCATGCCAGAACGGGACCGTGACTTCGAAGTCAAGGCGAGCTGGATTCTCTACGTGGAGAACTACCTTGAGGGCTTTCACGTGCCCTATGTGCACCCTGGTTTGTCTGCTGCCATTGACGTGGGCACCTACTCCCATGAGCTTTTTCCCTGGGGCACATTGCAGGTGGCGGAGGCGCGTCCTGATGAGGCTGCCCTGCCGACCTCCCCCTTGGACGGTGGGCGCCGAGTGGCTGGGCACTATCTTTGGCTTTTCCCCGGCACGATGCTGAACCTCTACCCCTGGGGGCTGTCCTTGAATGCCGTGGAACCTCTGGCGGTGGATCGCACCCTGGTCCGCTTCCGAACGTTTGTGTGGGATGAATCCAAGCTCGACCAAGGGGCCGGAGCTGACCTGGATCAAGTCGAGATCGAGGATGAGCAGGTCGTCGAGGCTTGTCAGCGCGGCAACACATCAAGGGCCTACGGCAGTGGCCGCTATGCCCCCTTGCACGAAGCGGGAATGCACCGCTTCCATCGATTGCTTCTCGAAGTTCTACGCGGTGGTTGGAAGGACGCGCATCAGCGGGCGTAGGCACCCTTGGCGGTGACAACTTCGAGGGCATCGAGCTCAGGGGAATAGGCCGTCTGGGTGCCCCTGCAGGCACATCCGGTGTCGAGTCCAAGGTTCACGAGTTTTCCCCTGGAGGAATTGACTCTGTACCTTGCTGGTCTCGATGGCCGTGAGTGGGCCAATCTAGCAGCGGCGGTCGCGTCAATAGCAATCGACTCCGGGTTTGCAGATTGAAGCTTCACAAGCGCGATCTTCGCCTGCCCAAGGGCAGCGAGCTGCACTTCAAGTTGTTCGTCGATGAATTCGATTGCACGTGTCGCAGCGCTTCGTACCCGACCTACGCTGTCGGTCGCGATAGTTGTCGCAGAGGGCGTTTACGACCTGGGCGGCGCGCCGCGGATCTGCGTCGCCATAGGTCACGACGATTACGCCGGAGTTGCGCTCGCTCTCGGTAGCCAGGGTGCGCGCGATGATTGCGTCGACCGCGTTCTCCAAAGGGACCGTCCGCAGGCGAAAAGAGCGGCCGAGGGTTTTGCCTTCCCATGTCAGCCTGAAACGCAGGTCGTGGAAGTCGATAGTCTCTTCGCCAAGGTTTGACACCACCATGGTGTCATGCTCACCGTGGAACAGGCCACACTCGGTAATGACGAGGTTGCCTTCGTCGGTGAATTCTAAGTCGACAGCGGCCGGCACCATGGGATGGCGATCGATGACTCAGGCCCGCACGCTTGTCTCGCGCGCCGTTTGACTATTGCCGAAGCTGGCCTTCCGGGGGGCGCGGTGGACGTCCGTCGTGCGATCTCACGTGAGCGTAGCACGGCCATTTAGCTCTCTGTGGCCGGGGCAGATGCCAGGGCGGCGAGCTGGCCGATGAAGCCGCTGGTGGCACCGGGATCTTCGAGCAACAGAGTGGCCTGTGCCCGATTGAGGGCGCGTGATGTGGCAAGCCAACCAATGGCACAGACGAGGGCTGCGACGGTGCCAAAAACAATCGTCCACTTACACTTCTCCAGCGTCCCCAGAATATCCCGGCACGAGAGCGGCGGCTCATCGGTCCGTTAGACTTTGTTCCCGGTGCTAATCGCTTGGTGATCCCTTTCCCTGGGGCCTATCTGTCTGTGCCCCAGCGTAAGGTGCGGGGCACAGGATGTGGGGCGGCCGGGTCACTTCAGGGCCTGGGGAGCCAGGGGCCTGGGGAGCCAGGGGTCTGGGGGCCTGGGGGTGGGATTGGTCCCTCGGATTTCCCCTAATGAGACTCCGTCCCGGCCACAGGAGGGGTGGTTCTCAGGCGGGCGACACGGGCGTATGTTATAGGAAAAACCTCGACAAGAGTTGATCGGTGAATCACCAGGGTGGATCTAGTGGGTTGTGTCTGGGGGCGGCATCGGTACTCTCCGCCTAGGCGTGGGCCGTCCACTTCCCGGGGTTACCACGAACACCCATCAACCCAGCTGCATAAATGGTCGCTTTCACCAAGGCCTAAGCAGCTCCCCAGATGCGAATTGGTAACCCTAATTCGGTTCCGAGGCTATGACTGAACAATCCGCCAGCACGGCACCCGCAGGACGAAACGGACCGAAGACACCCCCGGGTTTCCGGCCCGACTGGATCAACCTGACAACGATCGTCGTGATCCACCTGCTTGGTATCTATGCCATCGTCTATATGGCGACGGTTAACTTCTCCTGGCTGACCGTGGGGCTGGGTTTGCTGTGGTTCATTTGTTGTGGGCTTTCAATCACAGGTGGATACCACCGACTGTTTGCCCACCGTGCCTATACGGCGAACGCGCCGATGCGCCTTTTCTTCGCGCTCTTCGGGGCTGCGTCGGTGCAGAACTCGATTCTAAAGTGGGCCTCGGATCACCGCCGGCACCACTCGGACGTGGACACGGATCTTGACCCCTACGACATCAACCGGGGCTTCCTATGGGCCCATATTGGATGGGTTGTTGCCGCCGGTCGCCCCGCGGATACTGTTCGTCGCCGCGATTTGGAGGCAGACCCCATCGTCATGTTCCAGAAGCGGTACCTCATACCCCTCACGGTCTTGGTTGCCGCGGTGATTCCCTTCGCCCTTGGTAGCCTTTGGGGTGACGCGATTGGCGCGGTGCTTGTGGCGGGCTTCCTGCGGCTTGTGGTGCAGTGGCACGTGACCTTCATGATCAACTCCTGGGCCCATACGTTTGGGCGCCAGAACTACGGCACCCAGACTTCGGCCCGCGATAGCGTGATTCTCGCCCTGGTGTCCTTTGGCGAGGGTTATCACAGTTTCCACCACCGCTTCCCGAGCGACTACCGCAACGGCATCAAGTGGTACCACGTTGATCCCACCAAGTGGCTGATCTGGACCATGGCACGCATCGGCTTCACGAAGGAACTGCGTCGCACCGCTGCCGACCGCATCCAAAAGGCACGCGCTGAAGCCGGTCGGCGAGCCGTCGCGGTGCGCGAAGTAGCGATCGCAAGTGTCGGTGCTGCGAAGGCAAAGGTTGACGCTGCGACAGCCGCCGCCGCTTCCTCAGGCTTGATCGCCGCCGCCGGCACGCGCGCGGCGGGCGTACCTCGCCCGGCTGACCGCTCGCGGGAATCTGTCAGCAACTCGGACAGCTAGCCAGCTGGGCCCGCTAGCTGGGTTCGAAAAGGAGCGCGTCGGCGATTGGCCGGTGCGCTCCTTTTGCTTTGGGTCCAACCCGAAGGTCGGATGAACGCATTATCGAGGTCCGCCCAGTCCGGGCAGCCAGTGCAGGGTCATCTGGTCACTGGTGTCGCGCGTCTGATCCCTGAGTGCCCGCATGGTCGCGGCGGATGCGCAGAACTCCGCTGGAAGAATGAGGACGTTCTTGCGGCCTTCGCTGAACAGCGTTTCTAGAACCTCCGACAAGGGACGCGTTTCGTCCATGGTGGCGATGCGTAGGCGGTTGAACCGACTCTGCGCGGCCAGGGGATCATTCTCCTCCAGGGCGAACCATGCTTCGCGTTCCGCTTCCCCGAGACCCGCGGGTAGCACGAGGATGGTGGTGCCGCCAAAGGCTCCGGGGCTGCTCGGTGGGGGGGAATCCTCCATATCTGCCGCCAAGATGACCGCGTCTAAGGGAGTGGATGTCCCGGGGGCAGGCTCCTCTTCCAGAATTGCGAGGGCCATGTCGCCCGTCTGGGCAGCGCGGATGAGACCCCAGCGGGCGGCCCGGGGACTCGCACCGGTCATGTGATAGAGACTCCGCTGTGCAGTCTCGCTTGCGGGCAACTCGAGCCCAAGAAGGGAGCAAATTGTGTTCGTGTGATTCGCTTCAACGAACCAGGGATCGTTCGCGGTGGTGACCAATGTGGTTTCGATACCGGCCTTGGCGTAGACAGCCAGCTCGCCCTGCCACCATTCGTTGTCCGTGGCGCCGGCGACCACGTGAATGATGCGCCTGGGGAGACCATCTTCCCCGGCGAATTCCGGCAGAGACATGGGGGTGTCGCTGAGGTGACTGTATTGGCGCGGCGTGAAGGCGACGCTGGTTACGTCTAGGCCGCTGGAGTGTAGACCTGCGACAACTGCGATTGTTCCGCCTGTTCCCTGACCGGCGACGACGACCCGATTGCCGTCGACGGGCATGTTGCGTGTGATGTAGCCGCGCAGGGAAGCAATGCCCTGGGTTAGGACGGCGGCGTCCTCTGCAAAGGTGTCTGGCCAGAACCAAGAGCCGGCGGCCACCAGATCTTCTTGGACAGCGCGGTAGGGCGCTTCGACAACTGCGATGGCGCAGTCTTCTCCAAGTCGGGCGCGCCACAGGGCTAGGCCTTCCTTCGGAGTGGAGCCAGCTTCTCCGAGCCAGATCAGTAGCGGCACAGGGGTTTCAGCGCTGGCGGATTTCGGGAGATGCAGGCGATAGCGAAGCTCGCGGGAAACCTCGAGGCTGTAGGTGCCTCCGCTGATATCACTCGCCTCGGCGCTAGCGAAGACAACGAAGTCCGCCACCGCGGGGCCACCGATGCCCGCAAGGGTCGGATTGGAGGTGGGCACGATGTCAATCGTCAGGACGTTCGCATCGGGTGCGCGCATGCGTAGCTGATGCACCGTTCCGTCCCAGTACTTGGTATGAAAGCCGCCATTGACGTGCACGACTTGCTTGCCCGGGTGGTCTATCAGGGCCTGTGCGCAAGCGTCGCCCATGGCGTTGTCCCAGAGGGATTGACCAGCGAAGATGCGCGGGTCGCCGGGATCCTTGGGACCGCCCATCATGGCCAGGTGCCCGCGAACCGCGTTGTCGACTCGGCGCCAATACTGGGGCCGGTTGGGGAGAAATTCTGCGGGTAGGATCGCACGTTCCTCCGGGGAAAGGGTGCCCAGTACCTCTTCGCCTTCCATGGCGAAACGGCGCCGTAGGGGGGCGGGGAAGTTGGCCGCGATGACAGCCAAGCCTTCGCGCTTGGCCCGCTCGATCATGGGCCGGTATCCGGTCTGATAATTTGACCAGGGCCGTGAGGAGGCCAGGAACTCAGCCTCGCCAATCCTCCCAGCTAGATAGTCGTCGAGGGAGCCTTGGGTGTCGCGCTCGAACATCTCCATGGAAAGCACGACCTCACCATCACGTTTGGCCACAAGGCCGGCCAAGACGGCATCCTCGAAGCGATGGGTGGTTTCGTCCAGGTGCGTCTCCCCAAGAAAGACCACATCGGCCTGGGCCAGACGCTCAAGCATCTGATCGAAGCTAAGGACATCCCCTGTGTGCCCATCCCTAATGGAAACACTGCTCGTGATCGAGGGCGCACTCCAAGGTAGCTGTTCCGTTTCGAAGGCCTCGAGGTACTCAGAGTCTGCCTGGTCAGGCGCGCGACTTGTCGTAGAGCAGGCGACCAGGCTTGCACCGGCGGCCAGGAGCAAGGCTGAGAGCGTGCCCCGAGTCGAAAGAGGTCTAGCGTTGGCGAAGTGCGAGGGCATCGTCATTGGGGGTTGTGGACCGAAGAGGAGGAAAGCTAGCGGCTTCCCCTGTGTTGCTTCATTCTCCCCCTAACTCTGGCGGGATGCGAGGGGCATAGGCTGTTGTCTCTTCACGGGTTGCAATGGGGATTCGCCTGCAGGGAGGAATCCACTCCTCCGGGGAGCCAAACCAAGTACCCTTTGGCACGCGTTCCCCCACGGAACTCGAGTAGCGCCTCGCTAGCCCCCATTCCGCTCCGGATGACCGCCTCTCCCGACCACCCCAGGTCAACCGAACCGATTTTCAACGACCGCCGCGGCTTTCCCGCGATTTGGCCTCTTCTGTTTGTGGCTTTTGGTGCGTTGGCCCTGCTTGCACCGGCGTTCGTGCACCATGTCGGCAAGGTCGAGGTGGATGCATCGATCGAGGTGTTTACCGGAGGAGCCGAGAGCGAGTCCGATAGCAGCTTCGACAAACTCGAGGCGATGCTGTCTGACAGCGAAGCCTGCATGGTGTTAGCGCGCTTCGACGACATCTTCAGTGACGCCGGCGCGGACAGGATCGATCGCATTGGGAAGTCCCTGGCCGCCATCGATGGGATCCCTAGCGTCTTTAGTTTGACCCGAGCGAAGCGTCCGGTTCGCAAGGACGGCTTCTCCCTCGATCCACGCAATCTGATCGAGTTCGCCTATTACGTCCCGAAGGACGGACGCACTCCCGAGGAATGGTCTGAGATTCGAGAGAGCGTCCTAGACTTCCCCTGGGCCCGGGATCTCTTGATCTCCTCCGATGGTCGTTGGGCCATGTGGATCGCGGAGATAGCCCGCGACTTGCCCGACCACGAAGCGCGCGTTGCCCTGCGCGGACAAGTTGCAGAAGCCCTGGAATCCTACCGGGCCGAGGTTGATGAGCTGCACTTTAGCGGCTTCGCCTTTATCGAAGCTGAGGTGCGCGAGGATGTGGAGCAGGATGTCACGCGCTTTCTCTTCGCCCTGCCGGTGCTCTTGGCTCTTGTGTTTCTGATCACCTTCCGATCGTTTCAGGTCTTCTTTGCGGTGCTGGCCTTTGAGGTGATGGGTATCGCCTCCCTGCCGGTCTTGGTTAATCTGAACGGTTTTACGCTAAACCTCTATACCGGTATTCTCCTGCCCCTGGTCGCTGGGCTGCAGCTGACCTTTCTTACGCATTTGTTTGCCTCTCTGCGTTGGTGGCACCGGCGCGGCTTGGTCTTCAAGGATGCCCTCGCGGTCGCCCTATTTCATGTATTCAAGCCTGCGGCCATCGCCGCGTTGACCACCGGGATTGGCTTGCTCTCGCTGCTAACGTGCGACGTCGGACTCGTCCGTGAGTTTGGACTCCTTGGTGCCCAAGCCGTTGGCGCGGCATTTCTCGTGACTTTTCTTCCGGTCTACCTCCTTTCACGGTTTGTTCTCCGCGGTGTGGCGCAGCACGAGTTGGATGCTGTTGTCGGACAAGGAGGAGTGGAAGATTCATGGCGCGATGGTCCCCTCGATCGTCTGGTGCAGGCAGCCGTACGGAAGCGTCGCTGGATCCTAGGACTAACGCTACTGCTGGTCCTGGGGACGATCCCCGCCATGGGTCGACTGCGGACGGACCTGCGGGCCATGGAGTTCCTATCCCCAGAGGGTGAATCACGGATCACCATGGGGTTGATCGATGTGGAGATGGGGGGCATGAACCTCTTTGAGCTCGTAATTGACAGCGGCGAGGACGGCGGAATTCAAGATCCCGCTACCATGCGTTATCTCGAGAAGGTCGAAAACTATGGGCGCGAATTAGATGGTGTCAGCAATGTCTATGGGTACGCGCAGCTCTTCGCTGTCATGAATCAGATTTGGAGCCACGACGCGCCGGGCACGCGACGCGTGCCGGAAGATGCGGGTCTGATCAAGGCCATGGAACTCGTGGTTAGCGGCGAGAAGTTCCTCTTTGGCGATCAAATTTTCGACAAGGAAAGACGCAGGACGACCATGTTCCTGCGGACACGGGATATGCGAGCTAGCAAGTACTTGGCACTCCTCAAGGACTTCATCGGCTACGCGGAAGAGCACGCGCCGGCCGGTGTCGTGCTGGACGGCAAGGCAGGCATCCATTCTGTTCTGGAGTCCGATCGCCGCATCGTGGGCAGCCAAACCCGCAGTCTGGCTATCTGCGGATTGGTTGTGTTTATCACGCTCTCTATCCTTTGGAGATCACTCTTGACCGCGTTGATCGCCGTCTTAGTGAATCTGCCGGCCCTGGCTGTCGTCCTGGCGCTCCACGGCTACGGCGGAATCCCGCTCAACTCGGTGACGGTCATGGTTGGCGCAGTCGTACTCGGAATCGCCGTGGACAATTGCATTCACGTCCTGTCCTTTTGGAATGAAGAACGACAGCGCGGGCTCGGTGTTGAGGAAGCTGTCCGCCGTGTGATCGCCAAGAAGATCGGTGCCATGACCTGCACGACTGCCGTGCTTGTGGGTGGTCTTGGCTTCTTCCTGTTCTCGAGCTTCCCCCCCGTCTCTGACTTCGGTGGACTCGCACTCGTCGCGCTTACGGTAGCTTTAATCGCGACGGTCTTCCTGTTGCCGCCGATGATCGTAGTGATGGTGCGCGACAAGGCGACTTCGAAGTGATGCTAGAGGGCTAGGCCAATACGTCCGCAAGCTCGTCGACGAGTCCCTGCGCGTTCCTTAGCTCGGGCGTGAGTTCTCCTCCGCCGAAGCGAGCCGCGTCCATGGCGGCCAGGCTTTCGGAGGTGCGCCTCGCCAGCACTTCGGGGATACCGGCCTGACGCAATCGGACCCCTAGATCCCCGGTGGAAAGAGCTGATTCAGTGCACCCCAGAGCGTCGGCGATGAAGGTGCGCAAGGCGCGTTCGGGGGCGCCTTCGGCCGCCGCAAGATTGCCTGCATACTGCGCACGGGCATCGGCAACTTGAGTGCGATGGTCGCGAATCCCTCGCTTGCCCGAGTCCCCATCGGTTTTGGATCGCCACAGCATCCATCCGATCAAGAGGCCAAGCGCCAGTGCTGCACTACCCAGCAACACCGGCAACAATCGGCGCAGGGGGGAGGGCTTGCCCTTTCCTTGTTCTTCCGTTATGTCACCTTCGACTCCTGCGGAGGCAGCTGCTGAATCTGTTCCGCCGTCGTTACTGGTGCTTGCCTGCTCGGGGACGATCTGCACCGGGAAGCTCGCGCTCTTGTCCGTGCGGTAGGGGCCCCCGGGGGAGTCCATTAGGAGCGGGTCGTACCAGGCAAACTCGATCGCGGGGAGTTCGCCCACAAGATCGTTCCTCGGACTCAGGGTAGCCACCAGGGTGATGCTCTCCGCGTCCCGGCGCACGCCTGTGCCCTGGAGGTGCCAACCGCGTAGTCCGTCTACCCGTGGTGGTGTCATGTTCTCCAGATTCCCGGCTCCAAAGACACGCAGGGTCAGTGTCAACTCCTGGCCGACGGAAAGAGTCGCGCGAGAAATACTCGCCTCGAGGCTGAAGCTGCCGATGGCATCAATGAAGCTTGTGGGCCGCCCGGTTTCCGGGAAGCTCTGCACTTCGATGGCAGCGGCGGCCCCAATCAGGTTGTGGTCTTGCCTGTCCTCGGGGACACGACCGGCGAAGACATCGTCACGGAACTGTGTCGCATGGGCCAAGTGCAGGCTGGGGGCTCCTAGGGCTAAGGTGCCGGGGACCCTTGCAACGGCTCGGCGGACGATGGAGAAGCTCACCCAGGGGCGTCCAGAGGTCACCCGACGGCCCTCACGACTCGAACGCAGGACATGCTCGTTCAGAACCATAGACGCCCCGGTTGCGCCGTCCTGCACATGACCCAGGGGGTCGAGGAACTCGACGCCGGGCAGGTCCTCCAGCCACGGGGCCTGAACCTGAATTGGCACATCCATCTGGGTGCGAAAAAGCTGGACCATGCTCTCCCCAAGGAAAGCCTCGTCTAGGTGAATTCGCAGTCCAAGCTCGAAGATCTCACCCGGTACAACGGGACTGGCGGGCGCGATGACTTCAATGCCGGAGTATTGCTGGATCCTTACGTCCGGCCCCAGGGCAGCTCCCTGGGTGAAGACTGGCAGTCCGAAGGCCAGCAGAAGCAGGCAGGTCAGGGAAAAGCGGGCCAAGGGAGGTCTTCGGTTGGGGGCGTCGGTTGAAGTTGCCAGGTCGGCTAGGTTCAGGCACGGGAGCGGTGTGGACTTTTTGCCAGGTCGAGCCGGGTGGGGGGATGCACAATAGTGGCAGGTCAGTCGGTCGTTGCACAGGCATCAGCATGGACTGGCTCCTCTCCCTTGGCCGAAGCCTAAATGATTCGATGACTCTGAGACTCCCGTCCAAGCCGCTGCTCGCTGTTCCCGCCGTCCTCTTCGCGGTCCTTTGCCTTGGTGCTAGCACTGTGGAAGCCCAGGGTGCCAGCCCCAAAGCTTCTGGCGCCCAGGACACTGGTGCCCAGGACCAAGGCGACGATACATCGCTTGTTGGGATTGGCGACACCCGCGGGCGTTCTCGTGAAGAGATCTGGTATTCACCCACGGCGGAGGATTGGGCAAAACCTGTCCTGCTCACCTTCCAGCGAACATGGGAGGACGCCCTGGATGTCTCAGAGAAGAGCGGGCGTCCAATCTTGATCTGCGTGAATATGGACGGTGAGATCGCGAGCGAGCACTACGCGGGGATCCTCTATCGACAGGAGGCCACGGCCAAGTCCTATGAGCCCTATGTGTGCGTCATTGCCTCGGTGTACAGGCACAACGCAAGGGACTACGACCGCGATGGCAATCGTCTCTTGTGCCCGCGCTTTGGGAGCGTGACCTGTGGCGAGCACATTGTGATTGAGCCCCTGCTCTTTGACACCTACTTCGAAGGGACGCGCGTCGCACCCAGGCATATCGGTGTCGAGGTCGGTGGCGCCAGTGGGAGTGAAGCTGATGGAGCTGTGGCTGACGCTGCCCCCGAGACCTATGACGTCTACTACGCCTTCGATACGGAATCGGTCTTCAGTCAAATTGACAGCGGCGTAGCGGGTCGCACCTTCCCCCCGCGGGATCCCGGAACGGATCGACCTCTCTTGGACTTGGTGGAGAGTCGAGACATCGAACACCGACGCGTTGTTGAGCAGGCCTATCGCGACGGCGACAAGGAAACACGTCGTAATATTCTCCGTCGCGTGGCCGCAAGTAAGGGCTCACCCTCCGTGGATGTCTTGCGTCAGGCGATCTTCGGTCTGGATGTTGAGCTTTCGCAGATGGCGCGCGAGATCCTCGCGAAGTCAGGATCACAGGGGTTCACTGAGTTGATTGCGGAGGCACTGACGGTGCCCATGGACCCGATCGAGCGTGATGCTCTTATTCGCGCACTAGAGCGTATCGGTGAGAAGTCTGAACTGGCGCGGACCTTGTCTGTCGTTCACCAGGGGCTAAGCAGCCGTTCTACGAGCCTTGAAGCGGACGCGTGGAAGCGCGAATTGCGCAGCGTGCGTGTGAAGCAACCGGACCGCTCCTCCCTGGAGTCACGCTTGGATTACAGCACACAGCTCGCGTCCTCGCGTCCCGACGACTGGAAGCCGAGGGTTGAGTTGGCGGAGGCATCCCTGCTCTTAGCTGTTGATCCTGAGACGTCCATGTCTCCGACTCTTGGGGGTGGCTCGTCAGATCGCTTCATGCGCCTGCACCTGGAAGAGGCTCAGCGCACAGCCGTTTCCGCCGAGAGTCAGGGCGCGACGGGCTGGCAGGTGAATGCCATTGTCGCCCTCTCGTCCTACTACCTTGGGGATCGTGAATCCGCCTACGCCCGTGCCGAGGCAGCCATGGAAGGTCTTCCTGCGGGAGAGCAAACCTGGATGGCCATGGCGACCGTTGGGCTCTTCGCGGAAGCGCGCACCCACTCGATCCGCACAGCCCTGCGTGCGCGCCGACAGTGGCCGAAAGAATGGATCGCCGATGTGCACGATGCCTACACGGTGCTGGAGAAGCATCCCCTCGGGACAGTCATGCAGGTCGTGGCCCACTACGATTTTCTGGATCGCTTTGGGATAGGGGGGCGCGCTTCGGCCGTGCTCGCGGTAGGCATCGAACGCTACCCTGACTCCTGGGACTTGCACGCGCGTTTGCGTAGTCGAGTCCTTATGGACAAAGGTGTTGAGGAGCTAGAGCCGACCTACGAAGTGCTCCTGGGAAAGGAGGATGCGTCCCCCAATATGACCTGGTACGCCGGCTACGCAGCCATCGTCGCCGGGGAACATTACCGTAGCGCTGGGGAGTTGCCCCGGGCCGGGGTGTCCTACGGGCGTGCAGTCGAACTCTTTACCGTGAACGCGGCCACCTTCCCTGACGGCTCGGATGACGCGGACTTCTATGCTGCCTTCGCCCAGGCCGGATTGGCTCGTGTGGCGTTGACTGCCGGTCGCCTTGAGGAAGGAGTGCAATGGGTCGAGCGGAGCCTGCTGCGCAGTTCCAACGCGGCAGACGTGTTGGACGGGCTCAACGTTTCCGCCGTGGGGACGGCTAAGTTGCTGCGCGTCCGCGCCGTTACTGCGGAACAGTCAGCCCTAGTGGCGCGTATCGACACGGCACTGGCGAACCTGCATCCCTCGCAACTTGAACTGCCGGCCTTTGAAGCCGGAGGACCACGTCCCGGGGGCGGTCGTTAGTGCCTGCGCCGGGGACGTTTGACGGCCTCGGCAGTGGTCGGGTCATCGGGCCAGGCATGTCGCGGGTAGCGACGCCTCAAATCCTTGCGGACGTCAAAGTAGGTTCCGCTCCAGAAGCTTGCCAGGTCGTTCGTCACCTGCTGCGGGCGTCCATTTGGCGCCAGCAGATGGAGTAGGACTCCAACGCGATTGCCAGCAATACGCGGGGTCTCTGTAAGACCGAAGAGCTCCTGGATGCGTGCCGCCAGCACGGGCTGCTCGATAGAACTGTAGTCCACTCGGATGTGGCTGCCGCTGGGAACGGGGAGACGCTGGGGCGCTTCCCTGGCAAGGGCTTCGGACTGTTGATGGGTCAATTGGCCGAGTAGCACCTCTACTAGAGGCGCCCGAGCCAGGTCAGCGAAGGAGCGACAGCCAGGTACGATGAGCGGTAGGCATTCCCCAAGAATCTTGTCGTCGAAGGCGTGCAGCCCCAGCTCCGGCATCCACCGCTGAAGGAACGCTACGCGTGCACGCAAGTCCACGACCTCCGGGCGAGCGAGGTCTAGCGCCCGTGCTAGATCTCCCGCCGCTGCCTTAACCAAGACGCGCTCCAATTCCCCCCTGTCTTCGGCGGGGGCGTCAACCTCTTCGAGGATGAGCTCCCCCAGGAGTACACGTTTGCGTCCGATGACCCGACGGCGCTCTGAGTCAAAGACGCAGGCAAGCTCGGTGCGCGTGCGACCCCCGTTGATCCATTCACGTTCCACAAGGGATGCTTGCTGCACGTAGGCTTCGCCCTGGCCGGCGTCGAGCTCGATGGCCAGGAATAGCTCCCCTTCGTCGAATCCGGATCGATTCGAAAAACGCAAACCACGGCCACCAGCCATTACGGCGCGCGTGTTGTCTTCTGGCCTGCGACGGGAGAGGCGATCGGGGAAGGCCGCCAGTAGCGCGCGTAGGACCGTGTCGTCGGAGTGACCCTTTGATCTTGGCTCGCGTCCCAGGGCGTTGATGGCCACGCGTTCCAACTGATCCGCAACCCGTAGGCATGTCCGCGCACCGTTAGCCTGAAGATCCTGCGAGGACCGAGCTCCACGGGAGGCAAAGTTTTCAAGGGCTCGAACCCGCTCCAGGACGTCGCTCTCGGTGTGACGTGGGGGGGCATCGCGGCGCCATGGATCCCGCTCCCCCAGGAGGGCGGCGGCCAAGGCACAGCGGTATAGCTCTCCTGCTGCATGCCCAGCGACCAGCAGGCGAGCAAGTCGCGGCTGAGTGGGGAAGCGCACAAGGGTGCGCCCCAAATCAGTCAGGGCCTGGCCTTCAACAGCGCCGAGGACGCGGGCAACTTCCCAGGCTCGCGCAAGGGCCTCGGGCTTCGGATGTTCCAACCATGGAAAGGTCTCCATGTCCCGTTCGCCCCAGGCCAGGAGTTGTAGAAGCGTCGCTGTTAGATCCGCGCGCCGAACCTCGGGTTCGTCGAAGGTTGCTAGGGCGCGCTGCTCCGCGGCACTCCAGAGACGAATGCAGTGGCCAGCTTCCTCTCGGCCCGCGCGTCCCTTGCGCT
>JBLHLB010000032.1:0-21274 GCA_047618505.1 Planctomycetota bacterium
AATCTCGCGCACGCAGGCGGCGTAGTGAGCAGCTCCGCCATCGGGTAGATCGTCACGATCCACGCTGGTAATCACGACGTAGCTGACCTGCAGCTCGGCCACCGCATACCCCACGTGGGCGGGCTCATCCGGATCCGGGGCGGCAGCGCGATCGACGGTCTTCACCGCACAGAAACGACAGCGTCGCGTGCACTCGTCCCCGAGGACCATCAGGGTCATGGTCGGCTTGGGGCCGGACCAGCATTCACCAACGTTCGGGCAACGCGCTTCCTCGCAGACCGTGTGCAGATTCAAACTGCGTGTCAGGGTCTTGAGCTTGCGATAGCCCTCGCCACCGGGGAGGGGCACCTTCAACCACTTTGGCTTGCGGGCATAGGCATCCACGCCCAGGTTCTTCGTGGGAAGATCCTGGTGCCCAAGATTGGACCTGACCTGGGCGCTGGTTCCGGATTCGGATGCGTCCCCAGGGAGGGTGCTGTGGAGATTTTCGGCCATGGTGAAAGGCCGCGCACTTTAGCAGATTCGGACCTCGCCGTCCCCCGAGCTGACCGGAAAGGGCCCCACTTGAAGCAGACCCGTGTCTTACTTACGACCGCCCCCAGGCGCCCCTAGGTAGGGCCCCAGGCGTGCCCGCACACCGGCCGGCAATTCATCCGGGTCGACCTTCCCGTCCCTGTTCAGATCCCAGCGCCCCAGAAAATCGTCCGGGCAAGCCTCGACCCCACGCCCAATGAGCTGGCGCAGCCCCTTCTCCAGGTCCGCCCGACTGATGCGAGAGTCCTTGGTCCCGGCATTGTCCAACCAGGTGAAGAGGCCAGGGGAACGACCGAACTCCTTGGCAGTCACTATCTCGTCCTCGTCCTCGTCAAAGTGCCCAAGAAATTGGTCCACACTGAAGCTCGGCGGGAGCGGCAGGAAGCCCAGGCCGACCGGTCTCCTGGTGGGCCATTCCGAACCCGCCGCCACAAGCCCTGCCTCGGCGTGGAAGGGGAAGAGCGTACGAGCCAGAAGCACGTTGCCGTCTCCATTGCCATCGAGGGCTTCGCGCTCCGCATCACCCAGCTTGAATTCACGCGAGGACACCAGACCGTTCTGATTGCGATCGGCCTCGGCGAATAACTCCGTCGCCGCGTCACCGCCGAAGCGCAGGCTGCGCAGGCGACCGGGGTAGCGCGAGAGCTCTCCGAGACTCAGGCCACCGTCCGCGTTGAGATCGAGGGCCGCAAAGGCTGCCGCCTGTAGCTCGCGCGCCCCAAGCGAGCCGTCGCCGTCACGATCAAAATCCCACGGGTTCACGCGGTCGAATATCCGAGCCAGGTCACCGTCCACATCGAGGCGCTCCATGACGAAGGGCTCGGGATCTGGAGGGCGCACATCCGGAGCCGGCTCGAGTCCAAGCGCTCCCCCTGCTTTCACGAGCTCAAGTAGTGTCACGCGCCCGTCTCCGTCCAGATCCATGGTGCGCGCCTTCGCCGCCTCGACCTCGTCGCCCTCGAGGGCGCCCGACCCATCCCGGTCCGAGCGTGCCAAGTGTTGTCGCACGGAACCGCCATGGGCAATGTCCACATCCAGAGGCTCATCCGCCGGATAGCGCTCCGGACGGTCGGTTTGGCGAGACCTTCCACTTGAGGGCAGCAGCGCTGCGTCCACCTGCAGGATTCGCAGGATTTCGTCTCGGTAGAGCCAGCGAGAATCCGGGTGACTCACATCCTTCAGGCGCTGCCCGCCCTCCTTGATCATGCGATCAAGCGGAAAGCGTTCAAAGGCAACGGCGTATGTCTGCCGCAACCCCGGTATGCCCCCGAGGGCCACCGGCTCGCTGGAGGTGGATACGTCCGCGAAGAGCAGGCCGCGCTCCCCTGGCGTAAAGGCCATGCGCTGGCGGAACGGCGGGTTGTAAAAATCGACAACCTCGAGCCCCTCGCTCTCGTAGCCCTGCTGCACCGCTTCGCGCAGCACGGGCTTGGCGGGATTGCTCACGTCAAAGAGCACGACCTGGGAGCGCCTATTGCTCAACACGCCACGCTCCTGCTGAACATAGGCGTAGTCACGTTCACGTGTACGCGCCCCACCCTGGCGTTCGGCCAGGTCTACCTGGGTTGAAAAACTCAACCCCCGATAGGTCACGCCCCCAAACCCTTCGGCTGAGCTCAGCTCGTCCGGCAGCGGCCAAAGAATGTGCGGCCTCGTTGGCTCCGTAATATCAACGGTGATTAGGCCGAGCTTACGATCGATCAAGCAAGCGATGTTCCGCGCTTGCGTGCGTCGGTCGATCGGCTCTCCATCCTGGGCCATGGGACGACTGTACTGAAACAATGTCGCGACAGAGGTCGTTTCGTTTGCGCGTTCGGAACCGGCATTGACGTCGAGGGCGGAAAGCACGCGGGGGGCGAGCGGAGCCTGCACGTCGAGAATGACCAAACCACCAACACCATCGGCGACATAGGCCCAGGGCCAGCGCACGTCGATGTCGCGCGCATCGAAAGTTGCCACATGGCCGACGAGCCGAGCCTGCTCGGGCTTGGACACATCCAGGATCCGAACGCCACCCTCACCGTCGGCGATGTAGAGCTGATCGCCGGTCAAGAACAGCGCCTGGGGATCGACAGTGGGAACGAAGTGTACCAAGCGCGGCTGTGTCGGATTGCGAACGTCAATCACATGCACACCGCGCCCTCCCTCCGCTGCGTAGATGTGGTGTGCAAAACCTTGGAGTGGGTCGCAGTGGGCGGCAAGGGCGACGATGTCCGGCAGCACCACCTTGGCCAGGGCAGCGGAACGACCCAGCTCGCGCCGGTCCAGGGCCACAACCTCGAGCCCGCGGCGATCTGCGACAAAGGCCAGCTGGCGCGCCAGCTGAAAGTTCTCCGAGCCCAAACCCCAGGTCGAGGGGGCGCGATGACATTCGGCGCATTGGCGCGCGGTCGAGCGTGTGGAATGCAACTGGTGATGGATCATCGTCATGCCCGATAGCCCCTCACTCGTAACAGGCATGGCCTGGTCGATGATGAGTTCGCCAGACTCATCCCAAACGCTGCCCATGGTCGAGAAGCCTGTCAGGTAAGGGGCCACGCGCCCCTGCTCGTTCAGCCCCGAATAGAAGCTCTTCCAGGTAGCGAAGACCTTCTCCTGGGTGCTGACACGCCCTGACGTACGCTTGCCGGAAATCAAGTCGAGCTGGGTCAGTGACTCATTGCGAGAGAAGTGGAAGCCCAGGAAGTTCACATTCCAACCGGCATGGCAGGTGTAGCACTCAACATTCCCGTGACGTGACGTCATGGCCGCAGCCGCGCGCCGATTGTATTCCGGTCGATCCGGATCGGTCACGTTCACGATTTGGACTACATCATGCTCAAGCCCCGTGACCTTGCCGGTCAACACAACCCGCTCGCCATCCCGGTGCAGATTCTCCAGGGGGGTACCACGCTCCGTGCGCAGGGTCGATGCTTCGTCAAAGCTTCCGTGGCAAGCTTCGCAGGAAATCTCGACGCCGTACTCCATCTGCCCATGGAGCATGCCGTCCCCCATGACATCACCCTTGGTGTGACAGTCGACGCAGTGCATCCCACGTTCGTAGTGCACATCTGGCGGACAAATCTCCGGGTCATTCAGGTAGTAGACGCGATTGACCAAGCGATCGGTCGTCCCAGGAATCTCCGGACCGCCAGGGGCATCAGGGGGCAGCTGGGAGAGACCCCTAAAGTGCAACCCGATCGACGCATCCCCATAGTGACAAGACACGCAGGTATCCGTCGGTGCGGTTCGCATCATGGAGTGCTTGCGTGGATGCCCCGGCTCGTTTCGCTGCGCAGTGGCGTCCTCACTTTCGGAAAGTCCGTCTATGGCGTAGGCCACATGGCAGGCGGCGCAACCCTCTCCGCGGTAATCCCCATCGAACCCAACACGTCCGGTTACCGCGCGCCCCTCAGACCAGAGGTGACACTGCATGCACTCTTTGCGCGCCAGGTCTGTGAAGTGCGTCGCAAGCTCGTCCCGCGGGCCTCGTTCGTCAAAGCCAGGAATCTGCTCCAGGCGTGTGACCTCACCGCCCTGGAGCGGGGGACGGGAAACGGGGAAGACAGAGAACCTTGACCCACGCTCCTCGCTCAACCCCATCTCATAGAACCCATCCGATAGATGCCCCGCCGTCGAAACGTGCAGGCTTGCCATCAAATGATCCACATCGTTTTGGTGGCAATCTCCACAGACATCCGCTGCAACGCGCAGGTCCATGGGATTCTGGAAGCGGCGCCAGGCTAGTCCCTTCTTTTCTGGCGCAACGCGCTCGTTCTCTTGTGGATTACGCGGTTCCGGCACGTGGGCCCTGGCCATGCTCGCGGCAGTGCCGTCACCACCGTGACAGTCCACGCAGCTCAGGAATGCCTCGGGGTGCATGTCCTCGATGCCTTCGTGGCAAGCCATACAACTCGCGGAATCCGCCTGGATGAATCGCCGCCCAACGCTCGCGTGATTGGCTTCACTTGCCGCAGCACCAACAAGGAAGAGCAATGCAAAGAGCACGACAAAGGTCATCGCCGCGGAACCGGCTCCGGCTCGACGGCGACTGCTCACATCAGTGACGTCTTCTCCAACGTTGTGTTGCACAGGCTTGTCTCTCCGAAGGAGTTAGGAAAGTCCGGGGAGCGGCTTCCCGCGGGCATGCCGGGCACGCACACCCAGAAGCGTACAAATCGTAGGAGTGACATCGATGGCGCGCACCTCCTGCTTGACCGTGCTTCCCTGTCGGAAGTCCGGTCCCCAGGCAACCATAGAGACCAGGTTCAAATCGTCGGAATTGTCTCCGTGATCCAACCCCCTTCGGGAGTTTAAATCGGCGTCGCGCCCGAACTCTGGCACAACGAAGATCGCCGTTGAATCTCGCAAGCTGGGATCGGCCTTGACGGCATCGAAGAGTTCGCCAAGCATGCGATCGTTGCGTCGGATCACTTCGACGTATGCGTTGTAGGAGCCGTGGGCCACATCGGCATTGCGTAGAACAACGCCCAGCAGAGTCGGCTTAAAAACTGCCACCAGGTTGCGCGCGACGCGCAAGGCCTTCGCGTCGCCAGCCCCTGTCCCTCGCATGTCGACCGTTCCCTTGGTCAACTCATCTAAGATGTAGCGTTCCACGCGCGCGCTGGACTCATCCGTGTTGACCCCGCCCCGCGCACCTCCGCGAATAGAATCGCGCATTCGCTCCAGCAAACCAGTCTCGTTGTCGGCCCATTCACGCGGCCGGCCGTAGGCCTTCAGGACTTGCTTGAACTCCGCATTGAAGATCCCATCTCCGTCCAGCTGGTTCGCGCCGAAGCGGGCCCCATAGTCCGGATGGAGACTGTGGGAGTAGTTCGACTGCTGAGCGCCGCCGGAGGTCGCAACCCACACGGAACCGGGCTGAAGGCCAAGATCCTTGCGCACGTACTCGAACAGCGTCGGGTCCTCGCCGCGCGAGTTCTCACGAATCCCGCGCGCTTCGGAAATGCCCGTAAAGACAGAAAGAGTCGCCCCAAAGTGCCCAAGGTTTGCCGTGCGCACCTCCGGATAGGTCACGCCCTCCCCCGCCATCCGCATGAGGTTCGGAACATTCTCGGGGCTCCCCAGGGTCTCACGCGTTCGAACGCCCCCCGCAAAGGCCACCAGGATTACGCGCTGGGTCTTCTGGTTGGGGAAATAGGGCCGAGCAAGAAGCCGTGCCGCCAACGAAGTGGGATACAACGATGCCGCCCCGGCCAAGGTTCCCGCCCGCAGAAGACTGCGTCGATCTAGGTGTACATTCATGAAGAGGGCCCCTGTGCGCGTGGTAACGGCTTGACTGCGTGCGGGATTCCGACAACTGGCCTGGAGTGCATAGGACACTTCAGTGCGTGGGATACTCGGGATGGGAGACAATGGCATAGACGACCGTTTCCGGTCGGCAGGCTGGGTCATCGAGGGCGGAGACAAAGACCGCCAACTCCGCCGATTCAGCTGAACGTCCCAGGAGACGCTCGAAGAGTCCACGAATCCATTGAGCCTCGTCGCCGAGCTCACCGCGCTTGGGGATCTGGGTCTTTCCAGAATCGAGCATCAAACGCGCCAAAATGGAACGCAGGGGGCCGGGATCCGCGAGGCCATCGAGGGCGTTACGCATGCGCTCCGACTCCTCGTCCTCCGGCAATCTTCCGGCGAGGTCCACAAACAGAGAGCGCACGAACAACCGGTTTGATACGGGGAAGCGTGTCTCGAGCCGAACGCCGTAGTGCTCAGAGTTCAACCAGCCCTTGAGCAGTGATCCGAAGGACTTGGGGTCCGTCTGCAATGCACCGGCCCATTCTACGACGTCGCGTCGTTCGGGTTCGGCCTTTAGCAAGCGGCGGTACTCGCGTTCAACGAAGTGGGTCAAGGCCCGCTTATCTTCGATGGCGATGCGAACCACATCCGACTGAGAGTTCCCTTGCTCTCCTAGGAACTGGTCACTGACGCCATCATAGAGATTGCGACCAGCAGCGAGTTGGCGCTTCTCCTTCTGCACCGTGATACCCAGGAGCTGTTCCATCACCACGGTCACGAAGGTATCCGCCCCCGGGTTCCTGCGGTCGAAGCTCGCACACAGCGCAACACGGTGGAGCGCTTCCCGCACGCCGATTCGACCGGCTGCCAAGTCCTGGGGGAGAGCGAGCACGCGTTCCGAGAGGGGCCGAAAGTTGTCAACCAGGAGGAAGTAGTAGTACTGCTCCTCCAGCCATGCATCCCAAACATCTACCCCAGAGATGAGGTGGGCCACTAGATCATCGAAGGGCTTGCCCATCCAATGCTTGCGTTCGTCCCGGAAGGGCGGGCGAGCGAGCATGTCCTGATAAAGGACACGGACGTCGCGGGAGCTGACGGGACGGACGGGCATGCGCCTACTTTACTTGGAGGCGGCGAGATCGTGCGCAGTTTCGTCTTCACCCATGGGACACAAGCGCAAGGCGCCCAGCTTGGCCGGACACCTCGCGCCAAAAGTAGCCGTCAATTCAGGTAGGGCTCCAAGTCCCGGCGCAGGCCGGGTGTCTTCATTTTGCACAGGGCCCGAACCTGAATCTGGCGAATGCGCTCCACGCTGACGCCGAGGATCTTGGCCACCTCTGCCAGCGTGTGCTCACGCTCCTTGCCAACGCCGAAACGCATGCGTACCACGTACTCTTCCCGTTCCGAGAGCTGCGCCATGGCACCGGCGAGGCCCACACCTAGACCCACATCTTCGATATCCGGAGAGTAGGGACCCGTGTAGCCCTCATCGACCAGGAGGTCACGCAGGCGCGAGCCGTCCTCACCGAGGCTACTCTCCGCATCGATCGAGAAATTCGCTCGGCAAGCCGTCAAGGCCGCCCGCACAAGACTCTCGTTCAATTCCCCTTCGTCGGCGATCGCGCCGTGGGAAGCGAGGGGATCCTCGAGACGGTCGGCGGCTCGGTTGATGTGCTTGATCGCCTTTTGCAGGTAAACAGGCACGCGCACCGTCTGGCCGTGATTGTAGAGGTAGTTGCGGAACGCCTGGTTCAGCCAGTGCACCGCATAGGTCCGAAATAGAAGTCCCCGGCGCCAGTCAAAGCCATCAACAGCGCGGAAGAGGGAAACGCAGCCCTCCTGGATCAAGTCCGTACGGCTCGCGCCAGCCCGCTGGCGATAGCGCTCAACGTTGATTAACACGAGGTATAGGTTGCGTTCCACCAGCTCCGTACGAAGGGCGTGCAACTCTTCCGCACGGCGCAGGACGTCACGGGGTAACTCATCACTTGAGTCCAAGGGATCGTGGTCCGCCGGCAACCCCGCGTTTAGACGAGCTTGGCCCAGTCGAATGCGGGCGAATTCGATGCGGCGTGCGTGGCGAGCTTCCTCTTCGCGACCCATGATCCGGATCGAATCCACGTCCGCGCGGAACTGGTGGATGTATCCCGTTTGGCGCGGGCCATCACTCGAGGATCTCCACGTGAGGGGATCTCCGAGTTCAAGATCGATGTTGGAAGCGTCCAGCTCCTGGGCCAATTCCAGGCAGCTCTGCGCGAATCCCTCGGGATCCGCTGCGGCGACATCGAGGCGGGCATCGAGAGAGAGGGGATTCAGTATCTTCTGCACGGTTAGGTCTCCTAGACGCGGTTTGAGTTACGTCGTCAGTAGCCGCCCTGGGGACCCTCCTAAAAGTGGAGGGGAGCAGCTAACCAGGGAAGCCGGATTGCTCACCCACCCGTACGTGGGAGCGGTGAAATCGGCCGCAATTCCCCTTGAAAACCCGAGAATCAGTCTTCGAGGTCGAGCACAAAGGCCTTCCAGGCCTTCTGCAACTCATTCACGTCCACTCCCTCCAAGGCCGCCTCGAGTGCAGCATCGCGCGCTCCCTCCTGGGCTCCCAGGTAGGCCTCCCTGTCATCGAGAAGATCCTCCGCCTCGAGTTCAGCCCTCTGGACCCCCCATTCGGCCTGCAGTGTCGAGTAATAGAGCGGGTGGATCTTGGCCCACTCCGGGCGTTTGGCCACAACCCCCGAGGTCAACAGGAAGTAAACGAGCGACCAGCCTTGGGCATAGTTTGGTCCTCCGTTGGTGTAATACTTTCGCTGGGAAGCAGTGAAGAGATCGTCCAGCTCCATGGCGCGCTTCCGCTTCACGATGTCAATGCTGGTCTCCAGGCGCCAGGGGTTGGCGGCGATGGCGCTGACGGCCCCAGTGCCGTCAAAGCGGACACCGGAGAAGTAGTCGCCGGTGCCTTCGTTGAACCAGGAATGGGGCGCGATATCGCCGGCCGCATAGTGCACGTATTGGTGGAACGCTTCGTGGTAGAGCACGACCCTCGAGTTCGCCTTTCCACTGCCTGCCTCGCGGTCGACATCCTCGTAGTCGAAGAAGACTAGCTCCTCGGCACCGGGACTCCAGTAACCCCCGGACCGGGGTGGACCGCCGTAGGCCGTGTACTCATCCCTGTCCTTGCACACCCGGAGAACCGAGACGACATCAAGGGGCTCCGGCGTGGGGAACAGCCCCTCATAGGCCCGGCGAATCGCCTCCAACTCACGCTTCAGCAACCGAATCAGAGCCTGGTCTTTGGTGCTATAGAGGAGCATGTAGTTCTCGGTGTCCTCGATCTTCCACCCCTTGAGGCCGCTCATGCGCGCGCGCACGGCCAGGCGAAACTCGGCACCGCGCAGGCGCGGATGCTTCTCGTAATAGCGCACCCACTTGGAGAGATCAGGCTCCTTGGGCTCCACCAACTTCAACTTGGTCGCCATGTGGCGCCAGATCTTGATCATCTCCTCGGAGTCCTCTTCTGCGCATTGGCCGAAGAAGAACAGCACCTGTGTCTCGCTGCGCCACTCGAAAACCCAACCCGCACGGGTGATTGATCGGCTGTTGGTTCGCTGACCGGAATCGTAGATGTACTCGCGGATGTAGCGCTGACGTCCCTCGACAGGATCTAAAGCCTCGGTACCCCGGACCGATTCCCAGCCGCCCCGACTGGAGACACTACCCAGGTAGGTCTCAACGCTGTTGATGGCCCGGCCGCGCCCGACTTTGCCCGCGGTCGAAGATTCATCCACTGCATCCGGCTCAATGTTCACGAGCACGACCTCGAGGGTGGGTCGGAGGCTCCTTCTCTCCTGACGATCCTTCTCACCGGGAACCTTCTCTGCCCAGCCAAGCACGACATGCTCTTCTGTGGGCGGAATCGGCACGGGGACCCAACGCTTCGGAACCGGCAACCCCTTCAACCCAAAGCGCGGGAAGTCCTGCTTGGAGTACCCCCCCTGGGCCATGCCATCGGCGCCGAGGAAGAGGAGAAAGAAGCAGAGCAGGGCCCCGCGAATCACGTGACGCAGGGGAGCAAGTCGATGGAACATCCCCCCTTATAACGAATTGGGGCTCGGCAGGTTGGAGCCGGGACTTTCACCAGATAGCTGCTAGAGCGCTTCCAGCTTCAACATGACCTCATCGAGGGCGGTGGAAATCCGCGCATGCACTCGTGGGCGAAGAGCATCCACGAGAGCCCGGGCCATGTGCAGGGTTCGCTCTGGGCCGCCGCCAAAGGTGCTCCAAACAGTTGAATGATCTGCTGCTCGCTCTAGGTCCCCGAGGAGACTGCTCAGGTTGTGCAGCTTGTCACAGGCCTTCACATCGCAGCCGTCGATGGACATGTGCGCCACGTGGTCCACGGCCCATTGCTTGCGTTCGCCCCAGGAGAGACTCTTGTCCTCGCTCAACTCCACCACGAGAGCCGACACACGGGCTCCGAAGAGCTCTTCAATGCGGTCATGGGTCCAGCTGTCGCAGTCCTCCACGACGTCGTGCAAAATCCCCGCTTGGATGACTTCTTCATCCAGGTCAAAGCGCGCCAACATCAACCCCACATGTAGGGGATGAATCACATAGGGGTGCCCATCCAGCCCCTTGCGGGTTTGCCCTGCGTGAGCCTCAAGGGCTACGACGATGGCGCGATCAATGCCCGCTGAAAACACGTGGTTGGCCTGGGGAGAGGGGTCGAAGAGCCCGAGTGCAACCACCCAGACTCCGGCGTATGAACTTCCCTTAAATCTCGATGTTGAGGGGCTTCATGATCGCGATGCCAAAGGCCATCGACGCTACGAAGAAGACGAGTAGGATCCCGCCTTCACCCCCGGGCAAGACGCGCAACTCATGCTGCGGATAGGCGAACTCGATCGAGGCAATGGGGTTGTCAGCCGGGAATGTATCCTCGGCGGGAAAGATCCAGGCAGGCCAGAAGGACGACACGCGCTTGGGCTGCATCTTAAGGGGACGCTCTGTCCCAGCTACGATTTCCTTGGTCCCGACCACCTGGCCGTCAACCAGCAGCTCGATCACGCCCTCGACCGGGGCAGTGGCCACGATTTCCTGGAACACGCGGCCTTCGAAAGCGTTGCGAGTCGGAAGCTCCGATGACCCCGTGACTTCGATCCCCTCCGGGTAGCGCAGGGTCACCCGGGAGGCTGCGGCCTTTTGATCTTCCTTCATGAAGATCTCGATCATCGTCCCCTTGCCAGGCAGGAAGGACGTTTGCTCGTCGCTGGTTTGCACAGGAATCGGATCGTAGGCGTAGCGCACAACCAACTGCGCCAGCACCAGGACTCCAGGAACCAGGAGCGGCAGAATCGGCATCAAGTTCAAGGCCAGGTACTTGAAGTTGCGCAGGAAGATTCGAATCACCGCCCCACCGACAACCAGCAGGTCATCTTGGTAGAGGCGGATCGCGATCATGTCGCCCTTGATTTGGTCCTTGGTCCGCTTGATTCCTGCCTGCCAGGAAATCTGCTTGAAGATCAAGAGGCCGAGGATCCCGAAGATGCCACTGACAATAATCAGCGCGAATTCAGGGCCGAGGAGCTCGAGGGGCTTCAGGATCACATCCATGATCCCGCCGACGATGCGATTAACGGTGTTCACTGCGGTTTTAGCTGCTTGGGTTCGAGCTACTCAACGTGAGGGGTGCAAGCGGTGACGGTCCGCTAGCTGATGTATCCGAGTCCTTTGAGCTTATCCATGATGTCCTCATCGGATTCGCCCTCTTCGAATTGGGCGAGCTCCTTCTCGAGCACATGCACCACGAACTCTTCGTGGGACGCGTAGCCTGCGACCTCACTGACCTTCTTGAGGCGCTCGATGAGATCTGCTTCCAGTTTGATTTTGTTGCCGCCGCCGAACATAGAATTTTCTCCGTCGTAGGAATGAAGGGTTGGGTGGTCCGTCGCGACTTAGTCCGCGAGGACGCGTGTACCGCGCATGCCCTCCGTCGGAGCGACGTCATAACGACGCAGAATCTCGACGGTGAGGTCTTCGAGGGCATGAGCGCCTTCGAGCACGGGACGGTTGGAAATGAGGATTCCGGAAACAACTTCCGGGGCCATCAAGTGGCTCCCATTGAAAGTCCCTCCGGTGTTGTCGCTGAACACCGCGTGGGTGATTCGACCCAGGGAAGCCGCATCGGAGTTCCCGTAGCCAACATTATACCCGACCTGTATGTCCGGGGCTTCGTCAACGCGAGCTCCCAGGTAGACCTCGCTTGCGATGTCGCAGACCAGGATCGGGTTCGCATCGGGGTCCTTAGGGTCGATGGTGGCCTCTAGTTCGGCCTTGATCTTCCGCAGGAGCGCTGCAGCCTCGGCGGGATCAACGATGCCCTGTCCTTCGCGACCCAGCATGTTCAGGTAGAGGCCGTTGAAACCCAAACCATAGGCTTGAGTCTTTGACCAATCGACGTGGGAAACCAGCATCGCGCGATCAGCCTTCGAAGGACGCGCCTCCTGCTCCGGAAGCTTGTCCTCTTTCAGAACCAGATATCCGTTGTCATAGAGCCAACGGTTGAGATCGAACTTGCGCCGGTAGGGCGCAAAGCCATGGTCCGACATGACGATGTAGGTCACGTCGTCGCCCAAGCGCTCGCGCAGACGCCCAAGCACCGGATCCATGCGCAGGTACAGGTCGGTGACGACGTCCTTCCAGGTCGTGCCCTCGCGCTGGGACCACCAGGAGGAGTCCTCCCCGGCGACCTCGGGATCGTGGGCCGGGTGCACGGGGTCGGTGTGGCGCCACATCATGTGACAGGACAGGTCGACCGTGGAGTAGTAGAAGAACAGCAAGCCGCCTTCGTCCCCCTCCATGTAGGTGTCGATGGCGTAGTCCATCATGCGCCGACGCTCGGTGTAGACGAGGTCAACCTGGGCCATAAACTCCCCATCAGTGAGGATGTTTCCCTTGAGGGCGTTGACGTCTTCCGCCATCCCTTGGGTGTAGTAGAGCCCAATGGCCTCCGCCAGTTCAGCGCTCGCACTGGCCGGTTCTGAAACGGGAGCCGGCGGATTCAGGGGACTGAGGTTCACCGGCGACATGTAGAGCTCGACATCGGGGTCGAGGCCGCGCAGATAGAAGCGCGCGATGCCGTCCATCGACTGCAGCCCCATGGGCAGGGGCTTGTAGGTGACTTCAACAAAGTCCGACCACTGGCCAGGCTCGAGAACAACCGTTCGCCCGCCGTCCATTTCGATCGCGACGGAGCCAGCCTCTCGGTCCACGTAGATCTTGAAGGGTACCTTGATCAGGCTGTCCTCTACCTTCTCCACCGCATGGGTGTCGATGAAGGGGTTGCCCGGACCAGAGACCTGATTGTTGATCACGCCTTGGATCTCTTCCAGCAGGTAGACCTTCCTGTAGCTTGCCTTCAGGCTCACCTGCTGCACCGGATCGGTGGTGAAGAACGAGCACTCACCGTAGGCCGAATCCAAAGCGGGCGTCATCATCCCGGGGAATGACAATCCCAGGGAAGGCTCCACCGGGAAATTGGCCGGCATGCGCCAAATGTCCGCGGGGATTCCATTTTGGCGCAGGAGTTCCCAGAAGGAAACGCCGCTGCGGTTCGAGGAGCTTGCACCGCCACCGGGGATAATCCACTTGCCCGGCAAGTGCACAAGCGGGTCCGAGGGCTCACTGACGGTCGTCGATGTCAGCACGCCGTAGGTCTCGGGATCGCGGTGGATGAAGTCGAATATCCCGTGACCACCGGGATCGAGCCCCGTGATGAAGTTCGACCAGGCCACCGGACTCTGAGGTGGAATCGACGTTTCAAGGGAGTTGATTCCGCTGCCCGATTCGATCAGCCACCGGAAGTTGGGCATCCGATCCGGGTGGTTCTCAATGACCTCAGCCAAGATCTCGGGATCCATGCCATCGATGCCGAGAACGACCACTTGCTCGTGCTCAGAGTCGCGCGTAACGGTCGAGCTCGCCTGCGATTGCTCTTCCGAATGGACAACGCCGGCGGCGCGGCTCTCGGCCGCGACACCACGATTCGGGTCGGTAGAACCGGAGTCCGGGAGAGCCACAAAGGGGGCGGTACCGAGGACAACTAGCGCGGGGTAAACGCTCCAGCGAGGAATCATTGGTTGTTCTCCTTCGAGGACACGACGAGCTCGTCGGGGGCTGTTTCTTGGCTACCAGGCGCTACGTTCGTATCCGGCTTGCGCGGACCAAAGAGGGGCTGTCCCTGCATGTAACCGGGGATCTTCACGCCAAAGAGATCGAGTGCCGTCGGCGCGATATCGAGAATGTTCGGGGTCTCGGTGTTGACCTCGCGGTTGCACCAGAAGACGCCGGGGACCAGGCGCGGATCGACACAGTGATCGCCGGACCAGCTCTTGGTGTTGTCGCTGAAGATCTCCTCGGAGACCGACCCCGTGGCGCAATCCCAGGAGTGTCGGAAGCCGCGCTCATAGCCCACCAGAATCTCCGGAGCCATGTCGGCGTAGGGACCCGAGTGCAACTGACGCGTGGGGAAGGCCTCCTTCACCACGGACTTGCCGTTCTTGGGATCGACAAGCTTCTCAAGCTTCGCGCGAATCTCAGCCGCCAAGGAATCGACCTGGCCCTTGGGCACGATGCCCTGGGCCTCACGGCCTTCGCGGTTAAGGAAGATCCCCGTCAGACCGAGGGTGAAGGCACGCGTCTTGGTCCAGTCCACCTTGGCGAACCAATCGCCAGAGGTGTTTTCACCATCCTTCAGAACGAGATAACCCTCGTCGCGCAACCAGGAGTTCAGGTTGACGCCACGGGTGAAGTTGCAGAAGCCGTGGTCCGAGATCACGCAGAAGACCGTGTCCTTATCGTTGCCGACCTTCGCGCGAATCTCCGCCAGGAACGTATCCATGCGCGCATAAAGGTTGCGCATGACGTCCTTGTGCACGGTCGTGTCCTTGCCCTCGTTGGCCGGGTGATCCGGATCGAGGTAGCGGTAGAACATGTGGCTAATGCGGTCCGTCGTGTCGAAGACAACGGTGACGAAGCCCTTCTTGGTCTTCTCGAGCACGTCCCAGAGTTGCTTTTTCCGCTCCTCAAAGATGAGCCAGGCTTGCTTGAGGAAGGCTTCCTCGTCGACGACGCGCTCGTTCAAAGCCCACGTATCCTCAGCCAACCCAAGGGTGCTGTAGGCGCCGAATTTCTTCGCGAGGTAGATCGCGTAAACGAAGGGGTGCGAAATGGGCATCGCCGGCGAATCGGGGTCGATGTTGATCGGCGTCACGTAGATCCCGATCTTCCCTTCCTCCCAATCCTGCAGGTAGAAGCGTGCGATACCTGTGCAGCCTTCGAAGGGCACCCGCATCCAGGAGGTGTACTCGCGCTGGCCAACGGTGCACTTGTCTTTGCCAACGGCAAAGGTGACCTGCTTTTTCGCGGGGTTCAAGGTCGCCGTGAATTCACACTTCATCGCGTGACCGTCGGCACCCTTAGGGCCGGTCAGCTTCGACTCGATGACGTTGTCCTTCAGGCGCACCAGGTACTGCTGCCCGACGATGTGGCTGCCTTCCTTCTGCTTCGTGGAGTAAAAGCTGAAGGAACCCTGGGTCCCCTGCAGGTCGGGCACGCACATGCCGGCCAGGAGTGTTCCGTTCTTGAACTTCTGCGGGGGGAAGGTGATCGGCACGCGCACGATCGAAGACCAAACGCCCTGCGCGCCCAGCAGTTTCCAAAAAGGCTGACTCTTCTGCAGCAGGCGATAAATCGCCTTTGTCCCCCAGGGAATCTTGGCGAAGCCCAGGTTGAGCGTGCGCGCGACCGTCTTGATCTCCGTGGAGCTCAAGACGGGGAAGTAGCTACAGGGATCCCGCGTGAGGAAGTCGTAGATGTTGTGACGCGATGCGTCGACGCCCGTCGCATAGCTCGACCACGCAACAGGTGAAATCGAGGGGTAGGCCGTGGCCAAAGTGCTGAAGCAACCCTCTTCCTCCAGCGCCTTGAAGTTGGGCATCAGGCCCTCCTCCGAGTAACGCTTCGCAAGTCCGGGATCGAAGCCGTCCAGACCGACAACGATCATGCGCTTGACCTTGGGTTTCGTCTTCCCACGGTAGATGAAATAGCGCACCAATGCCTTGAGCGGCCACGCCAAGACAATGCCGAAGGCCATCACGAAGGTGGCCAGGAGAATCAGCACACTTCCGGCCGCCGCAAAGCCTGCGCCGGGACCGACATAGGCAAAGCTCGGACTGCCGAGGGAGACTGCTGCGAGGGCGGCTAAAAGGCCGAGTCGGATTGTCCGCGGTCGGGTGGTCATCACGCGAGGGGGTTCGAGTACGCGCTGGGGGGCGCGCCTTCGATCAGGAGAATAGGGTGAGCGGGGCGGGATCTTCGTGGTCAGCGAGACACTACGGGATGGACCACGGCGGCGGCTGTGGACCCCAGCGCCTGGGGCTGGCCCAACGGCAATCGGATGGGAACCGAAGGAGCAGGGGCACGGGATACCCCATTGGAATCGGCTGTTAGGGTCACTGCGCCCAACAACTGCGACCTGAAAAGGGCAAACAGTCTAACGGGGCGAGCGTCGGCTTGGTCCATTCCTCACCGGATTGAGCCCGGGGCAGTTTCGGGTGGAAGGTAGGGAATGCAAGGCAAGGCGCTGCTGACCCCTCTCATACGGCCCGATTTCCGGGCCAGAAGTAGGAAGGCCTGATTTTCGTCCGGTGTCTCCTTGCTAAGGTTGAAATTCAAACATACGCTTCAAACGGTCGTTTGAATGAAGTCCTAAAAAAAAGGCCTCTCAACCACCCCTCGCTGCCCTCGGGTGCCATTTCCCCATACATCTGCTCCCCATGCCCTTGGATCACACATCTCCTGGACAGGAATCCCGAGACACGAAGGACCGCATTCTCGACGCAGCCGAGGAGCTCTTCGGAGACCAGGGCTACGCCTCCACCTCCCTGCGCTCCGTGACGGGCCTAGCGGATGTGAATCTGGCTGCGGTTCACTATCACTTTGGGAGCAAGGTTGGCCTCTTTGAGGCTGTGTTCACTCGCCGGGTCTCGGAGATCAATGACGAGCGCCTCAATCAACTGGACGCCCTCGAGGCTCCGGGTCGGCCTGAACCAACCATCGAGGAGCTCCTGGGGGCCTTCCTGGTTCCCGTCTTCCGACGCCCGATGGCGAAGGACCCCACCTGGCCGCGCTTCCAACGCTTCGTGGGGCGAGTGCTCAGTGAAACCGGTGAGCACGTGGAAGCCATGAGCCAAGTGTTCCGGGGTGTACAGCTGCGCTTCGTGCCGGCTTTTCACGGCGCGGTGTCCCATCTAGCGGAAAGAGACGTCCTTTGGCGCACGCACCTGATGGTTGGGTCCATGTGCAACATGCTCAGCGATCCGACCCGAATCGCCGTGCTCTCCAATGGAGCCTGCGATGGCAGTGATATCGACGAGACGCTACGCCAAATGATCGCCTTCTTTGCCGCCGGCATGCGTGCGCCAGCGGCAACCAGGCCCGTCACCGAGAACAGTCCTGTGCCCCCGGCGCAGGAAACGCCCAAGGCCATCCCGACGGGTGGCACACCTCAATGAAGAGCCTGCTCCCCCTTCTCGCCCTCGCACTCACCGGACTCAGTTGCCGTGTGATTCCACATGCTGGCTCCCCGGAATCCGACCTCAAGGTGCCCGAGACATGGACCGCTCCAGATGCAGGCAGCAGCCTCGATCCGAACCAGACCTGGTGGTCGACCTTCGAGGACCCCGCCCTCTCCGCCGCAATCGAAGCCGCTCTAGAGTCGAACCTCGACCTGCGCGGGAGCGCGGCGCGTCTACGCCAGGCCGCAGCCCAAGCCCGCATCGCAGGGGCGGACCGTGTGCCCAGCCTTTCCGCTGGTGTCAGCGGCAGTCGCGCGAAGTCGATTTTCGTGGGCCTGCCGGTCCCCGGCGGCGACGTGCTGGAGAGCACTTCCACCAGCGTTGGGGTTTCCCTAAACGCTTCCTGGGAATTGGATCTCTGGGGTCGACTCGCGGCGCAGGAAGAAGCGGCCGCGACACGCTTCGCCGCAGCAGCAGGGGACTACCGCGCTGCCCGCCATTCCATCGCCGCACAAACGGCGAAGGTGTGGTTCGCCTGGATGGAGCTGCGCAGCCAACAGGACCTCGCGCGCGAATCCACGGGGACCTTTCAGCGCACCCTTGAGCTAACCCAAAGTCGATTTGAGAACGGAATTGCCTCCGCCTTCGAAGTGCGTTTGGCCTCCTCGAACTTGGCCACCGCAAGGGCCATAGAGGCGGTTCGCGACGAGGAAGTGGAGCGTGTGGTGCGGCAGCTCGAGATCCTTCAGGGTCGCTATCCCTCAGGCATGCTCACCTCCACCGCTGAACTTCCAGGGTTACCGGAACGCCCACAGGCTGGCTTGCCCGGGGAGCTGGTCGCCCGTCGCCCCGACCTGGCCGCAGCGGAGCTACGCATCCTGGCCGCGAACGACGACCTCTACGGCGCCCGAGCTCTGCTCTATCCGCGCGTGACATTGAACGGTTCCCTCGGACGCACGAGCAACTCCGCCAGCGACCTCACTGATCCGGACTTCTCGGTCTGGTCCCTGGCCGGCGGATTGGCCATGCCCATCTTTGAGGGTGGGCGACTGCGCAATAACGTCGATCTCAAGGAAGCCCAAGTTCAAGAAGCTCTGGCGCACTTTGAAGCGGCGCTTCTAAATGCCTTCGGCGAGGTTGAAATCGCCCTGGTCGCAGAGGACCGGCTGGCCATCATCGAGGAGCGCTTCCAAAGCCTACGCGAGGAAACGCGCGCCGCCCGCGAACTTGCCGAAGAGCGCTATCGCGCCGGACTGGTCGACCTCTTCGAAGTACTCGATACGCAACGCCGCGAGCTTAGCGCGCGCAGTGAACTGATCAGTGTGCAGGCCAGACGCAGGACACAGCGCGTCGACCTACACCTCGCCCTCGGCGGCAACTTTGGCGCCGCCCCGGAAGCAACAAACGAATCAACTGAAGGTACCGGCCAATGAGCTCCCCCGTTCGACGCCCCCTGCAGATCGCCCTGCCCGTCATTGTCGTTGCGCTCGGTGCGCTCGCAATGCAACAGCTCGCCGCCCTGAAACAAGAACCGATGGTCACTCCTCCGGTCGTTGTCCTGCCACTCGTCACGACGGTCTCGGCGGAACCCACGAGTATTCAGCTAACCGTCCACACCCAAGGAGTCGTTCGACCGCGGACAGAGACGATGCTCGTCGGTGAGGTCCAAGCCCGCGTGCTCGAGCTTTCCCCAAACTTTCGTGACGGTGGCTTCTTCGAGGAAGGGGAGGTTCTGCTTCGCTTGGATGACACGGATCTACGCCTGGCCCTTGAGGACGCCAAGAGCCGTCTCGCAACGACAGACCTGGCGCTAACCCAGGAGCGAGCGGATGCGACACTCTCCCTTGCGGACTGGGAGAGCTTGAGGCCCGGCGAGACCGCGCCGCCCTTGGTTGCTCGCGAGCCTCAACTCGCCCGTGCCGTGGCCGACCAAGCCGCCGCCCGAGCTGGGCTGACGAAGGCCCAACGAGATATAGATCGCTGCCTTGTGCTGGCCCCCTACCCCGGTCGCGTCTACGAGCGCATGGTAGACCTCGGCACACTTGTGACCGTTGGAGGCCAACTCGGGAAGGTCTATGCCATCGACTTCGCGGAGGCGCGCCTGCCTATTCCCGATGCGGACCTCGCTGCGCTCGAGTTGTCGCTCAGTAGCGACGACCTGACGGTCAAGCCCGCCGTAACCCTAGAGGCCGACTTCGCTGGGGAGAGCCACCGCTGGGAGGGCCGCATTCTTCGGACCACCGGCGTCATTGATCCCACAAGTCGCATGGTTGTATTGATTGCTGAAATCGAGGATCCCTACGGGCTCGCTCGGGAGAGCGATCGCGCTCCCCTCTACAGCGGCATGTTTGTCGAAGCTTGGATCACGGGCCGTACCCTGAACAACGCGATCCCCCTACCTCGCGAGGCGCTGCAGGCGGATAACACGGTGTACATATTGACCCCCGACGATCGCCTCGAAATTCGAACGGTTGATATCGCACGGGCCGAAGCCGAGCGAGTGATAGTCCAGGCCGGCCTCACGCCCGGCGACAGAATCATCACCTCTCCCCTGGAAACGCCCGTGGCCAACATGAAGTTGCAGCCCAAAGAAGGCACGTCGTCCGCGGAGGAGTCCGAGCAGTGAGAAGCATCACCACTTGGTTCGTCGGCAACCCTGTCGCATCGACACTCCTCATGTTCGCCCTGATCGTGGGCGGAGTCTTCGGACTCAGCACCATCAAGGTCGAGATGTTCCCGGAGTTCTCCCTCGATCGCATCACCGTGCAGGTCCCCTACCCGGGTGCCGCGCCGGAGGAAATCGAGCAGGGTATCTGCATCAAGATCGAAGAGGACGTGCACTCGATCGAGGGTGTCGACAAGGTCACTTCGACCGCCATTGAAGGTCTTGGCACGGTCGTAATCGCACTCAAGTCAGGCGCTTCTTCACGTGTCGTCCTAGACGACGTCAAGACACGCGTTGGCGCCATCTCTACCTTTCCGGAGGACGCTGAGGAGCCGATCATCCAGGAGATGCTGCTGCGACGGCAGGTCGTCAACGTAGCGATTCACGGTGACGCACCGGAGGCAACACTGCGCCTGTTGGGTGAGCGCATGCGCGATGAGATCAGCTCGATCGAGGGCATCAGCCAGGTCGAGCTAACGGCTGTGCGCCCCTACGAAGTATCGATCGAAGTCTCGGAGCACGCGCTTATATCCCACGGCCTTACATTTGATGATGTGGCCAACGCGGTGCGGAATTCCTCCGTCGATCTTTCCGGCGGCTCACTCAAGACGCGCGGCGGAGAGATCCTGCTGCGCTCCGTGTCCCAGGCCTACGACGGGGAGGACTTCGCCAGCATCGTTGTCCTGAACCGCGCAGATGGGACGCGGGTTCGCCTGGACCAAGTCGCAACGGTCGTTGACGGATTCGAGGACACAGACCAGGCCTCACGCTTCGACGGCGAGCGCACGGTCATGGTGCAGGTCTATCGCATCGGTAACGAGAGCGCCCTGGCTATCTCCGAAAGCGTGGGTGAATACGTCGCCGGAATCGCGCCACACCTTCCGGAAGGAGTCCAGGCGGACACCTGGCAAGACCAGTCTCTTTGGCTACAGAGTCGCCTCGATCTGCTGATCAAGAACGGGCTCCAAGGGGGCTTCTTGGTCTTCCTGGTGCTCGCTCTGTTCCTCAAGTTTAGGCTCAGCCTGTGGGTAACCCTCGGCATCCCGGTTTCCTTCCTGGGAACCTTCATGGTCATGCCTTGGTTAGACCAATCCCTGAACATGCTGAGCCTGTTCGCCTTCCTTCTGGTGCTTGGCATCGTGGTCGACGACGCGATTGTGGTGGGTGAATCCGTGCACTCGGAACACCTGCGCGGGCACTCCGGTTCCGAGGGCGCGAAGCGCGGAGTTCGCGCCGTGGCTATCCCCGTGGTATTCGCGGTTTTGACAAC
>JBLHLB010000033.1:0-20652 GCA_047618505.1 Planctomycetota bacterium
GCATCCCCAAAGCTCACAACGAAGCGCTCCTCACCCGGGGCGATGGCAGACACGCCAAAGTGAATCGGGCCTTCCGGTGAATCGAACAGGAACATCCCGGTGTTGGCAAGGTCCGGGGAAGCGACCATTCCCATGGGCTTCAGCACGTTTTCGATCATGCCATTGGTCAGATTCCAGAGCGTGTCCGGATCGCCTTCGGCCTCGATCCTCACGGGGAAGGCACCCTCGAGATCGACGAGCCAAGCCCCAACGTGGAGCGGCTGGGCCAGCAGATCTAGGACATAGCGCACAACACTAGGCGGCGGACCGTCCCAGGCCGGGGTCATGGCGAACTCAAGCAGCCGCTCATCGGCGACCTTCAGTGCAGCCAGGAGTCCGGCGTCTCGGGGATCAGCTAGAGCCTTGTCTAGGCCACCCCAATGGAGGGTAAGGAGCGGATCGGCCTGGGCCGCCGTTGCCGCTGTGCCCTGCGCCATGGGTTCGGTGCTCGCCGAATGGGTGGGCTGGGGCGTCAGGGACGTAATTGCCAGGAGGAGGGCTGTGGAGAGCATTGAGGTCTGGGGAGCGATGGTGGAAAGAACTGCACACCTGTATCCGCAGTGGGGGGGGTGGCAAGGGAGTGTGAGGACGGACTCTCTATTGGGAAGGAGAGGACTCATTCTCCCTAGTTCTTTAGGGAGGTGGGTCCTGGGTCCGAATGGTATTCGGGACGGGTCCGGCTGCGAGGCTGTACCGCCCAATCGTCCCCACAAGCATGACTCCCGAGAAAAAACCCGCCGTTAGTGAAGTCTTCGTTGGCCGCCAGCCCATCTATGGTCGGCGCCTGGAGCTATTCGCCTACGAATTGCTGTATCGCGGCGCGGATGTGGACTTTGCTGACTTCACGGAGGGGGACCGAGCCACCTCCCAGGTGCTGTTGAACACCTTCACGGAATTCGGACTCGATCGAGTCGTGGGGGGGCATACGGCCTTCGTGAACCTCACCCGCGGCTTCGTTACGGGCGAGTATCCCTTGCCTGTTCCGCGCGACCGGGTGGTGCTGGAGATCCTGGAGGACATTGAGCCCGATGCAGAGGTGATTGCGGGCATCCGCTCCCTGCGCAAGCAGGGCTTTACCATCGCACTGGATGACTTCATCTTCGAAGAGCGCATGCGTCCTCTCTTGGCACTGGCGGACATCGTTAAGGTGGACGTGCTCGACCAGAGCGACGATGAGGTTCGCCGTCGGGCCGAAGTCTTGCGACCCTTCAAGTGTCGCCTCTTAGCTGAGAAAATTGAATCACGCGAACAGTTCGAAGTGTGCTTGGATGCAGGCTACGATCTGTTTCAAGGCTATTTCCTCGCGCGACCGAATGTCGTCCAAGGGACAAGCGTTGGAACCTCACGCCTGAGCTTGCTGCGTCTCTTGGCGCGCCTTCAGGACCCGGCCTGTCCCTTCTCGGATGTGGAGATGATCGTCGGACAGGATGTGTCGATGACCTATCGGCTCCTGCGTCACATCAATGCGGCCTTGTACGGCATGCCGCGCAAGATCGAATCCGTGCGCGAAACGGTGGTCTACCTGGGGCTTTCGACCGTCAAGAACTTGGCTTGCCTGTTCTTGCTTTCGACCATTGACGACAAGCCCCACGAACTGCTGGTGACCTCAATGATGCGGGCGCGGTTTGCCTTGAATCTGGCCCAAAGGGTTGGCCGTGCCGACGCCGAGTCCTTCTTTGCCGCCGGCCTCTTTTCGACCCTGGATGCACTCCTCGATGTGTCGATGGAGCAGGCTCTGTCCCAGCTGCCCTTGGCCGAAGATCTCCGTAGGGCACTCCTGGAGGGCATCGGACCCCTGGGAGCTTCGATCAACTGCGTGATCGCCTACGAACACGGTGAATGGGACCAGGTGCGCTTCGGTAGCCTGACCCGCTCCGACATTCGGTCCGCCTTTCTCGAGGCCGTCGCCTGGGTGGAAGAGGTCGACCAGGATCTGGCCCGCATGGCAGCCTAGGGACCGATGGGGCAGGTGGGGTAGTCGGAGCTGGGGTCGAGGTCGCGCTCTGAAGGTGGGCTTGCGACGGTTTTCGCTGTGGCGCTGAGGTGAGAGTTTTGCCGCAGAGACCATTCGTTTGGACCTGGGGATGGATGCAGCATCGTGGTCCGGCTACTCTCTGATGCCACAATCGGTCTCTTGGTGTATGGAAGCAACGAAAACAAACTACGCGCTGACCCAGCGCTTTTGCCGCCTGGGTCGGGCGCACACAAAAGTCATCGCCACCATTGGGCCTGCCACCGAAAATCGGCTAGATGAGCTGATCCAGGCTGGCATGGACGTGGCGCGGCTCAATTTCAGTCACGGCACTCCCGAGGATCATCGCCGGCGCACCACTGATATCCGGGAGGCGGCCCTGCGCTGCAATACCCCTGTGGCCATCCTGGCGGACATCCGTGGCCCGAAGATGCGTCTCGGAACCATGCCCGGGGGCTGGAAGGAGCTGGAGGTGGGGGAACGCATGCGCCTGGTGGAGGGCGATGCAGTAGATACAGAGGACGAAATCCCCTTCAACGTTAGCGGGTTCTCTAAGGCACTTAAGAACGGTGATCGAGTCTTCCTGGCGGACGGCGCTGTGGAGATGATCGTCGAGGAAATCAGCGGCGCATCCCACATGGCCCGTGTCCGTCGCGGCGGTCGCATTGGAGATCGCAAGGGCTTTCACCTGCCCGATGCCGACCTGAAGCTGAAGGTTCCGACGGACGTGGACATCGTCGATTTGGCCCTAGCGCACGAAATCGGAGTGGATTTCGTCGGCGTCAGCTTTGTCTCCACAGCCGCGGAGCTGCACGAAGTTCGGCGCCTGGTGCCCGATGCGCAGATCGTTGCCAAGATCGAGCGCGCGGCAGCCCTTGAAAACCTCGACGAGATCCTCGAGGCCACGGACGGCATTATGGTGGCTCGCGGAGATCTGGGGGTGGAGGTCGAGCTCGAGCAGCTCCCCATGGTCCAGAAGTCACTCCTGGCAGCTTCCCTGAAGGCAGGCAAGTTCACGATCACGGCCACGGAGATGCTTGAGTCCATGGTCGACAACTCGCGTCCAACACGGGCCGAGGTGGCAGATGTGGCTAACGCTGTCCTCGACGGTACGGACTGCGTCATGCTCTCGGCCGAGACTGCGGTCGGGAAGAACGCCCTGGAAGCGGTCGAAACCATGGATCGAATCGCTGGAGCGGTCGAGGCCAGTCAACGCTACCTGGAGCTTCCGCGCGTCGCCTTCCGTTCCGCTGAACCCACGACCTCGAACGCCGTGGCCCTGGCGGCCGCAGACGCTGCCAAGTCCCTTGGGATCTCCAAGATCGTCTGTTTCACGGAGTCGGGCAACACGCCCCGACAACTTTCGCGCTATCGCACCAGCGCCGAGATCATCGCCCTTTCTCCCCACGTTACGACCCTTCGCCGTATGACGGTGTTGGCCCACGTTCGCCCAATTAAGTTCCCGCAAGAGGACAGTCTGGAGGCCATGCTCGACGGGGCCTGCCGCCTGCTCTTGGAACGCCAAATTGTCGCCCGAGGTGAGAACGTTATCTTTGTCGCTGGAGTCCCTCCCGGCGTAGCTCGTTCCACCAACCTCATGAAGCTCCATCGCATCGGTGATCCGATTCGTCTCGCCTAAATCCAGGCCCTAGGGCCCTTTAGATGAGTCTGCTGCGGATGGCCGATCCGCGCTAATCATCGAAAGAGATAGTTTGCACAGCCACGGCACCGACGATCTTTGGCCAATGAACATTGGCTGGATGTCCTCGACGAATTCTCGCCTCCGGCGAGATTCGAATCACTGCCCAGGGCGAAGCAGACGGCACAGGACGATGTGATGGAGCAGAAACCTGCAGCGAGTAACGCCTATGTCCCTGGCGTTCCTCAAAGGCCCCCCATGATCGACACCCCCCGTTTTGGCCTCGGCAAGTTAGGCGCCTATGCGCGCCGGCTTGGTTTAGATAGGCGCTCCCAAAGCTCAGCCGGAGATACCGCCCGTGTGTTGAACCTTGCCAGTGGCAAGGGAGGCACGGGCAAGAGTGTGATGGCGGCGAACTTGGCCATCAGCCGAGCGAAGCGTGGCGAGCGGGTTCTCCTGGTCGATTTTGACGCGGGGTTGGCGAATGCCCATCTGATGCTTGGTTTGGCACCGCGCTACGATCTGTCGCACGTTCTGACGGGTGAGGTGGAAGCGATCGATGCCTTGGAGGTCGGTCCCCATGGGCTGAGGTTGCTTTCGGGCGGAGTGGGACGGGATGTACTCGCGAACCCCACGAGACGAGAATTGGATCGCCTGTATCGGGCCCTGCGGCCCCTCGAGGACGCCTTTGATCTGATCATCATCGATCACGGTGCGGGGCTCGGATACTCCCTGGTGACACAGCTGGCGGCCACGAGCACGATGCTGCTCGTCACGAACCACGAGGCCACGGCGCTGTCGGACAGCTACGCCCTCTACAAGCGCGCGCACCTGGTCAATCCCTACATCCGAGTTGGCCTGGTGATCAACCGCGTGCCCTCCCAGGAAAAGGCAACGGCAGCCTGGGAGCGCTTCCGTGGTGCTGCCCAGCGCTTCCTAGGACATGCTCCGGAATGGGTCGGTTGGGTGCCTGCGGACCCCTCGGTGTCCAGGAGCATCGAGGCCCGCGTGCCAGTCGTTCTGCACGATCCCGAGAGCCCGGCCGCCCGGGCTCTTTCGAACATCTCAGAATGGAAGCCGATCGAACATGCCCGCAGCGCACGCCCGTTTTTCGAGCGCGCCCGTGGCGCCTTGCGCTAGTCAACTGTTGACGGACTGCCCACGGGGTTGTGGGAATCGGCAAACGACTTCGGATTCCCTTTGATCGGCCCTTTGGAATGTGGATAACGGTTTGCATGTCGGGCGCGTAGTCCCTGCCAATCCTTGGCAAAGGGAAGTGCGTCCGCGCTGATGGCCCCCATGAAGACCTGGGCACTTGCAAATCAGAAGGGCGGTACGGGTAAGACCACGACCGCGATCAACCTAGCGGCGGCACTCGCGGCCCTGGGCAAGCGTGTCCTATTGGTGGACCTCGATCCCCAGGCCCATGCGACCCTTGGTGTTGGCAGGGATCCAGAAGCGGAGCTCTCCATCGCGCGTGTCTTCCGCCGCGAGTCGCGCCTGTCGGATGTGATCGTCTCAACGGCCGCTGGCTTTCACTTGGCTCCCAGTTCGATCGCCTTGGCGGAATTTGAAGAGCTGGCCGAGCGCATGCTCCGCCCCGAACAAATCCTGAATGGTGCGCTGCAGCAAGTCGCAGACCGCTACGACTGGGCCATCATCGACTGCTCTCCGCGGGCCGATGGTGTCTTGACCGCAAATGCGATTCGCGCGGCGGATACGGCCCTTTTGGTGGTCGAGACCGGTGCCTTTGCCCTGCAGGGAGCTGTGCGTGCGCGAGAGATCTTTGGGCTCCTAGCCCAGGACCTTGGGCGCAGGCTTGATCTGCGTATGGTCGCCACCATGTTCGATCGCCGCACGCGTTTGGGTTGCGAAATCCTGATCGCCATGCAGATGCGATTCGGACCAGAAATGTTCAGCACTGCCATCCGCCGTAGCGTGCGCCTGGGGGAGGCGGCTGCCTATGGGACGCCGGTGTTGCAGCTAGCCCCCAACTCCGCAGCGGCAGCGGATTTCGATGCCCTCGCTCGCGAGGTCTTGTCCCTTGTGGGTGAGCCCGACTGTGATGACGTCGAATCCGGAACGGATGACGTCCTGCTTCCCGCGCTGCCACAGCCTTCCGCTGGAGCTCCGCTTTCACCCGGGCGTCCGTTGCCCGGTTCTTCGCCCCTGCCCAGGTCCTAAGGCCAACCATGGACGCACTCGCCCTTCTCTGCACCCTATACGCCGAAGGCCCCTCCACACTTCAACGTCTCCATGGCGGGGGGTGTGGCTCCCTGGCTGCGCTACTTGAACTTGAGCCGGAGGGCTTGAAGGAATGCCTCGGCTGGAATGATCGCGTGGCGGAACGCTTCCTTCGGGAAGCCTGGATCCTGGCGGAGCGCCTCGACGCCGGTTGGGCAGAGGAGGAACTTCCGGCGGAGCAAGAGCGGCCTAGCGTTGCCCTGGTCCCTGAGGCTTCCCGCCCACGGGGGCGTGGGACCGTTCCCGTTGACCAGACCCAACGCGAGCAACTGTTGGAGCGCTGGCGAGCCTTGGACTCCGCGACTCCACCGGCTGAGATAGCGTTGGAGGCTGATTCTCGTGCTGTTTCGTATGTAGTGCCTGAACGGATCACCGAAGTGCCGGTGAGAGCTTCGACAGAACCGCAGAGTGACCCGCGCCTTGCGGAACTAGGTTTGGACCCCGGTCACGTTGCGCGTCTAGAGTCCGTGGGAATTACGACCTTGGATAGCTTTGCGAGGCGCGATGGCTTTGAACTGGCCCAATTGCTGCAGGTGCCCTTCACGAGGCTCCAACGCTTGCAGCTTGTGGCACGGCGCATGAGTCCCGTAGCCGAGGCGATTCCTGTGGACGAGCTTGTGACCCTGCCCTTTGCAGAGCCTGTCAGAGATGCAGCCCAGCGCCGGGCCGTCGTGGACCCCGATCGCAGACTCCATTCGAAGCCCGGGGATATGATCGATGTCGCCGGGCCCTTCGCCTGACTCAATCCTGTGACGCTTCGCCGCTCGATTCCAGACGAGTGACACCCGCGCCAATGACAGAGCCCCCCGGGCTGCCCAGTCGGGCAGCCCGGGGGGCTCTGTCATTGTGATTGGGGCGACACTGCCGGGGGCGTCCCCAGGCGCACGCCTTAGCCCTTGTTGAAGAGCTCCAGTCGCGCTTGCCACTCTTCGTTTTCAGGGTCGAGGCGGATCGCTGTGTTGATCGCCTCAAGAGCCTCGGCTTTCCTGCCGTTCATGAAGAGCACGCAGGCGTAGGTGTCCAGGGTGCTGGCGTCCTCGGGCATGTCCTTGGCGGAACGAGCTGCGACTTCGAGGGCAAAGGCCTTCTCGGTAGCATCGATGGTGTCGCGCTCGAGCCACAGAGACCAGGCCAGGCTATTGCCAAAGGCAGCGGCGTCATCCGTAGCTACATTGGCCCAGACACTGTGCCCTGCCGCCAGCCACTTGACCTGGGCAGCGGCGCGCTCTTCCTCGGACAGCTCGTCATTCTTGGAGAGGTATCCCTCAAGACTCCAAACCATGTACCAAATCTGGAAGAGCAGCTCGGGCTCCGTCTCGGTCTTCGCCAGCTCGTAGAGCGGAGCTGGGTCCAAGTCCTGACCGACTTTTTCAGCCACTGCACCAAAGGCGATGCGACGGGAGGCGAGGGATTTGCCCTCGGGATCACGGGCCTTGATCTCGGCGTACTGAGCGGCCGCGCCGTCGACATCGCCAAGGCTTTTCAGCTTCTCAGCGAATGCATAACGCGCGTCCAGGTCATCAGGGTTCAACTCGACCAGAGCGCGCTGGGCGCTGACGGTGCCTTCGTTGCGCTTGATGCGTTGCACCTCCGCAATGAAGGGTTCCGGCGGCATGTAGCCGCTAATCACGTCACGCACGCTGCCGTTCGAATCGAGAAACAACAGGTTGGGCAGGCCGCTAACATTGAATCGTTCTGCGAGGGGCGCGCCGGCTTCACTTTCCGTGTCAACGGAGAAAACCAGCATGTCGCTCATCTCGGTGACCACCGAGTCATTGGAGAAGGTGTCTTCATCCAACTTTTTGCACCAACCTCACCACTCTGCCCAGAAGTCGAGGAAGATGATCTTGTCCTGGACCTCCGCTTCTTTGAGGAGCTCTTCCCAGGAGCCCTCGAACCAGGGGAGTTTGCCGTGTCCGTCCTCAGGAAGGGGGGCTCCGGTCGCGCCCTGGGAGGCGAGAGTGAGAGCCGCGCTGGCGATCAAAGTGGAAAGCATGAGTGCTAGAAAATCAGGGTCCTTGGGAATGTGCGCCGCCGGTGATCCGCCCCATTTGGGGAATGGCCGGTGGCCCGTGCTGGCGGGAATCATAGCCCCAGCGGCACACTGCTACGGCTTTCCTCCTGTCGAAGTGACTCGGAAGTAACGCGGAGATCTCCGCTGGCTCTCCGGAGTAGCCCTTTCTGGGCCCGATTGAGCGAGTGACCAGGTAAGTCGCCCTTTCCGCGCCCCTGGGGCCTGGCGTAGGATGGGGGGTCCTCTTCTCTGCCCATTCTCCGACCTGTTCTTTCCCAGACGATGTTCTCCCACCTCATCCCCGAGAGTGCCGACCGCCCCGGCGACGACCCGATCTTTACACTGAATGCCGACGCCAACGCGCGTCGAGCTGCGGGTGAAGATGTGCTCAATTCGACCCTCGGCGCGCTGATGGAGGACGATGGTTCCATGTCTGTGATGCAGTCGGTCTTCGACGCCATCAAGGATGTGCCGCCGCAGCAGGCCGCGGCCTATGCGCCGATCATCGGCAACGCGGGTTTCCTTGAGTCGGTCAGGCGCGATCTCTTCGGCAACTCTCAGCTCTATAGCCAATCGGTCGCGGCAGCGACGCCCGGTGGCACCGGCGCTTGCTATCTCTCCATCGTCAACTTCCTAAGCCCCGGACAGTCGCTTCTGACGACGGACTATCACTGGGGACCCTACGGAACCCTGGCGAACCACACGGGCAGGGGACTGTGCACCTTCCGGATGTTCGATGAGAGCGGGCGCTTGGATGTGGCTTCGTTGGAGACCGAGACCGCAAACTTGGTGAAGGCGCAGGGCCGTGTTCTGTTGTTCCTGAACACGCCTTGCAACAACCCCACGGGCTACTCCATGGATGGCACGGACTGGGCCGGGGTGGTGCGCGTCCTTAGTGAGGCAGCAAAGAAGGCGCCAATCACACTGCTCTTGGATCTGGCCTACGAGAAGTTCGCCCACGTGGACGGCTTTGACTGGCGTCCCTCGGTGGAAGAGTTGAGTGCCGCCGGCGTCAATGTGATCTTGGCTTGGACGGCATCCAAGGCCTTCACACAGTACGGTGCGCGCGTCGGCGCCTGCGTTGCTGTGGTCAACGATCCGAGCAAGCTGGAAGCCGTGGGCAACGCCCTGGGCTACTCCTGTCGCGGAACCTGGTCCAACTGCAACCACCTCGGCATGCTGGCGGTGGGGCAAGTCTTGCGCGACGACACGTTGCGTGCCAAGGCCGATGGGGAAAGGGATCGCCTGCGCACGCTCCTGGACGAGCGCGTGGTTACTTTCAACCGCTCCGCCGCGGAGGCTGGGCTCGAGTATCCGCGTTACCAGGGCGGATTCTTTGTTTCGGTCTTCACACCCGATGCGGCAGGCACCGTTGCGCACATGCGTGAAAACGGGGTCTTCGTCGTGCCCCTACGTGGCGCCATCCGCATTGCGCTCTGTGCCACACCGATGTCTGATGTTGAGCGTATTGTGCAAGCGACGGCGGCGGCGATCGCCGTCGGGACTTAGCGGCTCGGAAGTCAGCCGTTAGAAGCCAGACAGGTTGTCCTTCGCTTCGTATTTAAGATCGATGGGGACGACCTGCTCGAGGGCGAGATGTAGCTCGTCAGTCATCTGGCCGCGGGTGATCAGTATCTCCCGCCAGGCACTCAATAGCAGTGTTCCAACGGTCCGCGATTCTGAATTCGTGTCGCGGACCCTTATCTCGAACAGGTCGCCGCGCGGGAGAACAGTGTCGTGCGACCTAGCTGCCCAGGGTCAGTTCCACAGGGCCCGTCCTTTCATTCTCCGAGATCGCGATTTCTGTCCAAGGGCTGGAGCCGTCGTCTTCAGGTCTTGGCTGACGGCGCGGATCTTATCGTTGCCGACCGGGAAGTCCCCGAACTCGAACTTGTCGTCTTGGTCCACAACAGAGTGGCGGGGCTGGTCTGCTTGGAACCGCTAGCCCTTGATGGAGTCATCTGATGCCTTGAAAGAAACCTTCCATGCCGCCCTCAATCGTGCTGGTCTGATCCATGGTCAATTCGATCGGGCCGGCGGTTCTGGTGTGCGTGATGCGGACTTCCTGCCACTCACTGGAACGCAGGGTTCCCCCGACGGTGGGGCCACTGGCGCGGATTTCGTACGTGCCCGAATTGATCATGTCGCTCTCGAAGTTGCCTTCTTCGTCCACATCGACGCGCTGTTGTTGGACGCCCTCTGAACCCTTGCTTCCTTCCTTGGGGCGCAGGGTAACGCTTACGAATATGGGCTGTTCCCCCGTGGGTGCGGAGACGTGACCTTCGACCTTGCCCAGGGAGAACTCGAGCAGCACGCGACCTGTTCCGTCAACTTTACAGGTACCAGAAAGGCTTCCCCTGCGCCTTCCAATGACGTAGTTGTAGGACCCGGGACCGGGCAGGTCGAGTTGGGCATTTCCGCTGTCGTTGGTCTCCCCGTTGATGCTCCAGCGCAGGCCATCTTCATTGCGCGAAAGGGAGAGGGTTGTGCCACCCCAAGGTTCGTCGTTGCGACGCACCTCGACTGTGGTGTCGAGCATTGTGCGTTGTTCGGCGGCCAGAATCGGAGCCCAGACATCGCCGTCCACAAGGACGCGTTCTTCGCTCACGTTGCAAGTCCCATTGGAATTGCCAGATCCACCGGTGATTGCAATGTCTGCACTCACCACGACAGTTCCAGCCGGGATGCCGGTGGCCTTGAAGCGACCTTCCTTATCCACGGCGATGCCATCTCCGCCAAAGCCTTCTTCGTTGCTTCGCCAGCGAACGGATGCGTCCGGCGCAGGAGTTCCATCGGAGTGGGTTACTTGGCCTTGGATGGTGGCTCCACGGGTTAGGCGCAGGACGAGGTTGTCACGGGACTCCTCACGCCCAAGTTCAAAGGTCATCTCCTCCGCAGGGGCATAGCCTTCGCCTGTCGCTTTGACGCGAAGCGTTCCCGGAGCGACCCCGCCGAAGCGAAACTGGCCCCGCCGGTTGGTCTTCTTGTCGCCGAAACTACTCATGTCAAAGCCAGCACCTTCGCGGCGATAGGTTACCGATGCTTTGGCGACGGGCTTGCCATCGGGTCCATAGACGAAGCCCCGCAGCGTGGACAACTCGTACATCTCAATGACGAGGTTCGAAGGCTGTGGCGGCAGCTCGAGGAGCAACTCTTCGGTCTCGTTATATCCACCCGCGATAACCTTGACGTTCCATTCCCCCGGGAGGAGGCCGTCTATGAAGAAGGCTCCATCCTCGTCGCGCACGCGCTGGTTTAGAATCCCAACGGCCTCAGGATCCATCATGAAGCTGAAGGTCCCCACGGGCCGCACCGAAATCGCAAAGCGCTTCAGGGGCTTGCCGGCAAGATCTACAACGCGGCCCTGGATGGAGTAGCCCGGGCCGAGGGTAAGCACCAAATCCCTGGAACCAGCGGGGATGTCCTCCTCGCGGGCGACCGCATACCCACCTTTATCCTTCGGCTTGGCGAGGCTCGAAAGAACGGTGTACTCGGCTTCCTCGTCGAGGGCGCTAATGAAGAAATTGCCCTCGCTATCGGTCACAGTGCTGAGGCTGCCGTTTCTTCTGAAAGTGCTGCGCATGCCCAGGCCTTTCAGCGTCTTGGCTGTGACGCTTGCGCCGGCGGCGGGCATCCCGTCCGCAAAGAGCACACGACCGGAGATCACCCCGCCCCAGGCGAGGGTCAAGACAAGGTCGTTCTCGGCCTTAGGACCAGCGGTCTGAAAGTCCTCAGCGAGTGGCGTGAAGCCATCGGCGCTGATGACGACGTTTACCTTGCCGGGATAGACACCGGGCAGGGTGAAGTAGCCGTTCTCGTTGGTTTTGGATTCGCGCCGTGCGAGGGCTAGGCCGGGCATGTCTGTCTCGCCCTCTTCGACCTCATCGAGCTGTCCGCTAGCTCGGACTTCCGCATCTGCAACGGGCTCCCCATCCTCGTCCAATACGCGACCGCGCAGGGTCGGGGCAGGGACCAAGTTCAGGTCGACGAGCAGCACCTCGCCCGGGAGAACGCGGAATTCTTCGACGATCCTAGAGAGATGCCCATCGGGGCTGCACACGAGGTTGTAGAGGCCTGGCGGAACCGCGTCAGCACTGAACTTCGCGATGCGTCCATCCTCTTCGCGCTTGATCGTGACCTCAATCTGGCGCATACGCTTCCGATGTCCACCCGAGTCGGGTTGGCCCTCGAGGGAAATCTCCAATTCGCCCCCGGGCAGGAAGCCGCCGTCTTCGAGGGCCAGGGAGCCCTCGACGCGTCCACCTAGAACAACCTCGAGTTGCAGCTCATCGACGGGCGTCTTCCCCGGACGCACGCCGAGGCTGCCCATGAACCAAATGTAGCGCCCATGGACCCGTAGCCAGCCGTTGTTGGCGTCCGCGGGAAAGGCGACGCGGAACTTGCCCTTGCCATCGACTTCCACGCGGTCATAGCCCTTCCTCACATCGCTCGGCTCGCGTGACTCGACGAAGACTCGCTCGTCCAGGGGTGTTCCGTCCGGGAGCAGAACGTTGCCTTCCACCCAGAGGGCGTCGGAATCGTTGGCGCGCGTGGTGTGGGCGGTGCGCTGGGCGACCTCGGAGTTCTCCAGCAAGGAGGGTTGCGCACCGGGCGCATCGATGGTGGGAGCCTCGGTGAGTGACATTGGGGTCTCCCCCGGACTCACGGCGCCGGGGCGTGCCCCCACGCGATCTCCGGAAGAGGCAGCGGCGGTGCTCTTGGGTTCCGAGAGCAGCTCTACACCCAACCACGCGACGAGGCCCAGGGCAGCAATCACTGCCAGGGCCAAGAGGGGCTTGGCGCTCCCCAGGAGGTGGGGGCGTGCGGAAGGAGGACTAGGGGCTGTGGGCAGCGTGAGCATGGACATGGGGAGCGTTCAGCGTGCGTAGGCCCTGCGCGCGAAAAGCAGCATCAGGAAGGGGATCATCGTACGTTTGTTCGGGATCAGTCTGAGGATCCTCCACATGCGTCTCGGGGACAGGTAGAAGCGCCTGTAGGCCTGCTTACGCAGCTTCAGGATCTGATTCTCCGCAACAGCGGAAAGGTTGATGTCGGACTGGTAGGGCTCGTAGGCAGACCAATCTGTGGGCAGGTCATAGCCGGCAGCCTCAACCTGTCGGAAGAGCTCGGTGCCCTTGAAGGGGATGACGCGGAAGAAGGCTGCGGTGTGGAAGGCGCTCTTGGCCGCCCAGTCGATCGTGGCAAGCATTTCTTCCTTCGTCTCGGTGGGGAACCCGAGCATGAAGGCACCGTGGACCATTACTCCCTGGTCGGCGACGTATTTGACGATTTTTCCGACGGGGGCGATCTTAAGGTTCTTCTTCATGACCTTCTGGATCCGGGGCACCGCGGACTCGATGGCGATCATGCAGCGGTACATTCCGGCCTCCACGAGGAGGTCCACCAATTCCTCGTCGAGGATGTCCCCGCGGAAGCCGTTGGGGAAGGTCAGTTTGACCCCCCAGCCCGCATCGATGATGCCGCGGGCGATGCGCTTCGCTCGCTCCGGCCTAAAATTGAAGATGTCGTCCATGAAGACGAACTCGCGCACGCCGTGGACTTCGATCAGGAGCTTCATTTCGGCCAGCACGTTCTCAGCAGAGCGTTCGCGGAAGGCCTTGCCATAGGAGTTGTGGCAATAGGTGCAACGCCAAGGGCAGGCGCGCGAGGAGAACATCGTGGCGAACTCCTTGTGGGCATAGATCACGCCACCCCGGGGCACGTGGTGGTACTTCACGTGGTCGACCAAATCCCAGGCGGGGAAAGGCATGGCGTCCAGGTCGGCGGGAGGCGGGCGATCGATTTCGCTGACGACTTCGCCGGCGGCGCCTGTGTCGCTGGCGCGCCGCCAGGTGAGGCCGGTGCAACCAGTCCAATCCTGGCGGCCGCGGGCGATTCCATCGAGAACATCGACGAAAGTGAATTCGCCTTCCCCGCGCACGACAAAGTCGACGCTTGCGTCGGTCATGACGTCTTCGGCTGCCACGCTAGGGTGAGGGCCGCCACAGAGAATCGCGACGCCGGGGAGAGCAGCGCGTAGGAGGCTGGCAACCTTGTGCATGCAGCCTGCTTCGTAGGTCATTGCCGAGAGCCCAACGACGTCGGGCTTGAGTCGCAGAAGCTCTTCTACGCAGCGCTCGGGTGTCCAATCCTCGACTTTCATGTCGAGGATGTGCATGTCGCCGAAGCCGGACCGCTGCCCCTGGGCGGCAAGCATCATGATGCCCAGGGGATGCACGTGGGTAAACTGCGTGTAGGGGTGGTAGGTCTGCACCAAGGCGACGCGAAGGTGGCGTACTTCGCTGTCGTTGCCCTTTAAGTCCCCGGAGTGACTCTCAAGGTGTGGATTGGAAACAGTTTCGGGGGGGAGAGCGGACTTCAACATTGTGGAAGGTTCTTTGTGGGAGGCTGGACCGCTACCCGGGATTGATAGTTACAGTAGAGAGCATGGCACGCGTTGCTTTCGTCGTCACCACCTGCCACGAGTTCGAGGGCATCAAGGCCCTTTCTGCTACCCTGAAGCAGCATGGGCATACCTCCGACTGTTTCATTACATCGGAGGAAAAGGACTTCGAGGGTGCAGTGCGGGACTGGCGCCCGGATGTGGTGGGGATTTATGCGACCACGGGCCAAGAGAGGTGGTGCTATCCACTGATTGAGCGCTGGCGCCGTGACCTGGGGCACCTGAAGGTCGTTATGGGGGGGCCGCACCCGTCCTTTGAGACGGATGTCCTGCGCGACGAGGAGCACGTGGACGCGACCATCAAGGGAGAGGCGGAGTTCGCCATGCTGGATCTGGTCAATGCCTGGGAGGCCAACAACCCGATCGGGGACATCCTCAACATCGGTGTCATGCGCGACGGGATTCCCTTCCAGAACATGATCCGTCCGATCGTGCAAGACCTGGACACCTTGCCGTTCCCTGATGTTGATATTTTCTATCGCTATCCGTTCCTCAGGAACAAGCGTGTCTTGCAAGTGCACGCTAGCCGCGGCTGCCAGAACAATTGCACTTATTGCACTGTTCCCCTGATGAAGAAGGAGTGGGTCAGCGACCGTAAGAAAGAGAAGTTCAACCGCACCAAGTCGGTGGACTACCTGTGCGAGGAGATGAACGATGTCCTGGCGCGCTACCCCGGCTTCCGCATGGTGAACTTTGGCGATGCGGCCTTGAACATGTACCGCGGCTGGGTGGAGGAGTTTGCGGAAAAGTGGCCGAAGCGCGTGGGGTTGCCCTTCGCCTGCAACGTCAACATCAACTACCTAAATGAAGACGACATTGTCGCCCTCAAGCGAGCTGGTTGCGTCTCTGTCCAGTTCGGCTTGGAGTCCGGTAGCGAAGACGTACGCCTAAATGTCTACAAGAAGGGTTACACGGACGAAATCGTCGCGCGCATCCCCAAGCTCCTAAAGAAGCATCAGATCAGCTTCCGCACGAACAACATGATGGGTTCGCCAGCGGAGTCACTGGAAGACATGTTTGAAACCGTGCGCGCGAACAAGCGCATCAAGCCCGAAGGCTGCACGGTCCTGATCTATCGACCCTTCCGTTCCACTGTCCTTGGTCGCGAGGACTTCGCCACGGGGCGCGTTGACGAAGGTAAAGACATCGGCCCCTCCCTGCACTTCGACTCACAGATGAAGCGTGATGATCTACGTGAAGTCGTCAATCTGCAGAAGCTCTTCAATATCGCCGTTTATATGCCCGGTGGTGAAGCCCTAGTACGGCGTCTGATTCGGCTCCCGCGCAACCCGATCTACGATTGGACGCACTTGGCTTTCCTTTGGTATCAGCACGCGGTCGTTTCCGGTTACGGCATGGCCGATGACCTAAAGCTGGGACTCAAGAATCTGGGGCAGATCTTTGGGCAACGCACAGGCGGCGCCGGGGGCACCGGCGGCAATGGTGCCGATTCGGGTGATAGTGGCATGGGCGTACCGATCAAGAACCAGTTCCTGGAAACGATCGATAGCGGCCTGGACGCGTCGCACTAGCCTCTGACCTCGGAAAGGACTGCTAACGCTCTACCCGCGGTTGGTCGATGAACAGGGCGCTAGCCCTCGCCAGCCCGATGTTTAATAAGCGATCGAAGCGGAAGCCCATGCGTCAAGCGGCCGAACTCGCCCCCTTCCCCGGGGTGGCGCTGCGGGTCATGCAGTTGGCGACCGAAGCAGACACAGGTCCAACAGATCTGATCGGGGCGATGCGCGCTGATGCCGCGATTAGCGGCCGAATTCTGCGTTTGGCGAACTCGAGCCTCTACGGCTTCCGTCAGCGCATAGACACTCTGTCCGCAGCGGGTATGGCCCTCGGGAAGACGCGACTAGTGGAAGTCACCCTGGCGTCGGTTGTGTCGCTCTACCACGCGCCCCGTGGGTACCTGGACGGGCGGGTGAGTCACCTTCTTTGGCGCCGCTCCCTTGCCACGGCCCTATGCGCCCAGGGCCTGGCCGCTGAGCACGGCGTCGATCCCTCGCGAACTTTCTTCGCCGGGCTATTCCTTCCCATCGGACTCTTGCGCTTTCACCAGGTCTACCCGCCACACGTCGTTGAGCGCGTTCGGGTGGCCTACGCCTCAGGCCTGAGCGGTCCCCAGGCGGAACGCCAGGTCTTCGGTCTTGACCACATCCAGGAGGGGGCCCGCCTCGTGCGTGACTGGGAACTGCCAGCCTGGATTTCCTACAGCATGGGGGAGAGTCGAGCCACCCAGCCCATAGACCTGGTCGGGTCCTGTCTGCGCAAGGCAGACCTGGTGGCATGCTCCATGCTCCACAGGGACGGCGAGCTGGCCGAGGAGGACCGCTGGAGCGTGGATATGCCGGCCCTTGAGGGAATGCTCGAGAGTGGTAGTGCAGAGGATCTGATGGCAGATCTGCGCGAGCGCACAAAGGCCTTCGACGCCGCTGCCTAAGGGGGCCTAGGGCACCTGGCGAGGCCTTTCTCCGCCATCCGAGCCAGCTATCAAGGCCCGGGCCAATCGCGTCGATCACCCTGGGAGGTCCCTCTGGCATCTCCCCATGCGATTCGTCTACACCCTGCGCGCCCTCCGTTCCTCTGCTGCGGCGCTCCTGATCTGTGTCCTCTGCCTGGTCCCGGTGGCGAGCGCTCGGCCCATGCTGGGCAGCGGCGACATCGCCGATGGCAAGCTCAACCTGCTGGTGTACTTCACCTATGCCGAATCAGATCCGAGCGCTTGGGAACCTGTCTTTGAGGAGTACTCGAAGCTGCTCCTGAATGCGACGGAAGGTGTGCTGCAGCTGGGGCAAGTTCAGTTCACATCCTGCGCTGCGCTGAGCGATGAGGCTGACGTGTGGGTGCTTAATGACAATAGCGGGGCGCGGGCGCACATCGGTGGATTGGGGCGTAGCGGTCAGCACATCACCATCTCCCAGACGCACCGTTCCACCACTGGTTTTGCCCGTGGACAGTTCGGTTTGGCACACGAGACCGGGCACTATGTTTGGTCGCTATACGACGAGTACTTGGGCTTCATCGACGGGGTGCCGGGGACGAGCCCCAAACACTTCTGTTCGACTGCCACCGGTGCCATTGGATGCCTGATGGATGGGGGCACGACGGTGTTTCCGAACTTCCTGCGAACGGAGTTCTGCACCGACGTAAGCGCGGCCTTCCCCGATACGATTCACAACGATGGATTGATCGACGTCAACGGGGATTTTGTCGTCACGAACCAAGAGTATGTATACAGCACATCCTGCTGGCGACAGATGCAGCGCGACGGCAGCGCCGGCCTGACGCACCCCTCGACGGAGCCCACGGACGTGGACTTCACCCACGAGAATGTGGTCTTTGACCTGGATCGCTACTACGGCACCCTCGCCATGGGGCTATTGGTGGACACCTCCGGCAGTATGTCCGCCAGCGGTCGACTGGACGGCGCGATCCTCGGGAGCGAGCTGGCCTTGGGGATGTTGCGCGACGGGGAAACCCAGGCGGTTTACGGCTTCGACGATACTCTCACGACCGTCGTTGCACCCCAGACCGTGACGAGTTCGCGACGCGACGCGGCCATTTTGAAGGTCGGCACACTCGTGGCTTACGGTGGCACCCAGGCGGGGGAGGCCCTACTCGATGTGGCCCAGGATATCGGCGACTCCGACGCCTGCCGTCGCTTCCTGATACTCCTCACCGATGGCATTTCCTCGAGCCCAGATGTGAATGAAGCCGAGGTACTCCAGGCTCTTCTACTCAACGACGTTCAGGTCTACACAGTTGCCCTTGGCAGTTTCACGAACGATAGCGCCCTGATGGAGTTGGCCAGTACGACCGGCGGGCAGTTCTTTTCCGCGCCCACACCCGCAGAGGTCCCCGGGGTCTTTGCGCAGATCTTCGCCCTTGCCGGGGGCGGTTCCTTGTCAGGCTCCTTCCAGGGACCGGGTGCTTCAGTGGGGCAAACGATCGAATTCAGCGTTGATGTCCCTGTTGACTCGGACGCCTTGACCGTGGCCTTGGCCGCAGCCGTGGAAAGCGATCCGGTGCTCGAACTCCTAGGGCCCTCGGGGAGTGCGGTCTCCTCCGATAGCCCGCCCACAGGTGTCGAGTTTGTGCAAGCCGGAGATGTGCTCCTACTGCGCGTGCCCAATCCCCAGGTTGGTACCTGGCGCATTGGTTTCGCCACCCGTTCTGCGGTGGCCGCTGAGGTTACTGTGCACGCCGCGATCGAGTCGCGCTTGCTGTCGGTCACCACAGCCGTCGCCGCCGATCTCGTGGAGATGGGCGAGCCCGCGCACCTGGAGGTCTCCGTTGTCTTTGGTGTGCCCGTGGCCGGCGCAGTTGTCAGGGGCACAGTCCTTGGACCCGATGGCTACCGTGAGCCCCTCGCGCTCTTCGATGACGGTCACCCCTCCAATGGCGATCTGCAGTCAGGCGACGGTATTTACTCCGCTCTCCTGAGCGAGTTCGCCGGGCCGGGCATCCACCGGGTGGACTATGACGTTGTGAACATCAATGGCATCGCCGCTTCGAATCGCGAGTGCGGTGTCTTCGGACTTGGATCTCGTTCTGCGGCAGACTCAATGGCTGGCCCGCGCGAGGATGGCGCGGAGTTCCTGCCTGTGGCGCCCTTCTCGATGCGAACGTCACGGACCTTCCTCGTCATCGACAGCGGCGGTCCGCCCCAAGCGGGGACCGCAGAGTTGCGTCCCCATTCCACCGGTCCCACCGGTGGCGAGGGCGGAGCCCTCGCGTTCACCTTGGCCGTTGGACCGGAACAGGCCCTACGACTCGAGCGACTTGAGTTGGAGTTTCCCGCGGGAGCCGAGGACTTCGACGGCTACGAGTTGTACTTGGATCAGGACTTGGATGGCCGTCTCGATCGACCGCGTAAACCCTTAGCGCGCGCACGTGCGAACGGTCAAGCACTGGTCATGGAGCGGGCGGAAGGTGACCTTGCCTTGCTCCCACGGGGGGCTGTCACAGGCTTCTTGCTCGTGGCACCGATCTCTCCGCGAGCAGCACAGCTGAGCGCGGCGGCGGGTGGTCTTCTCGCACCTGATTCCTCCAGGAACCTTGGTGGGCTTCCACTGGTTCGGGTCCTCTCCACGGGCACTATTTTGCTGGGTTTCATGCTGCTTTTTCGGGCCCGGGCGAAGTACACGAGCAAGCGCCCTTGGACCCTTGCGTCGGGTGCCTCTGCGGCGGCGCTGCTCCTGATGATTGCACCCGCTTGTCACAGTCGCGGCGGCGCAGAGCTCCTCTCTGCCGAGCTCGACCCCGCCGATCTTGTGCTCTTCAGCGCCTCTACGGGACATGCCGTTTCCGTGGCCGGAGATCCGCTCCGGATAGTTCTCTCGCGCTAATGCTCCGCTCGTCTCTCCCAGGCCTGGGACGTGCGTTCCCACGGGTCGTCGCCGGGAATCGCCACTCTCAAGTGGGTCCATGCCGGGGCCGAAGGTCCAAAGGTGACTTCTTCCCCTCGCTGTCCCACGGGGAGCAACCCAGCGCGCGCCACCTGCGCATGTCTCGCCTGCAGCTCATGATTAGGCATACAAATCGAGTCGTCCTGCTTTCCTTGCCTCTCTTCCTTGGTGCCTGCGGAGGCGGCGGAGGCGGCGGCGGATCCTCCAGCGGTGAGACAGTTGGCCTGGAACCCCCGGGTGAATTGAATCTGGTGGAGCCCGTGGGGGAGTCCAGCCTGGAGGGTGATCCGACTATCGGTGGCCTCAACCTGCCGGAGACCTCCGATTACGTGACCGACACCGCGCGGACAAACGTCTATGACCCTGCGATCGAGTCATTGCAGACATTGAATAGCATCCTGTGTTACCTGGACTTGGCGGGGTCGAACCTGTTGGTCAATGAGCCCCCGTTCCTTTCTCAGATCGACCCCAGTCTGTGCGAAGAGGGACAGGACGGAGACTCCCTTGGTTCCGAAGATGGTCAGTCCTCCGGCGCGACTAGCTTCGAGCTATGGACAGTGGAATCGACACGCGCGAGCAACTCCGTGTCGCAGGTTTCAAAGCTCTGGGTACCGCGCGAGAATGAGACGGGCGGAATGGGGCCCGAGATCGAAATCCGCGTTCAGGTGGAGATCGAAGAGGGCGCCTCCGATGACAATCCCTTTGGCCAGTGGGGCATGAGTTTCGCGGGTGCCATTACCGCCAACTCCACCATCGTGGATCCGCCCTTCTACGGCGTTATCCAGACAGTGGATACCACCGGAGGCGACATCGGATTCACTTTCTATGAGGCCAGTGGTGATGTGGACATGGCTCCGGCTGTGG
>JBLHLB010000034.1:0-20505 GCA_047618505.1 Planctomycetota bacterium
CTCCGACGTCTAAGGCTTCACGGAGGTGCGTGGCGGATTGCGCACCACCGGATGCGATGACTGGGACGCCAACGGCTGCGCACACGGCACTGAGCAGCTCCAGGTCATAGCCGGAGAGGGTGCCGTCCCGATCGAAGCTCGTGAGCAGGATCTCGCCGGCGCCGAGCCTGACTGCCTGCTTGCACCAGTCGACCGCGTCGAGTCCCGGCCGAGACTTACCACTATGGGTTACGGCCTCCCAGGCCGGGGCTCTCTCTGTGGGGAGTCGCGCGGCGTCCAGCGCTAGAACGACACATTGGCTTCCGAAGCGATTCGCTAACTCACTCAGGAGTTGGGGCCGATCAACTGCTGCACTGTTGACGCCGACCTTGTCAGCGCCTGCCTCGAGTAGTCGTTCCGCGTCAGCCACGGAACGTACGCCGCCACCGACCATCAGGGGGATCGGCAAGACTGCGCGGATTCGCCGCACGACCTCCAGACCATGGTCGCGCCCCTTGGGGGTAGCCGACACATCAAGGAGGGCAAGTTCATCCGCCCCCTGGTCAGAGTAGGCGAGAGCGCGCTCCAGGGGGTCGCCTGCATCCCGGAGCCCGTGGAATTGAATCCCCTTTACGACTCGCCCGTCCTGAACATCAAGGCAGGGGATAATCCTAGGTCGTAACATCAGTTTGCCTCCATGCCACTGAGGAGCCAGCGCTCAATGAGTTTGGCACCCCAAGCTCCCGAGAGCTCAGGGTGGAATTGGCAGCCCAGGACTTTTCCGCGTTGGACCGCGCTCACAAAAGCGCCGCCATAGTTGGTCAGCGCACAGGACCAACCTGAGGGAATGCCATCGAGTCGATAGGAGTTTGCGAAGTAGGCTTCACCCGGCTCGATCCACTGGCCGCCCGTGGGCTCGACTCGATTCCAGCCGAGGTGGGGAATGCGTAGACCTCCTTGAAAGCGCAGGACAGCGCTGTCCACGAGGCCGAGTCCAGGTCGCCCGGGACCCTCTTGACTGGATTCGCAGAGCAAGTGCAGCCCAAGACAAATAGCGAGGGTCGCACGATTCGCGAGGACACGACGTCGCAGAGGTTCGCGCAGTCCCAGGGCATCGATCTCATCCAGCGCCGCGGAAAAAGCGCCCACGCCAGGGAGAACAAGGTGCGAAGCCGATTCGACCTCTAGCGGGTCGCGTGTGAGACGAGGGCGCGCGCCTAGGCGCCTGATGGAAGCCATGACCGAAGCAGTGTTCGCCGTGCCTGTGGAGACAACGAGCACCTGGGTCTGGGCCAATGTTTGCTCGCTCATAGAACTCCCTTCGTGCTGGGCACTGCGTTTCCCTCGCGGGCGACGGCAATACGAAGCGCGACAGCCACCGCCTTGAATGCGGCCTCTGCTTTGTGGTGGTCGTTTGAGCCGCTGATCATGTTGACATGCAGGGCCATGCGAGACTCGATGGCAAGGGTCTGGAGGAAGTGCGTGAGATTCTCCGTGGCGACCTGCCCCAACATCTCGCGGCGAAAGCGCAGCTCGATCGCGGGCCAAGGACGCCCCGAAAGGTCGACAACAGCTCGCGCGAGGGCTTCATCCAAGGGCACGAAGGAGTAGCCGAAGCGGGCGATACCTGCACGATCTCCTAGGGCATCGCCAAGGGCAGATCCGAGTGCCAAGGCGCAGTCCTCGACCGTGTGATGGTCGTCCACTTCGAGGTCCCCTTTGGCGCTGAGATTCAGGTCGAAGTGCGCATGTTTGGCCAGTGCAGTCAACATGTGGTCAAGGAACAGAAGACCGGTGTCCACCTCTGCCGTTCCGTTTCCATCGAGGTTTAGCCGGACTTGCACTTCGACTTCGCTTGTGGCGCGTCTGATGTTTGAGACACGCTGCGTGGTGGGGTCGCTGTCCATTACAGAAGCTCCTTCAGGTCCGCTGTTTGACGGAGTATGTGGGCGGCGCCGTTGGCTGAGAGGGCGCGTGCGGCATTCTCTTCGTTCCCTCCTGGGGGAATCACACCGATGGGGACAACGCCAGCCGTTCGAGCGGCAACGAGGTCATCCGGTGTGTCGCCCAGCATCCAAGCTCGTTCGCAAGACAGGAGTTTTAGGGCCAGTAGAACAGGGTCTGGACTCGGCTTGAGGGTGGTGTCCTCGCGGCAGACGATGGCCTTGAACAGGTCCTGTAGTTGATAGCGCCGAAGGAATTCCAACGCATCAGCACGGGGACGTCCCGTTACGACGGCGAGTGAGTAGCGCTTTGCCCAGGCAGTCAGGAGCGCGGTAGGTGCGCAGGGCACCTCCCGATCCTTCAGCCCTTGCTTCCCCTCGATGCCTTGGTAGAGGCCTTCGAAGCGCGAGGTGACTTCCGCCAGGGAGACTTCGACCCCGCGCTCCGCCAGGAGTCTATGGGTCACGACCCAGTCATCGTTTGCCCCGGGCTGCGCTTTGGCTCGTTCGATATCGGCAGTTGAGAGGACAAGTCCGAGGCTTGCGGCGGTTTGCTGGATGGCCACGCGATAGGAGCCCGAAACATCGGCGAGGACGCCATCCAGGTCAAAGAGCAGGGCTTGGGGCGAGAGGACCGTGTGCAGCGCCGCGAGCAGCCGGGCGAAGGCTTGGGGCGTCCCCGGCATGGACACCCGTATGGCGTCCGTCAACGAAGGGTTATCGGGAAATCTACGGATGGCGATCCCAAGGGATTCCATGGCGGCTTGGACCCAGGCGGCATTTATTCCTCGCAGCAAGACGAAGTTTGCCTGGCTAGGGGCGCTGCAACGAACTCCGATCTTGTCGAGAGCTGCAATCAGCATTCTAGACTGCTCGCGCGTGACGCGAACCGATTCCCGCATGTCGCCCTCGCCCGTCGAGAGGCGTTCGAGCGCGATGGCAGCGGAGGCGATCGAAACAGGGTAGGGATTACCCGCCGCCCGCAGTCGCTCAATCCACTCTGGAGATCCCAGGGCGTATCCCACACGCAGTCCCGCGAGTCCCCAAGCCTTGGATAGTGTTCGCACAACCACGACGTTGTCGTGCTGAAGGGCGGCTGCTGTCAAATCTTCATCCGCGTACTCAGCATAGGCAGCGTCCAAGACCAAGAGGGTCTCTGGGAGTGCCAGGGCGATGCGTTCGAGATCGTCATGACTGGCGACAGCGCCGGTGGGGTTGTTGGGGGAAACCAGGAACACGATCCGTGTGTTGGGGCGGATGGCTGCGAGGAAATCGTCCGTGGGGAACGCGCCCTCGGGCCAGTCGATTGACCGCAGAGTTCCCCCTGCCATGCGGACATAGCGCGGGATCATCTCGAAGGTCGGCTCAGCGATTAGTGCTTCTCCGCCGTGACCAAGAGTTGCGAGGCAGACCCGAAGCAGGGCATCGTCTCCCCCCGCTGTGACCAGCAAGCGATCAGGTGAAACCGACAAGCGTGCCGCCAGAGTGTCCCCCAGCGTCGAGAGATCGGGATAGCGTGCAACTACCCTGGAACTCACCGATCCACCCAGGGGGCCCGTCGGTGGCCTACCTTCGTTGTGAGAGAGCTGTAGATCCGCTAACGGCTGAGGGGGATGCGTGTGTTGGGGGGCGTAGTCTTTCACGGTACGATTTGCTCACAGCGTGAAACGACAATGTCGGTTGCGCCGCGAGCTTTTAGATCGGGCACCAGAGTGGGGAGTTGAGTGCGCTTGACTGCAGCACGGACCGCGAAGCCGGATTCACCATGCAGGCCCGAGATCGTCGGCCTTTGCATGCAGGGCAATGCTTCAACAACACGCGTTAGGTTTTCGCTCGATACATTGAGCTCCACCATCGCTCGTCCTCGGGCCTCGAGAACCGCCCGGAGACAGAGAGTCAGATCCTCGATACGGCCCCGCTTGACCGGATTTTCCAGGGCCATCGGGTTCGCGTAGAGTCGAGTCGACGAGCTCATGAGCTCGTCGAATACTTCCAGGCGATTGGCGATCAAGGTCGCTCCCGTGGACGTGTTGTCCACGATCACGTCTGCATCCTCAGGAGGGAAGACCTCCGTTGCGCCGTAGGTGCGGACGAGGGTCCCGTCAATTCCACTGGCTTGCATCCACTTGCGCGCCAGGCGCCCGTATTCGCTGGCGACAACCAACGGCCGCTTGGGCAGCTGTCCTTCGGTGAGGAGTTCGCCTGGGGCGGCGGCTACTAGCCGCACTGGATTGAGTCCAGTATCGAGCAACTCGACCAGCTGGGCGTCCTTCTCAGCGACCCAATCCGCCCCCGCGAAACCCACGTCGCGGGATCCCGCGGCGAGCATCTCGACGATGTTCTGCGGTTTGAGCAGTTTGGTTTCGAAGCCCTCAACAGAGAGGCTTGGTCGATAGCCGCGTGCTCCGGTTTGGACGCGGATGCCTGCTTCGGAAAGCAGGGAAACTACACCGTCTTGGATCCGTCCTTTGGGGAGGGCGAGGTGTACGGGTTCAATTTGATTGATGGGGGACATTGGGCACTCGGTGGTGCCGACCCCTGCAAATTGACCTGTCCCTTAAACAACAGCGCCGACCGCAAGGGTCGGCGTGAAGCTCGTTCGTTGACTAGACGACCTCGCTCAACCGACCCTGTAGGGATGGTGATGCAAGGGCCAAGAAACGAGTACTTGGGCGATGGGTGATCTCGCGGACATAGGCGCAGTGTATATGGGGCTGAAGCGAGGGGCGCAAGACGCAAAACTGTAAATGAAAAACGACCCTAGCCGGGCGGGACCGGATGGCGGCGCTGCTTAGGGGGGCTTGGGCTGTCGATCTTGGGCGCTGAGCCGTGCACGCGGATTGCGCTCCGCAGGATGTGCGGCTTGGGTCGAGCGAGCGCTTCAAGCGACTACTTGCCTGCCTAAGTACTGTCCCTATTGCGGGCCCTATCGCGGACCCAATGACTGGCCTTCCCCTTGGGACCTGTCGCCATTGCCTCGGAGGTGGAGGCAAGTTTTCAAGCTCTCCGTCGATTCGGCGACGAGATAGAGTGCTTGTTGCTCGTTAGCGCTGAAGGGAGTACTGCAGGCTCGATCCCGTGTGAACGCAAGTCGCTCAACGCGATCGGAATGCAGGGAACGTTCGAGCTCGCCCACGGAAGACGCGAGGCCGGCTCCAATGGCCCGTAGCTCTCCATTTTCTAGCGTCAGTCCGAACTCAAAACTGAACCAGTAGAGTCGCTCTATCCGAAGCATTGTCTCGTCGTTGGCGGCAGCGGCCTGGTCCGAGAGGGATTCCAAGAGAACGCAAAACTCTGGCCGAAGAAGCTGCGGAATGTGACCGAATAGATCGTGGAAGGCGTCCGCCTCCGGCGTGTACTCCAGGTTCCCGTAGCCTCGAATCCAAAGGGGAGCAGGGAAGCGTCTGTCTCCTAGCAATGCAAGGAAATCGCGGACCGGAATCAGGCCCGGCACTGTTTCTATGCGCCACCCTGAATTGTTGAAGAGGCTCTTCGATAACTGCGAGTGACTTGGTAGGCGAGAGCCGTCGAGGCCGGCCTGATCTAAACTCTCTAGGCCCTTCAGGAAAGGGCGACACATCGCCTTCTCAAGGCGTCCGCCCTGCCTCTTCCAAAGTTCACGTCACACGGCGTTGGCTTCAGCGAGGGTCTTGGCTCGCCCGTAAACCGCGGGCAGTTCTTGTTGCTCCATAGGTCTGCTCTGGTGTCATGAGCATCCCATCGGGTGCGGCCCAATTGGAACCAGAGCGCCTGAATAAGTGCTCCGTGTTGTTGATTGGATGAATCGACTGGCGCCCTATTTCAGTGTGTCGAAATAGGGATAAAGCGAACATGAAGGGAAGCCATCTTGCGTCCCTCGTCCCTCGTCCCTCTGCCTTGTTGCTGGCGACCATGACTGCAGCCTAGGTCGAAGCGTGAAACCGCCATAGGGGCTCCGCAGGAAGTCTATGTAAGCCCTCTGAGCCTCGAGCTACCGATGGGCAAACACCAGAGGAATGATCGAGATCTAACCCTCTTCGTCCCGGCGCCACACCAGGAACGATAGATCGTCGGGCTTATGGGGTTGACCGGGCAAGGGCGCTTCCATGCGCCCTCGGCAGGTGCGCAGGAGGTCCTCTACGGCATCGGTCAGATTGAGGCCGGAGAGGACGAAGGCGATTTCGTCGGAAGTCATGTTGTCGACCAGCCCATCGGAGGCAACCAACAACGTATCTCTCGGCGCCAACTCGATCGGAGCGCCAATCTCGATGCGCATCTCTGGAATGCCGATGACGTTGAAGACCAGGTGGCGGTCCTCATGCCTGAGTGCGTCGCCCTCGGAGATGAATCCGCTCTCCAAGGCATAGCCCATGGGGGAATGCGAGACAGTCTGGAGCTTGATCTTGCCGCGGCCGCCGATCACTAAAATCTCGGAGTCCCCGACGTGGTAGGGGCGTAGGATGTTGTCGCGCAACTCCGCCACGGCCATGGTCGTCGCGGCGCCAATGGCGAGCAGAGAAACCTCTCGGTTCGCGTTCTCGATGGCGTCCAGAATAGGTTTCCTGAGGTCGCTGGCATCGCGGGAGACCTGCTCCATTGACGCGCACAATTCATAGATTGCCGTCGCGCTGGCCTGATCTCCGCCCCGCGTCCCACCCACACCGTCGGCCACCGCTAGGGCGCCACACTTGTCGTTAAGGGGGATCACCGCAAGAGCATCCTCGTTGGGCGTATCCTTGGTTGGACTGCGACGTGAGAAGGCGCAGAGAGTACCGCCCAGGAACGGTTGGCAGTGCAGCTCGTCATCTTCGGCGTGCACCCAAACGCGTGCGTCCTCCGGCGAGCGGGAACGCGGCGACTGCTTGCCTGGGGAGCTCATGCTTTCTTCCTCCGATCCGTTTCCGTGCAAGCGAAGACGTGTACCTCGGACTGGATCGCCAAGTAGGCCGTGTGCATGACCTGAGCATCCGCCCAGCGATTCTTGGGGTTGATTTCGACGGCCCGTCGGATCAGATCGACCAGATCCGGGTGGGCCTTCTTCCTCATCTTCTCGAGGCCAGGCTGGGGCCATTCGAAGGGCCAGGTCGGAAGTTTGGCGCTCAAGATTCGAGTCATCGTCAAGCCAAGGGAAAACACATCCGAGCGAAAGGAAGGCCGCCCCATGGCCTGCTCCGGAGCCATGTATCCGACGGTGCCGGAGCCCGATGCGTTCATCGTGCGATAGGCCACGCGTGAAATGCCGAAGTCCGAGAGGCGCAGGCGGTTCTCGGGGAACAGGATCAGGTTGTCGGGCTTGACGTCGCAGTGCATCACGCGCCGCCCGTGGGCGTGGGCCACGCCGGCGAGAACCTGCTCCAAGTAATCGATGGAGCGCGCATTGGAGAGGCGGGTGCGAAGGCGTTCCTGAAGAGTCCCCGTGCCCAGGGGCGAGACAATCGTGAAGGTCCCGTCGATGTAGCTTGCGTCCTTAACCGGCAGAACGTTGGGGTGATCGAGCTTGGCTGTCAGGCGCACTTCACGTTCGAAGTCCTCGAGCACCGCAGGCGTGACCTCTGCATCCTGGGGGATCTTTAGGGCCACCTGGATGCCTTCGATCGTGTCGTAGGCGCGGTAGATTTCTGCGAATCCGCCCTGGGCGATGTGAGCCTCGATACGGTATTTGCCGAGGCGCTGGCGGGCGCGGAACTTGCGCCTGGAGGAGGGTCGAAAGGACATGATGGGGGCGCGGCCAGGGCGAACCGCGGCAATGCGAGCTGCACAGGGTACTTATCCAGCGCGTGCGGCACAGCACGACCTAGGCTGAATCAAGCTCGATTCCAGACCGAACTTGATTCCATGACCGAAGAGGGCTCCCCACGGGCACCGGAATTCCCCCACAATTGCAAGACGGCCCCAGACCCATGACATAGGGAGGCGTGCCGATCTCCATGGCAATCCAATCCCGTGATCCCGATTCCAGCTCCCCCGAGTTCCCGCACTCGGGACGTTTGAGTCGCGAGGCCTTCGTGGACCTCCTGGAGGCATCCGCCGAGGGCCTCTGGATGCTCGCCGCTGCCATTTCGGGGGACCCGAGCGAGGCCGAGGACATTCTCCAAGATGCGGCCATGGCTGCCCTGGGGAAGCTCGACCAGTTCCAGCCGGGGACCAGCTTCATTGCCTGGATGGGGACCTTTGTGCGTAACACGGCACGCAACGTGGGGCGCAAGCACCAGCGCCGTGCCACCCGCCCGGCAGGACCGGAAACCCTGGAGTCCCTGTCCCGGGAAGTCGACCGCCGCAGTGGTCGCCGCGTCCCGCGACCTGAGGAGGAGTTGCACCGGGCGGTCTCCTTCGGTGGGCAGGAAGGCCTAGGTCTTAATCCGGAAGCCTTCGATGACGCGGTCCAGGATGCACTTATGCAGATAACCGAAGAAGCTCGAGCGGCGCTCCTGCTACGGGTTGTGCACGACCTTTCCTATCGCGAAGTCGGCCAGGCCCTGGGGATTCCTGAGGGCACCGCCGCGAGTCACGTGAGCCGTGCCCGCCACCAGCTCAAGGAACTCCTCCTGTTGCCCCCTTCCTCACCCCTTTCGGCACCTTCGCCGGGCGAGCAGGCGTCATGAATGAATCAGAATGGAAGCAGGCAGACGCTCCTTCGTCCCGCGCAGCCCAAGATGCGGATCAAGCACGAATCGAAGCGGCTTTGATGCGGCGCTACCGAGCGCCGGCGGGCTTGGGGGGGCGGCTCAGGGATGCGGTAACTGGCGTCGGGGTTCAGCCCGCTACTGCGCAGGCTCTTGCCGCCGGAGTATCCGCCGGACGAGCGAGTTCCGCCACTGCGGCGGTGCTCGGTTCCGCAGGTCACCTCTCGATGTTGCGCCTACTTCGTGGTCCTGCGCTATGCCTCGCTGCCGCGGGGGCCCTCTTGCTGTTTTTGGCACCGCGCCTAGGTAGCGGCGGCGGGGATAGTGCAGAACTCTTGGTGGCAGGCAGGGGGGAATACCCTCTCCGTGGAGATGCCGAGTGCGCCGACCCTGTGTCGGAGTCCTGGGACGATCCCGCTGCCATGGACTCACCGGATCTTGCGAGCCTCTACCACGAAGTAGTGTCCATGGCGGGATCCCACGAAGCATGGGTCGGCGAGTGCGTCCACCCCGGGGACGGCGACAGTCTCCTCGCGAGTCTCCGCCAGGACTTCGGTACGAGTTTGCGCCAGTTGGGCGATGCTGCGCGCCTGGCGGGACCATTTCCCGCTGCGGATTGGCGGAGTGGCACGGTCTTGACCGGATATCCCGAGGAGGGGGGTTGGCCCTCCGTGTTGGTGGCTGAGAGCGCGAGCAATATCAGCTGCTGTGTCGCGCCCATACAGCCCAGTGACCCCGATCTGCATGTCTTCACGGCAACGGTGGGAGACATGGCGCTCTTCGAAATCACCCGCCGGGGTGAGCCGCGCTTCCTCGATCGATTCGAACAACCGTGAGACGTGGCAATCGAAGCGTTAAATGCGGTCCCCTCAAGTGTTCTTGCAGAGGTGAGCACGCGACAGGCTGACCCCCGTGGGGGCGTCCGCCCAGAGCCTGGGGGAAGCGCTGCGCGAGCACCCGGCCATTGCAGAGGTAAAGCTCCGGCCTGTTCCCTATGCCCTCGTCAGTGGTGGACTGCGCCCCGAACGAAGCGTCGTCAGCCTAGCCGGAGTCCCCTTTGGGGCTGATGCTGCTGCAGCGGCTATCGCTGGGCTCTGCGGCACGGAGTCGGAAATTTAGATCCACGCCACGGCTGAAGCGGTTGCCTCAGCTAGCGCGCGGCGGGGCCTTTAGGCGGCGTACATTGCCCCATTGCTTCCAAGGACTAGGGGCCCCGGGATTGAATCTCTTGGCCAAGGCCGGGCGAGCTGTGGGCTTGCCCATCGCTAGTGAGGTGGTCGCTTCCGAAGACGTCGGGCTCATGACTGAGCCCTGCGACATGCTGCAGATCGGTGCGCGCAACATGCAGAACTTCCGTCTGCTAGAGGCAGCCGGCCGCGCCGGTCGGCCGGTGCTGCAGAAGCGTGGGACGCTGTCCACCATCGATGAGTTGCTGCTGGCGGCTGAGTACCTACTAGCCTCCGGGAACTCCGATGTGATCCTCTGCGAGCGGGGGATTCGAACCTTTGAAACCTCCACCCGGAACACCTTGGATATCGCCCCGTGCAATCGGGGGCAATCGGCCTAGAAGCGCGGCGCCTCTGGGATTTCGATCCAACCCTCAAGGTAGGGGGTGACGGCGCCAGAAAGTCTGACGTGTTGCTCCTGGAGGGTGCAGGTGATGGCGCCGCCGCGCTTGGAAACCTGGCGTGCCTCCAGGGTGCTGCGCCCGAGCTTATCGGCCCAAAAAGTGGTGAGCAGGCAATGGGCGGAGCCCGTCACGGGGTCTTCGGGGACGCCGACCCGGGGCGCGAAGAAGCGCGAGAGGAAATCGATCCCCGGCAGGTCCGTCGGTGCCGTGGCGATGACTCCGATTGGGTCAAGCCGTGCGATCCGCTCCATCTTGGGTTCCAGGGCGTGCAGCACGTCCTCGTTCGGTAGCAGGGCGAGTCCGTAGTCGGCACCGCGCACGGCCTCGATGGGGGCAGCCCCCAGGGCCTCTGCCAGTCCCGCCGGCGTCTCCCAGGGCTGGGGATCTTCGCGCGGGAGATCGAGCTCCCAGCCGCGACCGCCGCGTCGCACCTCGAGGGGCCCGCTGCGCGTGCGGAAGCGGGCCACCTGTAAGTCGGGACGTCGGTTCTCCAGAACGACGACTCCGCTGGCCAAGGTAGCGTGACCGCAGAGATCGACCTCGGCGGTGGGGGTGAACCAGCGCAGCTCGAATTCGTCCGTGTGCCCATGGGGGACGAAGAAGGCAGTTTCTGAGAGGTTGTTCTCCGCGGCTATGGCCTGCATCAACTCGTCGGTCAGCCAGGAATCCAAAGGGCAGACGGCGGCGGGGTTGCCGGAGAAAAGTCGTTCGGCGAAGGCGTCGAGCTGGAAAATAGGCAGTCGCATTACTACAGCGTAAGGTCCGCGCGGGCCGCTTGGGTAGCTGCTAATCTGTGCACATGCGACGCACACTGTTCCCCTCGCTGTTCTTGCTGGCGGCTCCCTCTTGCTCTTGGCTTCTCCCTAGTCCCTAGTCCCTAGTCCCAAGTCAGTGGGCGCACGGATGATCGTGCGGAACCCGGGACCCTTGCTCTCGCCGAAGTCCGCGCGCGTTTGGCCGCGCCGAGCGCCCACGAGGCTTCGTGCCCGCGGCGCCCTTGGGCATTACCGCAAACCTGGCGGATCACATCCCGGCGGAAAATCCGCTGACGCCGGCCAAGGTTGAGCTCGGCCTACAGCTGTTCTTTGGCAAACGACTTTCGCGCGACAACACGGTTTCCTGTGCGACATGCCACGATCCGGCCCGCGGCTGGGGCGATGCAGCTCCCGGTTCCACGGGCATCCGTCGGCAGCGGGGCGGGCGCTCCGCGCCCATCGTCCCCAACCGAATCCTGGGGCTGACCCCGTTCTGGGATGGGCGCGCGGCGACCCTTGAGGAGCAAGCAGTTGGACCCGTCGGCAATTCCATCGAGATGGGCTTCACGATTGAAGAAGCGGCGGAACGCCTGAACGGAATTGAAGGTTACGCCCTGCAATTCAAGGCGGTCTTCAGCGGACCCGCGACGCCGGATTGGATTGGCAAGGCGATCGCTAGCTTCGAGCGGACGATCCTCTCGGGCGCGAATAAGAACGATTCGTACGAGCAAGCCTATCCCTACTTTGACTGGGATCCGGCCGACGAAGAGGACGCGGATGATGTGGCCAAGGGCGAACAGATTCTGCTCCTAGCAGTCCGTTGAAAAACAGCAGCTTCTCGGTTGGTCTCCACAAATTGCCTGGCAAGGCGTCGGGTTCTCCGCGTAGCTGTACCTACACGGGTGGTTCCGACAACGCAGCCAGGCGATTTGTGGGGGCCGAGCGAGGAGTTGCTGTTTTTCAACGGGCTGCTAGAGGAAACCCCTCGCATGAGTTTGGCAGCGGAGCGCGGACGCGAGCTGTTCTTCAACAAGGCCAAGTGCGCTACCGGTCATGTGGGGCAAGGCCTGGCCGATGAGTTGTTCCACAACATCGGCATCGCCATGGGGGCAGAGGAGCCTGACCTCGGTCGCTCTGTTGTGACTGGTGACGAAAAAGACCAGGGCGCCTTCCGCACGCCGTCCCTGCGGAACACCGCGGCTTCGGCTCCCTACAGGCATGACGGCGGATTGGCGACGCTTTATGAGGTCGTGGTTCACTATGGCCGGGGCGGTTTGGCGAACCCTTGGCTGTCGGAGAAGATCTTCCCCCTCGGACTTACGGAACAAGAACGCCAGGACCTGGTGCTCTTCATGGAGGAGGCTTTGACCGGCAGCGTGACCGAGGTGGGCGTTCCGCTACTCCCCTAGCGTGTAGCCCAAAGTGGTAGTCGGCCCACTATTGGTTTGGGTCTGCCCTGGGAACGGAGCACAGCATTAGGATCTGTGCTCCGTTCGTCACAACCCAGGACACACGTGCTCCCCACGACTTTTCTTCTTGCGGCTCTTCTCACTTCCACGTCTAGCGAGCCCCAGGAACGGGCGCAGCAAGAACGTCCCTTTGAGGTCGGTGGTGGGGATCGCGTTACCGGTCGTTCCTTTGCGACGCGCTCGCCCGTGTACGCCGTCAATGGCATGGCGGCAACCAGTCAGCCCCTGGCAACCCAGGCGGCCCTGGATATGTTGAAGGCGGGGGGGAGCGCGGTGGATGCGGCGATCGCGGCCAATGCTGTGTTGGCCCTGACAGAGCCCACAGGCTCAGGTCTCGGCGGCGATCTCTTTGCGATCGTTTGGTCCGCGGAGGACCAACGTCTATTCGGTTTGAACGCCAGTGGGCGTTCTCCCATGTCTTTGACGATGGATGTGTTCGAGGAGCAAGGCCTCGAGTCGATCCCAAGTCACGGACCCCTCCCGATCTCCGTGCCCGGTTGCGTCGACGGTTGGTTCGAGCTGCATGGGAAGTTCGGGAAATTGCCCATGAAAGACGTGCTCGCGCCGGCCATTCGCTACTGCGAAGAGGGCTTTCCCCTGACGGACTTGATCGCCTACTACTGGGGTTTGTCGGTTGCGCGCCTGGCACCCTATCCTGGTTTCACGGAACAGTTCACGATCGAAGGGCGCGCGCCCGAGGTGGGCGAGGTCTTCCGTAACCCGAACCTGGGGCGGACCCTGCGGCGTCTCGCGGAGGGTGGGCGCGACGTCTTCTATAGGGGCGCAATCGCGCGCGAAATCGGAGCGTGGATGGCGGAGCACGGTGGCTACCTGAGCTACGAGGACCTAGCGGCCCACCAATCTGATTGGGTCGAGCCGGTCTCCACCAACTACCGCGGAGTCGACGTGTGGGAGTTGCCGCCCAACGGACAGGGGATTGCGGCCCTGCAGATCCTGAACATCCTCGAGGGCTACGACTTGGCCTCGATGGGCTTCGGGTCCGTCGAACACCTGCACCTGTTGACCGAAGCCAAGAAGCTCGCCTTCGAGGACCGTGCGCGCTTCTACAGTGACATCGACTTCATGGATGTACCGGTGGCCGCGCTGATCTCGGAGGAGTACGCGGCGAAGCGACGCGAGCTGATCGACCTCGAGAAGGCGATGGAATCGCTAGAGGCGGGCAATCCTAAGCTGGAGCAGGGCGACACGATCTATCTGACGACGGCGGACAGCGCGGGCAACATGGTCTCCTTGATCCAGAGCAATTACCGCGGCATGGGCTCGGGGATGGCACCGGCGAATCTGGGCTTCATTTGTCAGGACCGCGGCGAACTATTCGACCTTACGCCCGGACGACCCAACAGCTATGCGCCGGGCAAGCGTCCCTTCCACACGATCATTCCTGCTTTCGCAACACGCGACGGCAAGCCCTGGATCTCCTTCGGCTTGATGGGTGGTGCCATGCAGCCCCAGGGTCACGCGCAGATCATCTGCAATCTGGTCGACTTTGGCATGGGGCTACAGGAAGCCGGAGATGCACCGCGCTTGATCCACGAAGGCAGCTCGCAACCCACGGGCGAAGCCCTGCGTGAAGGCGGAGGGCGCGTTTCACTTGAGAGTGGATTCGATCCCGAGGCGCGTACCGGCCTGCGTAGGCTGGGTCATCAGTTTGGTCGGGCGCGCGGCGCTTACGGCGGCTATCAGGCGATCCTTTGGGACCACGAGAAGGGCGTGTATATCGGCGCCTCCGAGTCGCGCAAGGATGGCTATGCCGCGGGCTACTGACCTGAGATGCCTGTCGCTAGTCGCCTGATTCTCGGCTGGCTGACTAGCCCTTAGCCTTGCGGCGTTCCTCGAGGGCCTTGACCAGAGCACCCATGGCGCCCTGTGTTTCGTCGCCGAACCATTCGTCCAGGAACAACTCGAGCTGCTCTTCATCGAGCCCGCGGAAGGTGCTCTGGAATTCGTTGCGGGCGAGAGCGCGAGTCTTGGACATGGCGATGGGCGGCAGAGCGGCGATCTTCTCGCCCCAGGCAATGGCGCTTGGGACGACCTGGTCGATTGCGACTGCGTCGTCGATCAAACCGATGCGAAGGGCTTCCTCAACGGTGAAGAGTTCTGCGGTGGTTGCCATGCGAGCGGCCTGGCGTCGTCCGACGACGTGCTGTGCGGCTGTTAGGATCGGGCGCGGCATACGTAGCCCTACTTGGACTTCGTTCAGTCCGATGCGATAGCGACCTTCGCTCATGATGCGTTGGTCGCAGAAGAGAGCGATCACGCAGCCACCTGCGGGGGCATGACCTGTGATTGCCGCGGCAACGGGGGCCGGTGAAGTGGCGATAGCCTCCATCAGGGCGAAGAACGATTTCCACAGGGCGTGCATCTCTGCACGGGGTTGCCCCAGGAGTTCTGGAACATCGAGCCCGCCGGAGAACATGCCTGCGCGGCCAGAGATGACCAAGGCCTTGGCGCCGCGTTGCGGTGCGCTACGGACTTCCCCCAGGAGGGCTTCGATCAAGGCGCGGTTGAGGGCATTGGCCGGCGGACGGTTGAGGCGCAATTCGTGGACGGGGCCGTGTTCCGTGCGCTCGATCAAGTTGGAAGACATCGTTGCTGGGGCAGTGGATTAGGGGGAACACAGCCTAGCCCAGGGTGATGGCCGGCCGGCGCATGAATCGACTTCGGTAGGAATAGCGTCTTGCGAGGATCACGCCTGGGGCGGCAAGATGGTGTACCCACGACGGTTTCAATCGGTGCGACAGTGCACGGCGTAACAACACGAGTGAGTCGCTAGATGACGACCCCCCCGAAGGCGAGGAAGAGGGCAACAGAGAGGGGGATAGAGAGGGGAACAGAGAGGGGAACAGAGAGGGGAACAGAGAGGGGAACAGAGAGGGGGCAACGTCGAATACGAAGAAGGGCCAACTCCAGCCCTAATCGGAACCGCCAAGGGTGGTTTCCTTCTGACCCCAAGAAGTGGGCGATCGAAATGGAATTTGGGTGGGCCCTTTCAGTCGGGGGCGAGGACCCATGACATGCGTCTGGATCCCCGTGATGGCCGGACCCTGCTTGCGACGTCGACCGGCGGTCACCTTGGGCCGAAGATTTAGCGCTCGAGTGATGAGGGCAAGACCTGGATCGAGGCCAAGCGGGGGCCTCGATCTAGCAAACTCACGGCGGAGTCGCCGCCGGGAAAGTTGGTGCGCGCTTCCCGTGGAAGGAGTGTCGATACGAACATCTGGTTGGAGCCAGGGCATAGCTCGGAGCCCGGTGTGTGGTACTGCGGCACCAGCCCACAGGGTCTCTTTCGATGAACAGATGGTGGTGACACCTGGCGCGGTGTAAGTGGTTGGAACCACAACCTCATGTGGACCAAGTGAACCAACGTGGGCAGCGATGGCACACCCGATGGTCCGGTCCTCCACTCGATTCAAATCGACCCACGCGATGCGAAGCACATGACTGTCTCCTGCTCGAGTGGCGGCACTTTTGAGACGACCGATCGCGGAAAGCGTTGGACGCCGATCAACGCTGGGCTTGCAGCTGACTTTTTGCCACCGGCCACTGTGGACAACGGCCACGATCCCCACTGCATGCACATGCATCCCGGCGATGCCGATCGTTGGTACCAGCAGAATCACTGCGGCATCTACCGCTTGGATCGTGCCGAGGGCACGCGCTGGGATCGCATCGGGGAGCGCTTGCCGAAGAAAGTGGGGGATGTTGGCTTTCCCCTAGCCCCGCATCCGACGGATGGAGATGTCATTTGGGTCTTCCCCATGGACGGGTCGACGATTTGGCCGCGCACTTCGCCGGCAGGCAAACCGGCTGTCTACCGCACTTCGGATGGCGGCGACAGTTGGGAACGCCAGGACAAGGGCTTTCCTAGATCGCATGTCTACTGGACCGCCCTACGTCAGGCCATGGCCGCCGACGATGAAGTGGCGCGTACGGGTATCTACTTCGGAACGACAGCCGGTGAGATTTGGGGCTCGGTTGACGGCGGCGAAAGTTGGCGCCAACTGGCGGCACACTTGCCGCGCATCTATTCCCTGCGCGTGGCGCGCTTTCGGCGATGAGCGGATCGGTGCGCGTCAGCGTGGCCAGCATCCTCTTCGAATACACCGGCGGTGAACGCGAGTTGGAGGCCAAGGGCCGTTCGGTTCTGGAGGTCCTGCGGGATCTCGACCGGCGGCACCGTGGCTTCTTGTTTCGAATCGTCGACGAGCAGGCTCGTTTGCGGCCGCACATCAAGGTCTCTGTCAATGGCGCGCAGGTTCGTGATCTTGGACGGAGCCTCAATGCGGGTGCGGATCTACACATCCTCCAGGCCCTGTCCGGCGGTTAGCGCCTCGGCGCACAGGCGTGCGTGCGCGGAAGCTCAACTTACTCCCTGGCGGCTGCTCCCTGCATCCGTATCCTCATGCCCCTATGGTCGGACTCGCTAGCATCCTCGTTCTTGGCATCGGTTCCCAGTGGTTGGCCTGGAGGCTGAAGGTCCCTTCAATTCTGCTGCTGCTGGTGGTCGGGTGCCTGGCCGGACCCCTATCCGGGCATCGGATTCTGGATCCGGATGCACTGCTTGGGGACGCCCTACAGCCCTTCGTTTCGATCGCCGTGGCGATCATTCTCTTCGAGGGTGGCCTGACCCTCCGCCTGCGGGATTTGAAGGGGGCGACGGCGGCGATTCGAAACTTGATTCTGTTGGGTGCGCCCCTGACCTGGGGTCTAGCCACCCTCAGCGCGCACTTCGCCCTGGGATGGGGCTGGGGCATGTCGGCCCTGCTAGGCGCGATCATGATCGTGACTGGACCGACGGTGATCTTGCCGCTCCTACGCCACGTGCGACCGACCGGCGCCGTGGGTCGTGTCGTGCGCTGGGAGGGGATTGTGACGGATCCGATCGGAGCGATTACAGCAGTCCTGGTCTTCGAAGCGATCGCCCAGGGCGCCGGGGAACACAGCGCCGGGGCAGCCTTCGCCGGGATCGCCAAGGCGGTTTTCTTTGGGGGCGGCAGTGGGGTGGCTTGTGCTTACCTTCTGACCTACCTTCTGCGGCGTGACCTGGTGCCGGACTTCCTGCAGAGCCCGGTGGCCCTGGCCCTTGCGATCACTTCCTTTGTTATGGCGAACCTCGTCCAGCACGAGGCGGGGCTTCTGGCTGTAACTGTGATGGGGGTTGTTCTCGCGAATCAACGCAAGGTCACGATCGAACACATCGTCGAGTTCAAGGAGAACCTGACGGTGCTCCTGGTGGCGAGCTTGTTCATTCTGCTTGCGGCGCGCTTGCCAATGGCTGAACTCAAAGCCTTTGACATGCGCACCCTTGGGTTTGTGCTGTTGTTGCTCTTGGTCGTGCGACCGGTCGTTGCCCTGGTGGCCTTGACTGGAACGGAGTTGAACCTGCGCGAGAAGGCCTTCGTGGCTTGGATGGCTCCGCGGGGAATCGTTGCGGCTGCCGTGTCGTCGGTCTTTGCCCTTGGCCTGGCGGACAAGGGAGTCCCGGAGGCGGAGCGACTGGTGCCCGTTGTGTTTGCCGTGATCGTCGGAACTGTTGCGGTCTACGGTCTGACCTGCGCGCCCTTGGCTCGCTGGCTGGGACTATCCAAGGGACAGCCCGGTGGCGTGATGTTCCTGGGGGCGGGTACGTTTGTGCGGGAGCTCAGTCATGCGCTCGTGGCGGAGGGGACAGAGGTCCTGCTGGTGGACACCAACCGTAACGCCGCTGCGACGGCACGCATGGATGGCCTGGAGGTTTGGTACGGCTCAGCCTTGACCGAGGACTTTGAACTGCGTGCGCCCCTGGACGGGTTGGGGACGTTGCTTGCGATGACACCGAACGACAGCGTGAACGCCCTGGCCTGCCTGCACCTGGCACCGCTCTTTGGTCGACGGGGGACCTTCCAGCTTTCCCCTGTGCGTCAATCCTCGAAGGAAGAGGACGGTGAGATCCCGCGCGAACTCAGTGGTCGACCTGCCTTCTCCAAGGCATTGGACTACTTTGATTTGCAGAAGGCCCTGCGCAATGGCTTGGTGATCAAGCGCTCAAACATAGGTGACGAGTTCAACTACGACGACTTCTTGGCCCGCTACCATCACCCCGAAAATCCGCCGGTGCCGCTCTTTGTTGTGGATTCGACCGGCCGGGCGAGGGTCGTTGTAGCGGGGGAAACGCCCACTACCGAGCCCGGGGACACGGTGATTGCGCTGGTTTCAACAGAGGCGCAGGTCGAGAATGTCCCGGCCAATGTTTCTCCGGGCGAGACGGAACCCGCGAGTTAGGGCTATGTGCTGTGGCGTGCGTCCTTACGCCGCCCTCTGGGCCCACGATTCCGAGCATGGCTGGTAGACTTGTCAGCTCATGTCGACGCTCCCCTGTTGGGTCGTCGATTGTCGCCCCCGTCCCCAGCCCCAGCTCTCTCAATGGGATTCACTTCTCGACTTTCTACGGCTGCCCTAACGTTGCTCCTCGGCGCAATGGGCGCCACCGATGTTGCTGCACAGAGCAACATCATCCCCGGTCTCGATGTTCAACTAGCCTTCATGGATGACATCGATGCGCGCGGGCGCCAGGGAGCCTATCCCAACGGTGTCAACGGCATCGCTCTGGAGACGACGATCTGCAACCGTGGAACGGTAGAGGTTAATTGGTTCGCGGCGATGAACGAAGATCATCCGAAGATCGCGTTCCTCCTCGCACGTGAGTCCGGGGGACGTCTGCAGCAGATTTCGAGCCGGTCCTACCTGAAGCACGGCTTCTATGCCCTGACCAGCAGCGCCTGCACATCCTGCAACCCGCCCGCCGGAACGCCGGGGACGCACCTGGGCCTCGGATGCTCGGACACCTATTCGATTTTCAACAACGGGGACAACTACTGGCTTGGCCCGCCGGAGGAAGTGGATCCTTGGCTTGGGACCTGGGACGCGAATTGCTCGCTCTTTGACGCAGGCCTGAACCCGACCGGTGGCGCCGCGGATTGCGATGGCATCCGCAGCTTCACCTATAGCCAATCCCAATCCCTCGGTACCGTCGGCAACCGCATCAATGTCCGGGATGAAGAATTAGATGTGGCCGGCGCGAACTTCTTCTTCCAGGGCTACTACGTCGTGGAGGGTGAGTCCGAGGCGAACCGTCAGAACAACTTGGCCACCCGAAGCTTCAGCTCGAGCTGGACAGGGAGTAGCTGGAACCTGACCGACACGGGCGCCTTGACGAACGATTCCGTCCTGAGCCAATGGTCGGGTGCGTCGCTTTCATCGGCGACGAACGGCCCCGATGATGGGCGAGTTTATGTGGCGGTGAATGTGACGGGGCCCGTGGATGGGATCTATCACTATGAGTACGCAGTCCATAACCGCGACAATTTCCAGGCGGTTGACGGCTTTCGCTTGCCTATCTGCGACGGGGCACAGGTCTCGAACTTTGGATTTAGCGACATCGACAACAGTGCCCTGAACGACTGGAGCGCGACTGTGACCGGCAGCGAAATCGTCTTCGCAACGGCGGGTGAGAATCCCCTGAACTGGAACACCTTCTACAACTTCTGGTTCGATTCAGACGCCGCGCCGACAGCGGGTACGGCCAACCTGGATCAGTTTGAGTTACTGGCGGGCGCCCCGAGCTTTGGTGTCGACACGATGATTCCGGGGGCTCTCTACAATGTGAACCTCGGCGTCGGTTGTGCCTTGGCTACGCCCCCGAGCCTCTTCTCGAATGAACGGGCGACGATTGGAAACGCAGGCTTCACCTTGGAGACGGCGGGCAACGTTCCGGGTCAACCGAACGTGCTCTTCCTCTCGACGGTGGAGGGCTCCTTGCCGATCGGTGGTGCCTGCACCCTTTGGATGGGCGGCACCCTTGGCGTCGACATTCAGATGAACGGATCGGGCACGGCGGACGCGAACGGTCACGTGAGCTATGCGGTGCCGGTGCCCCAGGACATCACACTGGAAGGTTTGAACGTCAGTGTGCAGACCGTCGGGTTGAACCCCGGTGGCGGCGCGATCTTCAACGTGATCGAGCTGTCGAACGGGTTGCTTGTGCGTGTCGGTGACTCCATTACCGATTGCCCCTGATCGTCAGCACTAAGGCTTGACGCCATGCAAGCGAAGGAGCGCGCTGCCGGG
>JBLHLB010000035.1:0-20461 GCA_047618505.1 Planctomycetota bacterium
GGAAGATTGGACTTGGATCATTTTCAGCGATGCTCGGTTTGTCATTCGGTTTCCTTTCGACCATGCCGAAATGGATGCCAAGTCTCGGGCGCTTGCGGAGTTCAGTGAAGAGCCCGGGATATACGGCTCCCTGGAGAATGGCCTCGGAGCCTCGTTCAGTTCCGAGTTTAAGGACGATGTCTACACGCTCACCTTTGTCCCTGATGAACAGGGGATCCTCTCGATGAACTCTGGGGGTCACTCGGAATCGGAGTGGAGCGCGGAGTTGATGGAGTCCTTGCCATCCCTGACGCAGCTCGGAATCCGCGAGCGCATGTCCCCTGAGATGCTGCGTGCCCTTCTCCTCGGGGATTGACTTGGCCTCGGTTGTCCTGTGAATGCACCGGGCTCTTCACCACCAGAGATGTGGGATTCCGTAACGAGTTTGGAGTCGAGCCATTCGACAGGACCAACTTTGGGGGCGATGAGAGCGACGTCGCTCGTCGACTCGGCATGAGCCAAGGTATCGACCGGCACGACAGCACACCTCCTTCCATGGCCTTGATGCGTGGAATACCGCAACGATCCGTTGAAGGTCCACAGACGACCTTCAATCCCATTCCGAAGGATCGTAATTCCAGGGGTGAACTCCGAGTGCCTAATGTAGGTGCAGGCGCGAGCCATTCGCTGCCGCCCAAGCCTCTGCCGGGGCCGCGTATGGGCAGTACCCCTACGCCACCGATGCTACTGGGGCACCAGACTCAGTCACGGAATAGAACTTCCACGGTGTCGAGATTCATCAAGCCGCCGGGTTGGCGAGGGTTGTGGAAGGAAACTGTGACGTGCTGCGCGACGGATCCTGAGGCATTGGCCAGGGACAATCCAGCCTCGGTTAGGGGGGCTTCAAGCTGGAACCATTCGTCCCAGGAGCCGTTGGGTTCAACTGTGACCTCGGCCAGCAGGGTCCTAGCTTGGGACTCCATGCCGGATGCATGGAAGCGGATCAAACCCCCGCCGCCAGCCGAGGAAACACGCACGCGGAAGCCTCGCACACGGTCCAATCGCATACGTCCCATCTGAGCCTGCGCTCCATCATCTACGGCCCCCAGAAACTCGCGCCCTGATGCGCTTTCGGACTGCAGGACGCGGGTCTTGACCAGGCCGGTGGCATGTTCCGCCTCGATGAGCGGCGTCCGGAGAATCACTCGTTGGCGAGCCTCCAGCGGGCCGACGGGTTCTCCCTCCGCGGAGCCGCCGGTGTCGCTGTAGATCGCTTCCACTAGGAGTACTCCGCTGACATGTTCGGGGCTATTGAACTCACCTGCAGAGAATCGCCCGACAACGCCTACGCCCTGGATCGCGCCGCTCTGGGGTTCTTCGTCTGCATCGGACGGGGGCGAATGTAGAGATAGCACCCAGCGCACCATGTCGGCCGCGGAGCTCGGATCTAAGTCAGGATGCGCCCTCATTGGAGTGGAGCCCCACACACCGCTAGATCCAAGGCGTACACGCTCCAGCGCTTCCTCCAGGGCCCTTGGCACTTCGTTGTAGCGTTCAGCCACCTCTCGAAAAGAAGGACCAACGATCCTGCGCTCAACGGCATGGCAACCGAGACAGTCGGACGCCCGCATGGCGGCCAATCCAGCTGGCTCTGGAAAAGAGGCAGCATCACCGACGCTGTCCTCAAAAATCGCCTGAACAAACACTTCACGCATCCACCAGGCTGGTTCCAGATCGTCAGGATCTTCTGAATCGCCATCTTCGGCATCAACAACCTGTACGTGCCAGGAAAGCTCTTCACCGTCACGGATGAAGCTGCCATCCAAGGGCGCAAGGAATTCGATCCTTGGGGGCGCATTCCCCACGCGTAGCGCAACGCCTGTGATGCTGCTGGCACCAAGGGCGTCTTCGGCTTTGAGTTCGACGGCATAGATCCCGGGCTCTTCGAAGGTGTGAGTGAGGACACTTCCTTCCCCAAGTGCGCGGGCTGCCGATGCATCGCCTTCGGGCGGTAGCAGGCTCCAGGAGAAGCTCAGGACATCCCCATCGGGATCGACCGTCTCCGCCGCGGTTAGCTCGGCGACGAATGGTGCTGCTCCCACAAGGGATGCCGCCACCACCCGGGCCCTTGGCGACCGGTTCCCCGACACGTAGTCAATGCGAACGAGTTTGCTGTCAGGATTCGTGCCCCAGGTTTCCCCATACTCAAGAACATAGAGGGCGCCCTCTGGTCCGAACTCCATGTCAACGGGCCGTGTGAATCCAAAGTCCACCGGAAGTGGCTCAATGGCCTCGATCTTGCCCTCGCGATCCGATCGAACCACCTTGAGCCAGTGGCGTGACCATTCGTAGATGAGCAGCGTCCTGTCGAACCATGCTGGGAATTTGACCTTCGAATCAAGACCGGGCTCGAAGGAGTAGACAGGGCCCGCGCAGGCCGTACGACCGCCCGGAGCATTCAATTCAGGGAACTTCTCTGAATCGCCATAGGGGTAGCTGATCCATGCTGGCACGGCGGGCGGAAGCTCTATTGGCCCCTGAACCAGACGAGACGCATTTACCGGACGCTGTACCTGGTAGGGGGGTCCTGTTGTCCGTTCGTCATAGGAGTACTCGCTATAGGCGAGATTGTCCGAGATGAAAAAGGGCCATCCAAAGTTGCCCGGCCCCGTAGCCCGGTTGATCTCGTCGTACCCCATCGGTCCCCGGGGTCCATCAGCCCCGGCGTCGGGTCCAACGTCGCCCCAGTAGAGGGCGCCGGTTTCAGCATCAACGGATATCCGCCAGGGGTTGCGGCACCCCATGACATAGATTTCTGGCAAGCCCATGGAGCCATCGCGCGGGAATAGGTTCCCTTCCGGTATGCCATAGGATCCGTCGGGATGCGGGCGAATGCGTAGCACCTTGCCGCTGGCGCTGAACGGATTTCCGCTAGTGTTCGCGGCGTTCCATGCCTCTCTACCTTCTCGTTCGTCTAGGGGCGCGTAGCCTCCGGAATCTCCGTGCGGGTGCGTGTTGTCACCGGTGGCGATGAATAATTCACCGTTTGGACCAAACTCGATGGAGCCCGCATGGTGGCAGCACTGTTCACGCTGTTCGGCGAAGGCGAAGAGAATGACCTCGCTTGACAGATCGAGGCTGTCTCCTATCAGCGTGAAGCGGGACAATTCCTGGCCAACGAACCCGGGTGGAGACTTGAGTAGGTAAACCCAACCGTTCTCGATAAAGCTTGGGTCCAGGGTCATTCCGAGTAGACCGTTTTCCTGTTCCGTGAAGACTGGGATGCGCGCCGCTTCAACCATGCTCGCGCTGGGCCCGCGCCACAGCCAGACAGTTCCAGTTAGCTCAATGACCAGCACGCGTCCATCGGGCAGGACCGCCAGCTCAAGGGGCCTGTCAAATCCCTGGTGGAGGATTACCGGTTCAAAGCGCGTGGGATCAGGAGCTTCCTGCGCAAAAAAATTAGGCGAGACGGCACAGGGGAACGCGGCAAGAACAATCGACAGCATGGCCTGAGGATACACAATGCCTGCGGCGGAGTGCGTGCTTCCCGGCCAAAGGCGCGCCAGGCGGAACGCCCCCTTCCCTTGTCCATTCCATGCCTATTCCGATGCCTACTCGAAGGCCCGCTGACTCCGACGGATCGCCGTGTATCCAACCGCACAGCTAAGGGGAAACAGTACAAAGAAGTGCATGGCGGAGATCCCATGCAAAGTGATCACCTGAATCAAGAGCCAGAGGGGTGCAACAATCAAGATTGTCAGCAGCCTCTCAAAATCCATGCGTGAGCAAAGGTACCCCAAGGCAAGGCCTGTTAGGAAGCTCGCGCTATTCGACGCAGGCGAACTCAACGCTGTGCAGAGACTCCCGGTGAGGAGCAGGAAACCCATCTGCGCGGAGTCGAACTGGTAGCGGCGACGCTGCGCCATCTTCAGGTGCACCTTCTGTCGTATCTCGTCCTTCCACTCCCGTGTCCATGCTTCCCGCTTCTCCACCGGTAGATTCATGAACCACACTTCCGACTCCCTTGGATCACGCTCTTCCGCAATCAAGGCTTCGAATTTAGGGGATAGGGTCTTCACCGCGCTTGTCTTCACCCAGAGCTCTTCGGCGCGTGTGCATTGTTGAGTTGAGCCCGTCAGTAGGGGACTGGAAGCCTCCCACAGAAAACGACACACACGCTGTCCGCAGCGCTATTTCAGCAGCTTTGCCAGGGAATCCACAACAGTCTGAGCTTCCGGATCCTCAGCAATGTTGGTGTTCTCCATTGGATCAAGATGGTGGTCAAAGAGCATGCGTGCGATCACCTCACCGGAACGCCGCCATTCGGTATAGAGATAACGATCCGTACGCACCGCCTTACAGCCGCTCCAGTTGATGAAGACAGCGGACTTCCCGGGCTGTTCAGGGTCCTGGAGGATCGGGACAAAGCTCGTGCCCTCCAGGTGGTCGGGGAGCGGAATGTCAGCGAGCTCGCAAAGGCTGGGGTAGATGTCGATGAACTCCACCAGAGCTTCCGTCTTGCTGCCGACGCTAGCACCTGGTGCACATACGATCAGTGGAGCATGGACCGAGTTCTCCAAGGTGTTGTGCTTACCCCAGAATCCGTGCTCCCCGAGGTTCCAACCGTGGTCTCCCCAAAGCACGATGATCGTGTTCTCCGCCAGACCGAGGGAATCCAAGGCGTCAACCACGCGCCCGATTTGCGCGTCTACATAGCTGACGCTTGCGTAATAGGCATGGCGGGCTTCCCGGTGAAAGGCCTGTTCTTGTTTCCGTTTGCCAGCCAAGGCATAGCGATCGATCTCCCCGGACCCAGTGCACTGGGTCGGCAAGTCCTCGGGGCGTTCTTGGTTGCTCGCGACGACAATCTCATCTCGCTCATAGAGATCCCAATACTTCTTCGGAGCGTTGAAGGGCAGGTGTGGCCGCCAAAAGCCACAGGCCAGGAAGAAGGGGTCACCGGCCTCCTGTAGGCGCTTCAGGTCGGCGATTGTCTTGTCCGCCACCATGCCATCCTGATATGCATTGTCCGGAACGTCCGCCGCTTCGAAGTAGGGGCCACGTTTGGAATCGGGATGAATATGCTCCCCGGACGCATCGGACTTCCAGAGGCCATAGGCGTTGTAGTTGGCCCAATCTTTATCGCCGTGATAGATCTCCGCTGACCGCCAGGGGGCTTCGCTCCAATCTTCCGCACGGTCTTGCATGTGATGCAAGACCTTGCCATTGGAGAGAGTTACATAGCCCTGACTCCGGAAGACCATCGGCAGGGTGGTGAAGGCCGAGTCAATGTCGCCCGTGCGCCACTGGTTCGAATTCGTCCGAAGCCCGGTCAGCACACTTACCCGGGAAGGACCGCAGACGGGAACATTGCAATAGGCCCGCTGGAATTGAGTCCCCCGCGCAGCCAGGCGATCCATGTTCGGAGAGTAGACCTCCGCGTGCCCATAGCTCCCGAACTGTGGCCGAAGGTCATCGACTGAAATGAAGAGCACGTTGGGCCGTTTGCGCTGTGCCTGATCCACTGCACCCTGTTGTGAGGGCGCCAAGTGGGCGGCGGAAGGCCCGCCCAGAATGAGCATCAAGAGGAGGGCTTGTATACCTTGTAACATGGGCCTCAAGCTAAGAGGTAGGGCTGGCCGGGGCCCCGAAGAATACGACGAATTTGGTGGTTGCGGAGATCAGGGGGATTACTAAGAAAACATCCTGTGCTCCAGTTCCTTGCCACCTCAACGGGTCGCCAAAAAAACGGAAGCAGGGGCGGTGCTCTGTCCATGCCCTGCTCCGATACTCCGTGGATGAATCGCCTCTACTTCCAATTCGGATGTGTGGGGCGTCGCTCGCTAGTCCTCAATTTTAGGGAGCCGCGTCCGCTCTGCCCAGAAGACGCGACACTTGGAGCTACGCCTTCGTAGGCAACATTCGGTTGCGAGACGTTGGCTGGACAAAGCGGACCTTCAATTGAAGCATTGATACGCGATAGGCATCAGTGACGCCGCTAGCGCTTCGTTCGCTTGGAGATGCGCGAGTTCCCCTTGACGGCTTGACGCCTGCAGTCCCTAGGGGCAATACAAGTCAAAAATAAAGGGATTGTCAGCCTTCGTATTCCATGCAAGGTCTTGCATAGGCACTGCCAGGGCAGCAGGAGGGCAAGCTGAGAGCGCCCAAGTGCCGTACCTGTAGCGACTCTTTGAGAAATGGATGCGGATTTAGGAGTCTTGCTCTAAGGTCGGAGTGAAGAGCACACCCCCTCGTGCTCTATTTTTCTTCACCCCTGACAACTTGTTTTGCATGCAGCACCCCACACGCATGGTCTCTTCTGTGACCGCCGCTCTGCTTCTCGCCGGCCTCGCGTCGGCGAATTCCGGGCTGGAACCTCAGGCCTCACAGGCTCTCGGGCTTTCCAGCGCGGAGCTTATCCAGGTCAACCTCATCGGCGCTCCCGGTGTTGACTCCAGCGCGTTCTTTACCTACGGCGGAACGACCGTTGAGCTCCAGCTCTCACCCTCATCTCCCTATGCCGAGGGATTTCAATTGCTGGAGGACCGTGGCAATGGCGACCTTGTTGCGGTGACCCCCCAGCCCTCTCGGACCTACCGCGGAACGGTTGCTGGACTGCCTGGGAGCATTGTCGCGGGCTCCTGGCTTGACGATGGGCTCTATGCACGCGTACGGCTAAACGACTCGGCGGACTATTGGATTCAACCGCTGCAGCGGCACATCGTGGGTGCCCTGCCCGGTCAGCACGTGCTGTACTCTTCGGAGGACGTTCTCGACCATGACAAGACCTGTGGATTAGATCTCCTTGCCAACGCTCGTCCGCCCCAGCAGTTCGGTGGTGGCAACAATGGCGGCGGCGGAACTGAAGCTGCAGGAAGTATCGCTGAGCTCGCACTGGACGCTGACTTCGAGTACTTCCAGGCCTATGGAAGTTCCGGTGCTGTGCAGAGCATGATTACAGCTGTCATCTCCACGATGAACTTGCAGTACGAAGCGGAGGTCGACATCACCCACTTGATTACGGCCATTGTGGTTCGGACCACTTCTAGTGATCCCTACTCATCCACCAACGCAAATACCTTGCTAGACCAGTTCGTGAACGAGTGGAACTCCAATCAAGGATCCATTCAAAGGGACGTCGCGCAACTCTTCACCGGAAAGGAGATCGACTCGGGCACCATCGGAATCGCCTACGTCGGCGTGATTTGCCACGGTTCCTTCGGCTACGGTCTTGTTCAGTCTGACTTCAACAGCAACTTCTCTTGCTCGACCGACCTTTCGGCCCACGAGCTGGGGCACAATTGGAGTGCCGGACACTGCAACTGTACGAGCAACACGATGAATCCCTACATCACTTGCGCGAACACATTCAGCTCCAATTTCTCGCGTCCTGACATCATTTCCCACCGTGATTCACGCAGCTGCCTGGACGGTGGAACTCCTCCGCCGGACGCAACTTCTGTAAACATCGCTTCTATCACCGTAGGGACGGTCAAGGCCAACAAGGGCAATAAGAATGGGCGCGCGACCGTCACTGTCGTGGACGACAACGGCGATCCCGTTGCTGGAGCTGTCATCACCGGTGACTTCAGTGGCCCCTACTTCAACGAGTCTGGCGTGACCAGTTCCGCCACCAATTCCAGTGGTGTGGCAACGTTGATGACCTCGGGGTCCGCCAAGGGCAAGGTCAACTTCACCTTTTGCGTCACCGGCGTGGCAGCCTCCCTGCCCTATGATTCCGGCGGCAACGGGGAGACCTGCGATTCTCTCTAGCAGTCCCTAGGGACAGAATGCGCTGAACTGAGTGGGGCCCGCGACCTTCGTAAGAAGGGTGGCGGGCCCCACGTCTTTAGTCGCATGGTTGAGTGCTTCGGCTACTGGAGATCGAGCAGTGCCATGATGGCCAGGCCAGTACCGGAAACCACACCAAGGAGAGGGTTGTCCACGAAGGAGCCGTCTTGATTCAAGCAAGCGCGAAGCTCTCGCAGGATGGAGGCCCGGGCTCGAACAGACAGCTCCGTCGGGATATCGCCGCTGGCCACGGCCCCCCGCAGGCATTCCGCCGCAGTGCTGTAATCGTAGAGAAGGTAGTGGGAACCCTGTGTGTGAAGGCCCGCATGCATGAGCGCCTTGCGACGCTGGGCACCGAAACTGGGTAGGTGCTCCACAAAGAGATTAAGCCTTGGGATCATCGCGGTGAAGTCTTCACGCCCACCTCGCACAAGTGCCAACGCACATACCGGGCCACGGGCCGCAGATCCTTCCACTTCTGCACTCGCCCGCGTGCCGTTAGCCACATCGACACCGTGGAGGAAGTAGGCGAAGGTCTGTTGGGGGCTACGCATGGCCTCAAGACAGTCGAGAGCTCGATCAAGCTTCGCCGTGGCGTCGTCGCTTAGCAGCCCGATCGAGGCAACTCGCTCAAGGGCAAGCACTACGGTCGCCGTGGTAAAGCTGATGGACTGAGCTAGCGCCGTTCCGCCCACCTCGCCACTGAGGTAGTAGCTCCACCCGCCATTGGCCTGTTGTCGCTCGATGAGGTCGGCTACGCAACGCTGCACCTCTTTCTCGGTGGCCTCCCGATCCCCGATGCCCTGTTCGAGACACTCGGAAAGGAAAAAAAGCTCATAGGAACGACTCCATACGGCGTAGTCCATGAAGACCACGGGTGGAGTGCGCTCATCGTCACGCAGCTTGCGTTGGTCGAGAAGCCAACCGAGGGCACGTTCTACATTTGACAGCGATTCGAAGGCACCCCCAAGGCGCAGCAAGGCCTGGGCGGCGATAGAAGTAGCCGCCAGGTCGAAGTCATTGCCGATCGGATTGCGATCAGCGTAGCTGTGGCCTCCCGGCCAGGAGCCGTCCTCTAGCTGCTCCGCCAGCAGGAACTGGCTGGCACCGGCAATCATTGTCGACAGTGGCGCACGCGCGGCCACGTCACTGGCGGGCTCGGGCGAGCGCGCGAGGCGAATGTCCTCTGCCGCGGGCCAACGCAGATCCGGAAAGTAATCCAGCCCCCAGGTCGGACCTGTGACAAGAGCTGCAATCAGCCAGGACCAGCGTGAGTCCGAGTGTTCTGTAAGCAGTGGCTCCCAGGCCTTTTCCGCAGCGTCGCGGTCCTCCGCCACGAAGCGCAGAAGCCCCTTATACATCAGAGCCTGGGCGTGGCTATCAGCATCGAGATTCGTGGAGCGCGCTATGAGGTCATCGACCTGCGCCTCTGCTTCCTTCGTCTGGCCCATGACTGTGAGAAGCTTCACGTCAAGAACCTCGAGCTGCGCGCGCGCAAGGGGGTCACGTGTCGCGAACTCAGACTCGAGTTCGAGTCCCGCGCGCACCATCTCTCTGGCGGCTGTGCCATCCCTCGTGGCCGTGTGAAGCTTGGCGCCGAAATGAAGCCAGGCCAATAGATCCTTGCTAGCCCCGGTCTCTACCTTGCTAGAAAGGGCAGCCTTCAGGAGGGCAGCAGCACGTGTTCGTTCACCACACTCCAAGAGGTGCTGCGCAAGGGCCAATTCATCCCCTAGAACCGGTTCTTGATATTCCTCCCTACCCTGGAGCGCCTCCAGCAGCATGTCGTAGACAGCAAGCCCCTGGAGTACGAATAGCTGCTTGAGAACGTTCCCGTCGGAATCCGTAACAAGCAGACCGCTGCCGAAGGTGCTGGGGCCCATGCCAAAGACCTCTTGGCTCTCAAAGGGGGCGCCCATCCCTCGCCGCCAGCGCAGGACCACGTAGCGATGCTCCAGGAGCTGAACCGTGTCTGGATTCATGAAGGCACCCCGGCCAACCTGATCACCAACAGCAAAGCCTGACACGGCCTGCACCACAACCACGATTGGCTTCTGTTCGGTGCGTGCCCGAGTCGCCGCCGCGTCCCATTCGGTTTCCCAGGCCACTTCGCTACCGCATCGTCTGGCGAGGGCCTGCAGGCGTGCATCACGAAGGGCCTCGCCACCAAGTTGAATGATGGTGAAACTGTCGAGGGCCTTGCCAAACAGAGGCCCAATTCCCTCAAACTGATCGATGGGCGCGTGAACCTGTAGCAGGTATAGCTTTCCCTGGGAGGCCAGATAGTACTGCTCGGCAATAAAGGTAATTCCGCCGGAGTCCTGTTCGACCCGCAGACTCATCGCGATGGAGTCTCCAAACTCGCGCTCGAATGCGACGCTGTTGCGAATGGTCTCTACATTTGCGACCTGCGCAAGTACCTCATCGCGCTTGAGCGTGGCCTGACCCTCCGTGTTTGAATCAATATTCGAAACGGTTACTCCGATGGCGATCGTGTTACCGCCATCCGGTGATTGAATGCTCAAGCTTCCGTTGCCGTCGGAGCCGAAGTCTGCCGACATGCCCCACGTGACTCCGGGCTTAGTGATTCGAAAACCAGCCTGTTCACTTTCGTAGATGAGGTCATCTACTTCTTCCTGAGGCATCGCCTGCGGGTAAGAAGCGGCGGTGGCGACAAACAAAGAGAACGCCAGGCAAAGCACGGGGAACTGCATGTTCCGCATCGTACCCCCGGGGGGATCTCAGGCTGTACAGCCCTTGGAAGGTGTACACGGTCCAAACCGGAGGGTGGGCTCAGTTCCCAATATCAAGCCTAAGTGGTAGAGCGCGAGCGACTGGGTGGCTAGAAGCCTAGGCCCAGGTGCAGGCCCAGGTGCAGCGCGTTCGTGCGCTCCCTAGATCCAGCGACAAGGATGGCGCCCTGTTTGCCCCCTAGAAGCTCCAGCACACTGTGGTAGATATGGTTGCTCTCGCTGCGAAGTGCCACATCGTCTGTTCAGGTGAGAAGTGTCTGGCCTGACCGGATGACGGAAACACAGAGCCTCGTCAGGCTTGAGCCGAGATGCCAGGTCGCATAACTACGGCCGTAGAGGAGAGTCACGCCCGTCTGACACTGGTTCCTTGGCGCCAGATCTTCCATCCGCAGCAGAACGCACAGCCTGTTTTCGCGCACAACTAACCCTCATTTGGGAAAGCGGGGGAGGAGGCTCAGGCTAGGATGTTCGCTCGAGGAAGGACCCTGGCGAAAAACAGACGACGGGTGGGCAAACCTTACGGCCAAGCTCTGCCCTGGTAACTGCCCAGCCAATTGGCCAGGCCTATGGGCTGACCGACCGATGAAGACCGGAACGATACGAGCGAAGACCGAGGACTTCTTCGTCGACGAAGTAGTGCCTGAACGGGTTGCCCAGGAAGGTGAACACCTCCACATCCGCATCGAGAAGCGCGACCTCTCCACCGAAGCGGCCGTCCGGATGATGGCCAAAGACTTCGGCGTCTCCCCCAAGTCAATTGGGCGCTGCGGGCGTAAGGATGTGCGCTCCGTGGCGAGGCAATGGCTGAGCTTCACCGGCGTCAAGGAAGAGCAAGTGGACGCTTTGGACATCCCGGGTATCCATGTTCTGGAGCACGTTCGACTCCCTCGCAAACTGCGCATGGGGCGTTTCCTTGGCAATCGGTTTCGCATCCGTGTGCGTGACCTGAGCGGCGATGACATCTCGCGGGCCCAGCATGCCCTAGGCCTTGTCGAACGCCGCGGACTCCCCAATGCCTATGGTGAGCAGCGTCTAGGCGAAAATCGCATTAACGCACGCATCGGGCGACTTCTGATTCAGGGAGACATCGGGGAAGCCCTCGCTCTCCATGTGGAAAGTAACAGCGGCAGGGACGCGGAGCGCATGCGGCGACACCTGGCTGAGGATCGATTCGAGGACGCATTACGGGTGCTCGGACGCCGCCGCGCAGGCTTCCTTGTCTCGGCCTGGCAGGCCGAAGTATTTAATCGGGTACTCGCCCTCCGGTCCGACACCGTTGATCAGGCGCTAGAGGGTGACGTGCTCCACCAACACTCCAGCGGTCGCACTCTCGTGATGGAGGATCAAGCTGCGGCAGCACAGGGGGTTGCAGACCTTGAGTACTCTGCCACCGGCCCCTTGCCCGGTCCTAGCATGCGTGAGGTCACCGGGGCTGCGCTGGAAATCGAAGGCCCCGTCCTCGCGGAAGAGGCCTGCGCTGATTCGGAACGCCGACGCTGGTTTGGCTGCACGGGTGCCCGTCGCTCCCTACGGGTTCCGGTGACGGAGGCAGAGATGACCCGGGGTTTGGACGATCTTGGGAGCTATCTGGAGGTGTCCTTTCGCCTGCCGCCGGGCGCCTTTGCCACCACTTTGCTCGACGTGATCTTGCGATAGGGGATTCCGTAGGTCTGCCTCCCAGGAGTCAAAGCACTCAGTTCCTGAGTATTCCCCGCCCCAGTCAGCGTATCCGCCGTTTCGGGCGGCAGCAATACTGCGGGAGCAACGCCCGTACAGCATGGGGGACTCGTACTCCCCGTGCTGCCGACGAGTGCCCTGGTTCACCTCGACTTCCTGGAGAACAACGGCACGTTCCTGGAGTTTGGATCTGACGCGGCCTTCTTGACCGGCTGCCCGGACTACGACGAGGATGCCTCGGTCGTACAGGTGAACGATTCCGGTGGCCTCAACCTCCCGAACGGTTTGGTTGCCACGCCGGGGAGCCTCCAGTCCCTGGGGAATCCCAGCTGGTGCCTCGACATGGATGACCAGGCCAATGCCTGCGGGATCACCCCCAGTGCTCTGTCTGTTGTCTTCATCACAACTAACTCCGCCACATTCCAACTCCCAGGCTTTGGCTGCGCCCCGGGTAGCGCCGGCGAGATCATGATTGATCCTACGAGCATCGGAATGCTGAGTGGACCTATCGCCAGGGTTGGCCCTGGTCAACCGGCTACCCATTGCTTCGCTATCTCCGCGGATCCCGCCATCTGTGGCCTGCTTTGCTTCGGGCAAGGGGTTTTCTTGGATCGACAGGGGCCCTCGGGACCCGGCGTTCTGACGAACCGAATAGATGCCATCGTCGGCAGCTGATTCGTCGATCTTGATTCGGTGCCGCACGGCTGGCACCGAACTCTTCTGTTGAGGCGCCGCATGTGAAATGCGGGTGGAGCATTGCGTAGATCCGGTCCCAGTATGCGAAACTTGGTGGGATGATCCCGAGCAGCACAGGAGAGGGCACGCGGCGCGTCACCAAGCTTTGGATCCTGGTAGGGCTCGCACTTGCGTGCGCCCTTGGTCTGCTCTTGGTTGGGGAAATTCAGCAGGACCCGGGCTACCACAACTTCGCGGATCGACGAGCCAGGTGGGGGCTTCCCAACTTCGGGGACGTTGCCTCGAACCTCCCGTTTTTCCTGGTCGGTGTGATAGGCCTCGTGCGTGCGGGAAATGCTGCGATCAGCGCTGCGGAGAGAATCGAGCGGACCTATTGGCGCGTACTTTTTGGTGCCATCATCGGAATCTCGATTGGGTCAGCCACCTATCACCTGGAACCGACAAACGAGGGGCTCGTTTGGGATCGGCTTCCGATGGCGATTGCGTTCATGTCGCTCTTTACCCTTGTCGTTCATCGGCACATCGGGACGCGGGTTGCCGCCAGGATCTTTCCAGTGCTCTTGGCTGCCGCCGTCGCCAGTATTGTGATCTGGCGTCTGGGTTCGCGGGAGGGGGGCGGTGACCTTCGTCTCTACGTGTTCGTGCAGTTCTTCCCGATCGTCGCGCTGCCAACTATCCTTGTTCTCTTTCCAACCAATAGGAAGGGCACACTCCAACTGATCGGAGCCCTGCTTGCGTACGCCTTGGCAAAGGCGCTGGAACTAGGGGATGCTGTTGTTCTGGAGACGGTTGGGGTCGTCAGTGGTCACACTTTGAAGCATCTCTCGGCCGCACTGGGCACCTGGTTCCTCGTCTTAATGATGTGCGCCGGTGGTGTTCAAGAGAGCGGGGGGTCGCCACAGAACTCCTGTGGCGACCCCCGCTGAGCACTCCTAATTAAAGGACAGCAGTTCCATGTCGAACTTGAGGTCACCCTGAGCGGGGCCGTAGGCCAAGTCCTGGGGTAAGGCAATCGTGAAGCTGTCTCCCACGCGCATGCGAGCGACGATCACATCCCAGCCTTTGATGGCCCCGCCACCACCGACAACAAAGGTGAAAGGTCTTGTGCCGGGATCCAGCACCGCGCCGTCAGCTTTCATGGCTTTGTACTTCAGGGTCGCGCTCCTTCCATTGCCGCAGACTTCTCCGCTGCCGTTTGCGTGGACCTCTAGGACCTCGATGTCCGGGATATTGGGCATTCCCGAGGGGATCGTGTCACCGACAGACCAGCCTCCTTCTTGGGCCGTTTCCGTGCCAGTTTCCACGGCCGCATCAGCTTGGACGGAGTGATCCGCACTGTCTGAGTTCGAGCAGCTGGCGATTCCAGTGAGGAGAACGAGGCCGAGGGTTGTGAGACTACGCATCTTGGTAAGCGCCCTCTGGGCGTGTTGAGTGGTGGAGGGGGGGGGCGACGTCGGGTTGCCCGGCGTTCGTCCCATACAGAGGGGCGAAGCATCCCAGCAAACGAGCTTCAATGCCATTCCAGAGTCCCGCTTGCGGAGACTCTGACGCGAAAAGTGCCGGACCCGTCCCATGGCTGCGGGGGCAATCGCCTATCATCCGCGTGCGTTCTGGTCTCCGGGGCGCGTTCCCCAGCACACCGTTCGCTCCTATGAATGCCATCAATGCCGATTTGAGTTCCCGCAGTTCAGCCGCGGGCAGGGACAGTTTCACACTTGGCGTTGATGGATTTTCCTATGGGGATCTTCACAGGGCCGCCCGGCTCGCCGACCTTCACGGGAGGTTTCTCGATAGCCTTGCCGCAGCCGATCAGGAGCTGAGTCAGAGTTGGGCGCAGCACACGGCCGGTGAGCTTGAGCTCACGAAGCCCGATGAGTCACGCCTCTACATTGACGTGGCGCGACATGTGTCGATCTTCCTTGCGAAGCTTATGGGCATCAGCAATGCACGCTCAGATCGGATGGCGGCACTTCTGCTACGTCAACGCGTGCACGAGCTTGGCAGGGGCTTCTTGAGGAAGCGCGTCCTCAAGGCCAAGGTCGAGGGCCTGGATGCACCTGATCTTCGCAGTCGCGCGGAGGGTTGGCTGAAGCGTCTTCCCGGATTGGATGGCCTGGACCAGTCTTCAGAAGAGTTCTTCGCCGGTCGCGTGCTTCAACTCCTGGACCGCAAGGGTGTGGAGTACGCCTCGGGGAATGAAGGAGCCAGCGTCGAGGAGGTTCTAACGCTCCTGGGCCAGGATTTGCGCCTACGTTTAGACGCTGGCGACCCGGAGGTCTCCGCCTGGGCCTTTACGAAGACACTGCCTAAGGTTGATTTTGAAGCGGGCCTGGTGGACTTCGATCGCGAGGACCCTGACCTCCCAGAGGCCATGACCGGGCCAGCATCAGATCGTCGGCGACGCGACGGGTTCCATCTGACCGATGATCGGGCCACGACCGCGGAAGTCCTGACCGAGGTGGATCAATGCCTCTTCTGCCACGATCGCGAAAAGGACTCCTGTCGCCACGGCTTGCTTGAGAAGAAGAGTGAGAAGCTCGCCAAGAACGACCTGGGGATTGAGCTCGGAGGTTGCCCCCTGGAGCAGCGCATCTCAGAGATGCACCAGCTCTACGGTGACGGCGATCCGATTGCGGCCCTGGCAATGGTGATGATCGACAACCCGATGTGTCCCGGCACAGGGCACCGCATCTGCAACGATTGCATGAAGTCCTGCATCTTCCAGAAGCAGGAGCCTGTCAATATTCCGCAGATCGAGACGCGCGTCCTGGTGGACACCTTGGACATGCCCTACGGCACGGAGTTGTACCTACTGCTGACGCGCTTCAATCCCCTCAACATCAAGCGACCCCACGCCTTGCCCTACAACGGCAAGAATGTGCTGGTGGTCGGTATGGGGCCGGCTGGCTATACCCTGGCGCACTACCTGGCCCAAGAGGGTTTCGGAATCGTGGCCATGGACGGACTGAAGGTGGAGCGATTGCCAGAGGAGCACACTGGGCGCATCTCCGACGGCGGAGGAAGCGGGGAAGGCGAGCAGCTTCCCGAGCCCATCGAGACCTACCGCGCCACCACTGATGACCTGGAGGATCGGCGTCTGCTTGGCTTTGGAGGCGTTTCCGAATACGGCATTACCGTTCGTTGGGATAAGAACTTCCTGACCCTGCCGTACCTCTCGTTAGAGCGCCGCGAGCACTTCCAGCTGCACGGTGGCACGCGCTTCGGTGGAACATTGACCGTCGAAGACGCCTGGGGCTTGGGCTTCGACCACATCGCCATTGCCACGGGAGCCGGGAAGCCCACGGTGATTCCGTTGAAGAACAACTTGGCGCGCGGAATCCGCAAAGCCTCGGACTTCCTTATGGCACTGCAGCTCACGGGGGCCTTCAAGAAAGATGCGATGTCAAACCTGCAGCTGCGCTTGCCAGCCCTTGTCATCGGTGGGGGACTAACCGGTGTGGACACGACCACCGAAGCCATCGCCTACTATCCCGTGCAGGTGGAGAAATTCGTCGGACGCTACGACCAGCTCTGCCTGGACTTCGAAGAGAAGGTCATCCGTGGATTCTTCAGCGATGAGGAGCGTGGCGTGCTTGACGAATTTGTAGCCCACGGACGTTTGGTGGTCGGGGAACGCGCCCGTGCGCTTCAGGCCGGTGAGCAACCGGACTTCGTCACCCTCGTAGAGCAATGGGGTGGAGTCAAATTGGTCTATCGCAAGGGCCTGCGGGACGCTCCGGCCTACAAGCTGAATCACGAAGAGATCATCAAGGCCTTCGAAGAAGGCATCGTGTTCGTGGAGCACATGTCGCCGGTGGAGGCCAAACTCGACAAGTACGGCGCCATCGAGGCCATGCAGTTCGAACGACAGCACCTGAACGATGCTGGCAAGTGGCGCGGCACGGGGGAAATGGTGGACCTGCCTGCTCGCTCCGTATTGGTTGCCGCAGGCACGAGCCCCAACATCACCTACGAGAAGGAGCACCCCGGCACCTTCAAGCTCGACAAATGGGACTGGTTCTTCGAGGTGCAACGTACCGAGGACGGTTCGCGCGTGCCCGTGGCCGGTGGATCGGATGAGGGCGGCGTAGGTTTCTTCACCTCCTACGACGATGGGGAGCACTCCATCAGCGTCTATGGCGACAACCACCCGTCCTACGCCGGCAATGTCGTGAAGGCCATGGCCTCCGCGCGTGATGGCTTCCCCAAGGTCGTGGAAACCTTCGCGGCAGAGCTAAGGACCCTGGACAAGAGCGCCAGCGCCCTGGCCGTGCGCAAGGCAAGCTGGCGCAAGATGGCTAGCCACCTGGCCTACGAGTTGAACCCCCATGTGCACGAAGTCAATCGCCTGACGCCCACGATCACCGAAATCGTGGTGCACGCGCCGGCCGCGACCCGCGGCTTTGAGCCCGGTCAGTTCTACCGCCTTCAAAATTATGAAGGCTGCGCGCCCCTTGTGGATGGCACGCGCTTGGCCCTCGAAGGCATCGCGCTCACTGGAGCTTGGAAGGACGACGAGCGCGGCCTGATCGGAATGATCGTTCTCGAGATGGGCGTCTCCTCCCGTCTTTGCGCGATTCTCCAACCGGGTGAGCCTGTCATCCTGATGGGACCGACCGGTGCCCCCACAGAAATCCCCCGTGGAGAGAAGATCATCCTGGCAGGCGGAGGACTCGGCAATGCCGTGCTCTTCTCCATCGGTAAGGCCATGCGCGAGGCCGGCAACGAGATCGTCTACTTTGCCGCGTTCAAGCGCGGCGAGGACATCTTCAAGCGCGAGGAGATCGAAGCCGCCACAGACGTGGTGATTTGGTCCACAGACGCCGGTGCCGAAATCCAGCCCAATCCCAAGCGACCCTTCGATCGGCACTTCCGTGGCAATGTCGTTCAGGCAATGTTGGCTTACGCGCAGGGAGAACTGGGCGAAGTTCAGGTTCCCTTGGACGAATGCGAGCGAATGGTCTGCATCGGCTCCGATCGAATGATGAACGCCCTGCGCGTGCAGCGCTTCGACCTCCTCAAGCCTTACTTGAAGGAAGGCCACCTCGCGATCGGGTCGATCAACTCTCCCATGCAATGTGCCATGAAGGAGATCTGTGCCCAGTGCCTCTGCCGACAAGTCGATCCCGAGACCGGCGAAGAGGTTGCCCCGGTCTTTTCCTGCTTCAATCAGGATCAGGAGCTCGACCGTGTTGATTTCGAGAACCTGAACCAACGCCTGCGGGCGAATTCCGTGCAGGAGAAGCTCTCCAGCCTGTGGCTCGACCATCTGATCCACAGCGACGAGTCCTTGGACCTATGGACCGTCCTGTAGGGCATCACAAAGAGGGCCGCACAACGACTACACAACGTGGTTGTGGGCCCAGGTGTTGAAGTCGAGTCGCTACCCTCGCCTGACGGGTATGCTCAGGTCCAAGCGTCTAAAGACGCACACGCCCTCCTCGCCTTCACAAACGTGAAAGAGCGCGTAGCCCTTTATGGTCGTGCTCTCCACTCCCTCTGGCAGGGTAACTTCAAAGGAGAACCGGCGCGCTTCCTCGGAGGTCGCCTGGCCAGGGGAAGGTGAGGTCAGCAAGCGCGTATCCACTAGCACGCCTGCCGGCAGTGAATCGTGGTCCAGCCACACACGCGTCGGGTCCACCTCGTTATTCCAATGTACTTGGCGAGTTTCGTTCGGATGCAGACTCAGGTGAACCATGGCGACACTCTTTGCGGCGTCTGTGTGAAAAGCAATGGCCTGTTGCGCCTGAACGAGGCCTTCTGCGCGAATGATTTCTCCCTTGGGGTCGGGGCCGGTAGTGTCGGAGGACGTAGCTGGAATTCTACGCGGAGACATCAATTCGGCTGGCGTAAGCTCCGCGACTAGCGGCACGGGATCAATACCACGTGCGATCATTGCATCGCGTGCTTCCTGTACCCAGGTGTAGAAGGGATAGGGCTTGTCCAGGCGAGGACCGTACTGTTGGATGCGCCGCCGCCAGATGTACTGGTTTGGCTGTAGGGCAAGGGCAGCGCTCCAGTGGTCCAGTGCCGACTGGAAGTCCACTGCCGGCGCCACGGATCCAGTGCCCAAAGATCCCGTCCCCAAGGACTGCTGTTTGTGTGTGTTGGCGCCGTCGAAGCGCATGCGTAGCGCGACCCCCGCGCGAAACTGCGCCCGACCGTCGGACGGGTTTGCCTGCGCCAAATCAATCAAGGCCTGGGCCGGATCGTCTGCGATGCCACGATCTTTGGCTTCTGGCCAAAGCAGTCTCCCCATGGCAACCCGTGCCCGCTCTTCTTGGGGGCCAAGGTCTACGCCCTTTAGAACTGGAAGAGAGGTAGGCAGAGCCTCCCTTAGGGCTGGCAATGCATGGCGCTCGTAACCTGAGGCCAAGAGGAACGCTTCCAGATCACGGGGCCGTGCGCCAATCTTTCGAACGATCCCACCCGAGTCGATCAGGATCGCGCGCGGCACGACCATCGACTCGGTGGTATTGAAGGGGTCCCATAGGATCGGGAAGTCAAATTCTTGCCAGGCGGCGTAGAGCTGAGCCCGATCCGCGTGTTGCTCCTGCACGAGACCGATGACCTGAATACTATTCTGCGCCCGAAGCTCCTTGGTGCGCGCGTGCCAGACCGGCACGCTCTTGCGGCAACCCGCTCACCAGGAGGCGAACTCGATCAGCAAAATCGGCGTGCCGACCAGGCCATGGAGGTTGATCGTTTGTTCACCATCTATCGTCGGCAGACGCAGAGGCGGAGCGAGCTCTCCCTCAACCCAGCCAACTTTCCCTTGCTCGACCTGCGCGCCTGGCTGACTTGCCAGGGCAAACACGGAAGCGATGAGCACAAGCAGATGCGTAGCTGATTTGGATACCGGTCCCATAAGCTTCATTTCCTATCTCTTCGTTGATCTGAGTCTGAGCTGCATTGCCGCACACAACTAGCGATTCAAGCGGTCGATCTCGCCCAGGATGGCGTCGAGGCTTGGTCGGGAGTGAATCAGCATGGGGAAGACCTGGCGCACAACGCCCTTCTTGTCGATGTAGTAGGCGGTTGTGCGATCGAACATGACGGTCTTCTCGCGGTTTAGATCGGCCAGGATCGGGAAGGCTGGAGCGGGAGCAAAGCTGCGCAAGAAGGTCACGGCCTTTTCCATAGAGACGTCTTCCTGGGAGAGGCCTATTGCCTTGGTTCCGAGAGCCTCGAGTTCAGCGTAGCGGTTGTGCAGCTCGACCAGCTGCGTGCGACAGTAAGGTCACCAGTGGGCGCGGTACGTCGACACCAAGAGATTCGACTTCCCAAGCATGCTCCCCAGGGCGAGCTCGCCGCCTTCTAGGTTTGGGACGGTGACGTCGCCAACCTTGCTCCCTATTTGCAGCAGTGTTTCGTCTCGTCCCCAGTTGGAATTCTCATCGTCGCCGTGTGTTGCTTCAGCGTTGGGCGCAAGCGCGAGCTCGAAACGGCGACGGAAGAAGAAGGGGTTGACGTCCTCTGCCGCTTCCTTTCCGGGGTCCGCGTAGCCGACCACGATGAGTCCGATGCTGTCGCCGGCTGCGGGTGCTGAGAGCAATTCGAAC
>JBLHLB010000036.1:0-20406 GCA_047618505.1 Planctomycetota bacterium
GATCTACAGCTACCTCGCGGCGGGCACGTTTGATGTGAGCCTGACAACAACGGGGCCTGGTGGCTTCGACGGCGAAACGAAGGTGGGCTACATCACGGTGACTGAGCCTCCGCCTATTGCGGAATTCTCCAGCGACGTGACCCAAGGGCTAACCCCCCTGGATGTCCAATTCACAGACGCCACAACCGGGAGTGTCACGGCCTGGGCTTGGGACTTTGGCGATGGCAACACTAGCACCGCGCAGTCACCGTCCCACAGCTACACTTTGGCGGGGACCTTTACGGTTGGCTTGACGTCAACGGGCCCAGGCGGGTCCGATGGCGAAACAAAGGTCGACTACATCCTGACTGTGGACACGCCTCCGACCGCTGACTTCACCAGTGATGTCACCAGCGGAGTTGCACCACTGGATGTGCAGTTTACCGATGCCTCTGTGGGGCACGTCAGTTCCTGGGCCTGGGACTTTGGAGATGCCCTGGCGTCCACTGTCCAGGCTCCCCTGCATACGTTCACCGCGGCCGGGACCTATACTGTCGCGTTGACCGTTGCGGGCGCTGGCGGAATGGACACGGTGACGAAAGTGGGCTTTATCATCGTTTCGGAGCCGGCACCCGTTGCCGAGTTTGGTGCCGATGTCACGAGTGGGGACGCCCCTCTGGATGTGCAGTTCACCGATTTTTCCAGCGGTGTTGTGAACGCCTGGAGTTGGGATCTTGGGGACGGCAACAGCTCGAGCCAGGAATCTCCCTTCCATAATTTTGGTGTCCCAGGCACCTACACGGTTGCGCTTACGGCGACGGGCCCCGGTGGCGCAGACGTCGAGACTAAGGTTGATTACATCCTGGCTACCACACCGCCTGCGCCGGTGGCCGACTTCAGCGCTGATGTAACTGTGGGCAGCGTACCGCTCTCGGTGCAGTTCAGCGATCTCACTACTGGCCAGGTGGATACCTGGGGCTGGGACTTTGGCGACGGCGGAAGCTCGACTCTCGCCAACCCCACCTACATCTTCGCGACCATCGGAACCTATACGGTGACGTTGAGCTCGACGGGTTTGGGAGGCAGCGATATCGAGACGAAGGTGGCCTACATCATGGTCACTCTTGGGCCTGGTGGATCCGGGGGCGGGGGTCTGCCCAACATTGGTGGCGCCGCCGGAACGGTTGTCGATCAATCGGAGACGACTGCGCGGATGACTCGGCGCAATGGCACGGGGGTGAACGCTCTCGTACTGAATGCCCTGGCTGCCCCAGTCCTTGGTGAAGACCTAACTTTCACTCTTGGTCTCGAGCCCTCTGAGGTGGCGGCTGTAGCGCTCTTCGTGAGCGACCGCTCACTTGCTCCCCAGAATCTGCCCACAGGGGAACTCCTAATTGATCCAGGCGGCGGACTGTTGTGGGTCGCCTCTGGACTGACATTGGGAGGCAATTTGCATCTAACTCAGCGCCTCCCCAATGATCTTTCCCTGGTGGGCCTCGAGGCCTTTGCCCAAGCACGCTTGGTCGAGCCCGGCGGCGTGCGCTGGAGCAACGCGGTCGATCTGGTCTTGGGCCACTAGCAGCCCGTTGAAAAACAGCAACTCCTCGCTCGGCCCCCACAAATCGCCTGGCTGCGTTGTCGGAACCACCCGTGTAGGTACAGCTACGCGGAGAACCCGACGCCTTGCCAGGCAATTTGTGGAGACCAACCGAGAAGCTGCTGTTTTTCAACGGACTGCTAGCGAGGCTCTCGCTGTCCACTCACCGCGCAGCTCCTTTCGGGGGGCTGGGCCAAGAGTGAGGCCGGGGGTCTTGCCTTTGGCGCCCAGGCTCCCCAATCTTTGGGCATGGAGACGCTCACCTTTGAGGATCTATGCACGTTAGAGCCGCGCCTGCGCGAGCTAGAGGTGCGCATGGCCGCAGTAGGTGACCCGGGCAGCGGCACCTTCTTCTGCTCTAATTTCGTATGGCTTCCACTGAACGCCGACCTCAGGGACTTGGTGGGGACGGCCCGCCGGCGATCGATGGATGCGGATGGTGGCACGAATCTCAGTGAGGAAGATCTGAGATGCTTGTACAGCAGCGTCTGCTATGAGACCGCCTACATCGTTCTCTCGAAGCTGCTACCTCCCTGTCGTGACTGCGGGTGCCGCCTATTCGAACCCTTCCAAAAGGCCCAGGTCGGTGAGGCGGTGAAGCACGGCAAGCGGAGCGTCTCAAGCTAGGCAGGGCGTCGCCGCCCGCGCTTGCGCAGGACTAGGAGGCAGTCCAGCTGCTCGTCGTTCAGGGCCCGCGGTTCCTCCAGGGAAAGCCCGAAGTCATAGGTCTGCACATGCTCGAAAGCCGGAACGCTGGAGATCAGCCTGCGCAGTTGTCGCGCGTCGTAGGTCCGAAAAGTCCAGTTGGTTTCCATGCGGTGTTTACGGCCCTGCTCTTCGATCGCTAGTCGTGAGCGAATGCGTTCGGTGCGGGCGCGCTTGTCCGCTGGCCAACCCTGGATATTGCAGACCACACGGGTGCCATCGCGGGTACCCACCCAACGCTCCCGTTCAGGGCGGTCGTTAGCGTATTCCGTCAGGTGTAACCCGAGAACGTAGAGTCCACCGGGGAGCAAGCTTTTGGCCACGCGCTCAAGGTGCGAGCGCGCTCCCTCCTCTGTTTGCACATACTTGAATGTGCTGACAAGGCAATGGGCCAATTCGTATGTTTCACTGACCGGGAAGTCCTCCAGGCGGGCTGCAAACAGGCGCTTCTTTAGTCCGCGTGTGGTCAGCTTCTCTTCCTTAAAACGCTTGCGAGCGTAGGCCAGCATGTCTTCAGAGAGGTCGAACCCCGTGGTCTTCCAGCCCCGGCGTGCGAACTCCAGCATCAGCCGTCCGCTTCCGCAGGCCGGTTCAAGGACGCGCTGCAAACTCCGACCCTCGAGTGTTGCGTGACGCGCGAAGATGGCCTCTAGGAAGTTAACCTCGAGCTCTGTTTCATCGTCGAACACGATGTCGTAGTAGTGGGGGGAAGCGTACCAATCGACATCATTGAAACTTGTGGCGGCCATGGCCGCAGCCTGTCCGAATGACCGCACCGCCTCAAGTCCCGAGGCAGCAAATCTGCCCAGTCACGGACGACTAGCAGACCGCCCGAAAAACAGCAGCTTCCCGAATGGTCTCCCGGGATCGCCTGGAAGGCGACAGGTTCCCCACGTAGCTGTACTTATACAGGTGCTTCTGACACAGGTGGTTCTAGCAACGCAGGCAGGCAATTCGTTGGGCCGAACGGAGAGCCGAGCGGGGAGCTGCTATTCTTCGGGCGGGCTGCTAGCGGCGACCAAAGCCGCCCTGCCAACCGCCGGAACCAAAACGCGTTTGGTTCGCGCTCAAGCCAGTACGCTTACGCCGCGTGGGGAACCCGTGTCCACCGATCCGCGAAGTCTGGGTGTTTGTCGACCGCCGGCCAGTTGCCCAACGTGCATTAGATATTCGACCGTCATCGCGGTTCCAAACCCTGGCCGCACTCACGGAGATCTCTCTGAAGGCCTTGCCGGCCTTGACGTTGCGGTTGCCTGTTAGGCGCTCGGGTGCCGCATCGGCCTCCGGCAGTTGGACCACGCGGGAAATCTCCGCCAGGATCAGCTTGATCGGCCTGTACCAGAGGGGCGCGCTGAGCAGCACGATCAGGAGTTTGATGGCGGTCTCCATGGGGAAGCGCTCATCGTCTCGGTACGCGCTCGATCTTGACCGACAGCGTTCTTGCCCCCGAAACCTTGAAAGAAGTTCGTGGGTCGGGGGCCCCCAGGTGGGAATCGATCAGTGGCTAGACTTAGAAGCCGCGCCGTCGGGGCGCGCCACTGGTCGCGGGCCGCGTGCGTCCGGGGAAATTACCTCCACGCTGGGTCTGGGCCTGATCTTGCCGCTGACCACCGCGCGGCGCCTGGGAAGGAATCACATCGTTCTGCTGGGGAGCTCCCGGACCGCGACGCTTTACAAGCGGGATGTTGACCCAGGGATCGAGGCCAGCGGGGCGTCGCCCGATGGGCTTCTTCTCGAGGTGCCCATAGACGCCGCCCTCGGGCGACATCGCCAACTGGATTTCCTGCCACATGACCCTCATCACCGGACCCCAGAGGGGATACGTGAGGAACACGATCAGGAATTTCAGATAGCTTTCGGTGCTCCCCAAGCTGTCCCAGAAGTCATCAGGCATAGATTCAAGCTTCGCTGACAGATTCGAATACGGCAAGGTGCATTCACCGACTTCGCCGGGATCAATGAACATCCATTCAACAAGACGCGCTATTCATGCCTGCGTACGGCGTGCCGGAACTTCTTTCACCGGCCTGGTTGTGTGCTGCGCGGGCCTGTGGCTGCTCTTGTTTTCCCCGCTAGGTCAGAATGTGGAGGAGGGGGTGGAAGCAAGGGTTGCGCCTGCTTCGGAGGCGGAATTGGTTAGGGGCGTGACAATCTCCTGCCAGACCTGGGGCAAGGAGTGGGGCAGTGAGGGCTTTAGACGTGAACTCCTCGACCTGCGCGGGTTGGGTGCAAACTGGATTGCGATTCACCCCTACGCGCGCATCGACGGCAGCGGGAAGGTGAGTTGGCGCGATATGGATTCGGAGGAGGCGCCCCGGTGGCTGACCGGCCCCATTGCAGACGCCCACGACCTTGGTATGCAATTGATGGTGAAGCCGCACCTGGCTTACTGGGGTAGCCCTTTCAGTTGGCGCGGTGCAATTGAGTTTTCCGAGCCCGAGGCGCGCACCCGTTTTTGGAAGGACTATCGCCGTTGGATTCTTGAGTTGGCGCGGGCCACCACTGGCGCGGACGCCTTCGTTGTTGGTACTGAGCTGGACCTTCTCTTGGGAGATGAGAGCCAGTGGCGAGCCTTGATCGCTGATGTGCGCGAGGTGACGGATGCCAAGCTCACCTACGCGGCCAACTGGACAGACTTCGAGCGCGTGCCCTTTTGGGATGCCTTGGATGCTATCGGTGTCCAGGCCTATTTCCCCTTGGTTGTTCTACCGCCTGAATCCGGTGCTGGAGACGGCTCCGACTTGGCCGAAGCCCCTTCGGTCCCCGCACGGGGGGCACTTCCGGATGTAGAAACTCTGCGTGCTGGTTGGACGCGAGCCCTTAGGCCGCTACGCAGCATTCATAACCAAACGGGCAAGCCCGTGATCTTCACGGAATTGGGCTATGACTGTTCGCTGCTGGCCGCCCTGGAGCCCTGGAAGGACGAAGGGGCTCCCAGGGAGGTACGCGCCGAGGCGGAGGTTCTACAGGAGCGTTGCTACAACCTGGCCCTTGAGGTGCTCGCTGAAGAACAGGCCTGGCTTCGCGGCGCCTTCCTTTGGAAGTGGTTCGTGGGTGAACCCTGGCGTGGCGATACAAGCTTCTATGTGGATCGCGCCCCACTGCGCGCGATCATGCGCTCCCACTGGGTTCGCTAGGGGAGTCCCGCGGGCACGGATTTAGGGCACGTAACCAACGAGTCTCAAACAATCCCGGTCAAGCACGGTGACGCGGGGCCAGGTGACTCAGCGCAAGCGATTAGGAAGTGGGCTCAGCCGGGGCTTCGAGCCCATCGCGATCAAAGCGTCCCGCGCTGTCCGCCTGTCGTTCCCCGCAGCGCTTGCACTCCTGATAGTGCTGCACGTCATCGCTCTTTGAAGAGGCGGTGAGGACGTGTCCTTCCTTTGTCGTGTTCCACTGGGGCTCGGGGGCTTCAGTCACGGGCAGCCAGGTGTGGCCAAAGATGCGGCAGAAAACGTTCATCGGTGATTCGTGGCCCGCGGGGGGGCCCTAACGGGCTGGATTCGAATGACGAGCCCAAGTTCTAAGGGCAGGCGGGCGAGGCGGCAAGGATCATCGCCGGACGGATCCCCAGGGCACGGGGGTGGCGACGGAAACTATCTCCCAGCCCCTGCCTGAGTCCCGGAGCTGGAAGGAGCGAGTCGAGCCAGAGTTTAATTCGGTGGCTTCACCGGAGCCAGGGCCCCCGTAGATGCTCCAAACATGTGCAAGGCGGCCCCTCACCTGAAGCTCACGCTGTGTCTCCCGCCCGGCGCCGGTCGTGTCGAGATAGTAGGTATCAATCAGCGCGTCAATCGCCCCCTGGGCCTGGAAATCGGGCGGTTCGGCTGTGAATCTTTCCGGCTGCAATCCGGCCGCGCGGGTCTCGACAGCGATGTTGGGAGTCCAAACGAAAACTGCCGTGGCCAGGATAATCGGTAGGACGACGAGGGAGAGGATTGAAGATCGAGGCATTCTGCAGGGCAAGGTGTGGGGGCAGTCCCCGAGCCAGGGTCTCGGCTTTGGGCTCACTTTCATCGAGGTTGGTTTCTCGAAGGGGATGAAGCAAGGGTTGATGTGGCATCTCGGTGGAACGTGGCGAGTTTGGTTCGCAGAATGGAGGATAGATGTACCCCTCCACGCCCAGCTCCGATCCGACACCGGAATCAGTACCTGATCCGAATTTCCCTGACCGCGCGGACTATGAGTCCACCCCGGTCTCTCGGCAGGAATACGTATCTGCCATGGTGCACCTCTACAGGGGCGAGCTCTACCGTGCGACCCAGTGGCGTATTCGGCTAGACACAACGACGAATTGGGCGGTCATCACGACCGCGGCTTTGCTCTCGCTTTCCTTCGGGGAGGCTGCGCACTCCCACTGGATACTCTTGGTAGGCGTGGCGCTTGTGGCCATGTTTTGGGTCTTTGAGTCCCGGCGCTTTCGCTACTGCGACATGTGGTACACGCGCCTACGATTGATTGAGGAGAACTTCTACGGTCCCCTGCTGCGACGCGATCCGCGTTCGCCAGAGAGGGGCTGGGGCGAGACGATCGCCGATGATCTCCTGCACCCTAGCTTCAAGATCACACGTGGTCAGGCCCTGCGCCAGCGATTCGTGCGCAACTACTGGGCTATCTTCGCGGTGCTGCTCTTTGCCTGGGCGCTCAAGCTGTTTCTCTCACCTGTCCCCGCAGATGACTGGAGCCAGGTGCAGGGGCGCCTTGCAATGGGGATCCTACCCTGGTGGATACCCATCTGCTACGTGTCGGTTCTGCTGACTTACTTCACCGGATTGATCGCTCTAGTTCCCCCCATCAGCCGGGATCACCACCACGGCACGCCAAGTCCACCCGCTCCGCAGTTCTAGCAGCCCGTTGAAAAACAGCAACTCCTCGCTCGGCCCCCACAAATCGCCTGGCTGCGTTGTCGGAACCACCCGTGTAGGTACAGCTACGCGGAGAACCCGACGCCTTGCCAGGCAATTTGTGGAGACCAACCGAGAAGCTGCTGTTTTTCAACGGACTGCTAGGGGCGCGGCCGCTGAACGTGCTCGTGGATGCAGGCCAGTTCTAGTTGTGATTGCCGCAGTCGACTCCAGCGGGATATTGGCGCACAAGAACCGAGAGACAAGTGGGGCCAGCTTCCATGGCTTCAAAGGTCGTCAGGCACAGCGGGTGCACCGTGAGGCCCAGGTCCGACAGGAGGTCCGCTGTTCGCGGTGCTGAATCGGGGAGGATCACGTCAGTACCAATTCGTAAGACGTTGGCGCCTTGGGGCTCCGAGACGGGGACGGCGATCAACTCAAGGTCCGTGACACGCTCGAGCTCTAGCCGGCGTGGGTTTACCAGAAGCCGGCCTTCCCCAAGGTCTGACGCGGCTGTTTTGAGGTGCAGTGCGCCACCTACTTCGATCGCCTTGACGCGGAGTCCGAGTTCAAGCACGAGGTGGGCCAGGGACTTCAGGCCCGCGTGGTTTGTGCGTGAGGACCAGCCCACATAGAGGGTCTCGTCCACAGCCAGTACATCACCGCCGTCTAAGGTCGCGGGCGCTGTCATTTCCAGGAGGGGCCGATGTTCGCCCAGGGCCCGCGCAACGCTTTGAACCTCGCCGCGACGAGAACTCGCGCCTGGGATCGGAATGATCGCCGCTTCCGCGAGGACGATCGCGCAGTCCTCAACGAAGGCCGCATCTGGATGATCCGGGAGGGGGTCGAGCTGTCGCACCTCCACCCCGAGGGCTTCGAGCTTCTTGACGTACGCCGCGTGCTGATTCTGGGCATCGACCAAGCGCAGCTCGATGCGATCTTGGTGTACCAACTCACAGGAGCTGAGATCACCGGCGGGGGGGCGCACAAATGCCAACCACTCCGGGCTATGGCTCACCATCAGTCTGCGCCTAGGCGGCAACGGATCTCGTCTTCGTCGATGGCGTCCTTTTCCCAGAGCAGGCGTCCTTCCATGCCACCGGCGACGGTAATCGTCTGTCCGCTGGTGTGCCGCGAGAGGGCCGGAGAGGAAAGGGCCAGGCAAGTGGTGGCTATGTCCCTGGCGCGACCCAATTGCCGCAGGGCCATGGTGCGCACGGCGCGTGTAATGGCGCCGGGGACTTCGAGGGCGGGCTTGGCCATGTGCGTAACGGTCCAGCCAGGTTCGACAAGATTGACGCGGCCGTAGGGGTCGAGCTGGACAATCTCGTTCTTCAATGTCTGCACTACACCGTGCAGGCCCGCCTTGGCCGCTGAGTAGTCGACGTGGGCCCGTTCGCCAAAGCGACCTGCCGTGGAGCCTATGAAGGTCAAGCTGGCACCGTGCCCATCACTGCGCGCACCGGTGCGAGCCAGGCAGCCAAGAAAGGCCCGAGCCGTGAAGAGGGGGCCGAGCAAATCAATAGCGATCGTCTCCTCGAGACGAGCTGGGGACATCTCGTGCAAGAGCGTGTCTTGCGGAGGCCAGACGCCGGCGTTCGCGATGCAGATATCGATGCGGCCCCAGCGATCGCGCGTGGCCATTGCGACCCCTTCCAGGGCATCTGCATCACGCAGATCAGCCGCGTGGCAATGGGCCTGTTCGCGCCAAGGCTGTTTAGAGACCCAGTCCTCGAGGGAGCTCAAGTTGCGCCCCGCATGCAGCGCGACCCGGGCACCCTCCGAGGCGAAAGCGGTGGCGAGCGCACGCCCGATTCCACCGGATGCGCCGGTAATCCAGACGACTTTGTCGGCGACTTTAAGGTCCATGGGAGGCGGGGGTTTGAGCAGCTTGGGCTGACTCCGGTTCACTCACGGGGCAGCTTGGCCGCGAAGCCCTGACAGGGCGAACCGGAGTTCTTGTGCACCTCGATGGAAGGCAGCATGCGTGAGCGCATCTTGAAGAGCGCGCAGGCGTAGGGCCATTCCCGCTGGTGCGTGATTGAAAGATGCCTGCACTTGAAGCAGTCGACGCGCTGGGATTGGCCTGCGCCAGATCCAGCGGCCTGCGATCGACCCTTGGGAGGGGGTTGATTAGCCCAGGAAGGCATTGAGCGCTGAGATCATGTAGGCGGGATCCTGGGAACCACAGAGTTCCCGGGCCGAGTGCATGGCGAGTTGAGGGTTGCCGACATCGACAACGCGCATGCCGAGCTTGGCCGCCGTCATAGGTCCGATCGTCGAGCCACAGCCAAGGTCTGTGCGCCCCACAAACTTCTGGAAGGGCACACCAGCAGATTCGCAGGCCGTTTGAAATATCGCTTCGGTCTCACCTTCGGTGGCGTAGCGCTGGTTGGAGTTGACCTTTATGACGGGACCGCCGTTCATCTTCAGGCGGTGCTCCGGTTCGTGGCGATCGACGTAGTTCGGGTGTGTCGCGTGCGCCATGTCCGAGGACACGCAGACGGAGTCGGCGATGGCCCGCAGGTACTCTTCTCGGCCGCCCCCACGGGCAATCACGGTGCGCTCCAGGACGTCCGCCAAGATCGAGCCATCGGCGCCGGCGCGGGAGGCGCTGCCAACCTCCTCGTGGTCGAAGAGGGAGAGCACGGGGATGCGCGCAGGCGTGTGTCCTGCGGCCTGCTGCATGAGGAGCGCTTCCAGTCCGCAGAAGGCTGAGCAGAGATTGTCTAATCGAGGAGCACTGAGGAACTCTCCGTCCCATCCGCTCACCTGGGAGGGCTGGCTGTCGTGGCACATAGCGTCCCAGGAGTGAATGTCTAGGGCGTCTACCTCAAGCTCCGCGGCAAGCAGGTCGCGGAAGCCGCGCTCATCCCGCGATGCCAGTCCCCAGATCGGCGCCATGTGTTTCTGCATATTGAGCAACAGTCCCTTCGTACTGATTTCGCGATCCAGGTGAATTGCCAGCTGGGAGACCCGCATCAGGGGACGGTCGATCTTGAAGAGATGCGCCTCGGGACCATTGGATCCGCGTACCCAGGCGCGACCAGAGAGGCCCAGGTCACGGTCCAGCCAGGAGTTCAGAAGAACGCCGCCGTAGACCTCAACGCCGAGTTGCCGGTAGCCAACTCTGCCGACATCGGGCTGGGGTTTGATGCGCAGATTGGGGCTGTCCGTATGGGCGCCGATGACGCGGAAGCCCGCATGTGCCGGTGTGCCCTCCGGCACGACCCAGGCGATCAAGGTTCCCCCCCGAATGACGTAGTGCGCGCCCGGTCCGGGATTCCAACTGTCGAACTCGGAGAGCCGCCAGAATCCCGCTGCCTCCAGGGCAGTGGCCGCGGTCGCGCAGGCGTGGTAGGGCGACGGAGAGGAATCGATGAAGGCCGCGAGGTGCTCGGCCTCCGGATGGTTCGTACTGGTCATGGTGGCATTCTAGCCGCCAGCCTCGCCGGGTATAGTCTCCTGTCCCTGGGCTCGCTTTGCTCGCGGCTGAAGCACACCAGGATCGCCCCCATGCTGATTGAATCGAGCTACGACTGCCCCCAATGCGGTGAAGACATCGTGATCCCCGTGGACCCTAGCCTCGGGCGCGACCAGGAGTACGTGGAGGACTGCCCGGTTTGCTGCTGCCCCATCCTTCTGCACGTCTGGATCGACGATCAGGGCGAGGCCTCTGTGCGGGGAGAAGCGGAGTAGCGCGACCTTCAGGAAACTGTGGCTCGGGCTTGGACGAAGGTGTACCAGAAGACAGCGTTTGGATTGTGTGCAATCGATGCGAGCTCCCCGCGCATGCCCTCTACTGTCTCCTTGGAAACAGCGCCCGCCTCGAGCAACCCGGGTGCCCCTGAGAGCAGGAGGTCCGACCAGAAGGCGATAAACTCTGCGCGTTCCGAAGGCGCTCGGTTGTCCAGGAGGATGGTGTTCGTGTCCGTGCGGATGTCACTGTAGCCCGCGGCCAGCAGCAGGTTGCCCAGTTTCGCACCGACGAATGGATCCCCCCCAATCTCCAACTGGTAATCGTTGAACGCCATCCAGTAAGTCAAGGTGTGGGGGCTGTAGGGATCGAGGAAGAAGCTGCTGTTCTGCACCTCAGTGATCACGACGGGGGAGCCCACGCGTAGGACACGGCGCACTTCCGATAGCACTTGAGCGGGATTGCCTACGTGCTCGAGAATCCAACACAGGAAGGCCGCGTCAAACTGATCGCCGCTGAACGAAAGCTTCTGGGCGTCTTCGTTCACGAGCTTCCAACGCCCGTCTGCCCAGGGGATCTGGCCTAAACGCTTCTCTGCCGAAGCGATGTTGTCGCCGGAGCGCTCCACACAGGTCAGCACGAGATCGGGCCAGTGCCGCAGGATAATCTCCGTTTGTGCGCCGACACCGGAGCCGACCTCCAGGAGGTTGCGCACGCGCTGGAAGGGCAGGCGATCGTGGATGCGGTGCTCTAGGAAACGCGCCTGGTGAACTAGACGAGCCTGCTCCGTTTCGTCAAAACCGTGCAGGTATCCTTTGGGGTCCTCGTTACTCATGGTGCCAGCGATGTACCAAAGACAGGGCCTGGGCCAAGGGGAATCCGAGCGCAATCTGGGTGCCGTAAGAATCACGGCCATTGCCTACGGCGCACAAGCTCTAGAGCGGCTTGATGCTGCCGAGCTCCCGTACCCGCAGGATCTGGCCCGGGGCCAGGTTCTGGCGCTCCTGGCGTACGCCGCTGGGCCAGCGAATTACGACGCGATCCACTACCGTAGCCGAGCCCAGGCCAAAGTGCTGGCGCATGGAGACCCCTGTGTTCATCGAGCCACCAGAGGTGAGGTGACGCGTTTGGGTCTTGCCGGCGGCCGTTACTTCTATCCAAGCTCCGATTCCCTGGGGCGCAGAACTGCGACCGACGAGTTCGATCTCAAGCCAGTTGGCGTCCGTTTGCCCGGCGGGGTTGAGCCCGTTGACGAAGAACTGTGGATTGCCGAAATAGCCCGCTGCCAACATGTCCTGGTCGCCATCGCGATCGAAGTCGAAGACAGCCAGGGAGCGTCCCCCGAGGCTCGAGTCCAACCCGAGGCTACTGGTGCCGTCGACGAAGTTTCCAGTGCCATCGTTCAAGAAGGCCTGGCCGTAGTTGCCCTGGACGAAGTTCGAAACCACGTAGACGAGGTCCTCGTCCAGATCATTGTCGAGGTCCGCAAAGATCGTTCCCCAGCCGACCTGTAGGGGGAAACCGTTCGAAGCACGTACTCCGCGTGCTAGCCCCTGGTCAGTGAAATTCCCCGCTCCATCGTTCACGTAGAGGACGTTATAACCAATGTTGGTGGAATAGAGATCGATGTCACCATCGCCGTCGAAGTCGCCAGGGATAACGCCCATATCTGAGCCAGCATTGGACACACCAACCTGCACGCTGACATCCTCGAAGGTCCCATCGCCGGCGTTGCGTACGTGGTAGTCGTAACCCCCGTCGATGGCCACGTGTAGGTCCATCCAGCCGTCCTTGTCATAGTCTCCAAGGGGTCCCGACCAGTGGCGCTTTGAGTCCGAGAGGGCTCCGCCCACAATCCCGGTTGCATCGCTGAAATTGCCATCACCATCGTTGCTCAGGAACCAACCTGGACCGGTATTGTGCAGCAGGATGATATCTAGATCACCGTCGCGGTCGGTGTCGGCAGCCGCCATGCTGCCGACCACATCTGACGTGCGGGCTAGGTCAGTCACAACGGGTCCGTGGGTGTAGAGCCCACTGCCATCATTCTCCAGCCACCAGAACCCCGTATCGGATCCGCTGGCGTCGTACCAGCGGGCAAGCGCCAGGTCCAAGTCGCCGTCATTATCTAGGTCCGCGAATTGGGTTTCCCAGGCCAGTGGTGTATCTAGGGGGAGGTTGGCGATTGTCGCGTCGCTGAAGGTCCCGTCCTGTTGATTGAGGAACAGCTTGACGCCGTCCACCGTGCTCCCGCTGAAGACGACATCTTCCCAGCCGTCACCATTCGCATCTCCAATCGCTACACCAGAGCGCCCCAGGACTGTGTAGATCAAACCCGCTCCCACTGCGTTTTCGGTGAACACTGTTCCGGAGTTCAGGGAAGCAGCCGACGGCTGCAAAGTCCCCGAGGAGAGCAAAGGCAGGAGCGCGAGAGTGAGTAGCACCATGGAATTCGATGGGAGTTGGGACCAGATCGCAGGAACCCAAGTCTACCGGCCAATCCGAGAAGCTGCCCGTTTCCCCCAGCGCCCCTTTCAGCAGCCATTAGGGAGTCATGCTCCCGGGGCAACAGGCCTGGGAACAGATGGCTCATAAATGAGGGGAGTGAGCAACACAAGTGGTGCCCAACACTCCCGTGCGTGGGTGTCGGGCACCGGACCTTTCCTGACTCTGCGGGTCTCCCCGCAAGACCGGAGCTGCGGGTCTTTCCAGCCGCATCTCAAGCCCTCACTGATTCACCCCACTCCGGCAACGGGCTGCCCTTCCGCAGGCCCCACCACCCGTGCAGACCACAGGCCAACACAGGGGATGTTTTGGACCAATTTTAGGAGATGGACACCGCCCTGGTTTCCTCACCACCGGAGACCGGCGTTGAGGCGTACGGGAGGGAACCGGCGCCCCGGCGAGGGGAGAGCTTCATGGCATTCCCCGTTTCTGGACAAACCAGTCCCGGAGTTGAGAACCAACTCGCTTCTCGACTGGCCGGTCCGGTCGCAGGGAAGAAACTTCGCGGTCGTATTCAGCGCGGTTTATTGCGCCCGATCTCCGCCACACGACCGTCACCCGGGTGGCGCTGACCAAGTTCACCGAGGAAGCGCGTCGCATCCTGCGGTCGTGCGGCCAAGTGCAAGGCCTGGAAAAGTTGGAGCGCGCCGCGCCAGTAGAGTGTCTGTTGCGCGGGATCCTCGGAGGTGACCAGTTGATCTTCTACGGACGCCTGGTAAGCCGAGGTCAGAGGTTCGACGGCGTCTTGAAACCTGTCCTGCAAGGCCAAGGACATGCCCAGGCCAAGATTCAGGTTGTAGTCCCCGGGCGAGCCCAGCAAGCCAGCGCGGAAGGCCTTCTCCGAGCCCGGCAGATCACCGGCTTCCCCAAGTCCACGTCCGAGCAAGTAGTGCCCTGCGGAAAAACTTGGGTGTTCATGCACAAGCGTACGCGCAACGACCACCGCATCGGCCACGCGTCCTGGCGATGACATGAGGAATGAGGCGTAGGCCTGGAGCGCTTCGCGATCCTTCGTGCCCGTGGAAAATGCCGTTTCAAAAGCGCGCTCAGCCTCCACTGGCCGGCCGAGTGCGATCAGTGATTGTGCCTTTCCAGTGCTTGCCTGGGTATAGGCGGGGCGCTCGCCGAGGGCCAGGTCGAACTGTTCCAGCGCGCCCCGATGGTCGCCGGCCGCGACGGCAGCGACGCCTAGTTGATAGAAAGTCGTGGCCTCGTCCTGCCTGTATTTTTCCGGTGTGGAAAGGGCCACGAAGCCCGTCAAGGCAAGGAAGAGCCCAGCTCCCCCGAGGGCTCCTAGCGAGCGTTGTCGACCCTGCTCGAATAACCACAGCGTCGCGTGCGCACCGAGCACGAGCAGCACTGGGAGGACCGGCAATCGAAACCTTCCGTTGATGAAGAAGGTGACCACCGTAAGGCTGTAGATCAGCAGGAAGGACCACAGGGGAAGAAGGCTTGCGCGCTTGCCCCCGCGGTTCAAGAGCACCAGCGCAAAGCCGAGTAAACCCAGGGGCGCAACAACGCCAAAGCCCAGGGGCAGGAACTTTGTGATGGGTCCAAAGTGCCGGGCGAAGCCTCGGACGGGTTGGTTGTTGCCCAACTCTTCAGCGCTCCAGAATAGGCGCAACTTTTGGAGCCAGTGCCTGCTGGCCGCCCCGGGCTCGCTGGAGATCCAATCCCAGGCCTTGGCGGTGTAGTGGGCTGAAACCTCGGAGGACTTTAGATCGCGGCCTTCCGCCTCTTCAGCAAGGGCAACCGCGTCGTGAAAGCCTTCCCACCAACCCTGACGTGTGCCTGGAACGATCGCAGTAGAGACATCACCAAGCGCCGCGTGCTCGGGGTTGTTGCCAATCCATAAGTTTACGCCGGCCTGGGTTGCCACCAGGGCGAAGTCGCCCTGGGCGGCGTTGTATGCACTAATGGGCAGGATTGGGGTCAGCGTGCCAAGGGTCAGGGCAGCGCCGGCGAAGAGCGCAGCGCGGCGATCCCCCCAGGCTCTCCAAATGAGCCAGAAGAAGAAGACTGGCATCAGGATCAAGACATTCGGTCGCGCAATGGCTGCCAGGCCCCAGGCTAGTCCCGCCAGGAATGCGCCGCCTGTTTTGACTCGACCATCCAGCCGTAGGGTTAGCCAGAGGGCCAAGAGATTCAGGGGAACCGCAAGTGCCGGGATCAGCAGCTCGCCGTCAAAGTAGATCAGCACCCAGTAGGTTGCCGCGCCCAGGGACGCCAAAAGGCCTGTGCGCCGATCAAAAGCGTCACGGCCGAGGAGAAACACCAGCACGGTCGTGCAGGAACCCAGCAGGCACTGCACGACGCGCGGGAGCAATAACCCGTCGCCAAAGAGTTTGAAGAGCCCCCCGAGAAACCAGGGATAGAGGGGGGCGCGGAAGAAGGAACCCTCCTGGAAGTTCTCCCCGGCGGCGAAGGCCCGGGCCCAATCCACGTGGTACTTGGGGTCCATGATGGGCTCATAGAAGAAGGGGTTCGCCCGTGTTTGCAGAACGTAGATGAGCCGAAGCACGAAGGCCAGGAGCGCGATCCCGGCGACCCACCAAGTGGTGCGATCGACCCTTGCCCGGTTTCCCCCGGCTGCGGGGCCCGCTTCTTTGCCAGCGGGGGAAGTCGTCGTTTTGGAGGAGAACATGCGGCGCACAGGTTAGGTTTCCAAGACCCCAGGAGACAGTTGAGGATGCTGGTTCTTCGGGTCCTGGCCATTGGAGCCCTGGTTAGAGGCGCTCCTGGGAGTTAGCTTGACCCCATGCCAACGACAGCGTCAATTGCCGGGGAGCCGGATTCCACTGCCCCCCTGAAGGCCTGCCATTGCTGTGGATTGATCCAGCGTGTGCCGCAACTCCCTAGGGGGGCGCGGGCGCGTTGTGTGCGTTGCCGAACGGTTGTATTCGACCCCAAATCCCGCGCACGCCACGAATCCCGGGCCCTGGCTGCGGCCAGCGCGGCCCTGGTGCTCTATCCCCTGGCGATCACCCTTCCCATCTTGCGTATGGAGAAGCTCGGCTTGGCCTCCGAGTCGAGCATCTGGGAGGGCAGCCTCGGTCTTCTACGCCATGGCGAGTACTTCGTGGGCACGGTTGTCTTCCTGTGCTCCATCGTCTTGCCGTTGCTCAAGCTTCTTGCGATTGTGGCCCTGACCACGGGCAGCGGATTCCTTTCCAGGCGCAACAAGGCGACGACCTATCGCATGGTGGAACTGGCCGGCCGCTGGGGCATGCTCGACATCCTCCTGATCGCCCTGGTTGTCGCCTGGGTCAAGATGGGGGAGCTGGTGGACGTCACTCCGGGCCCCGCCGCCCTGGCCTTTACCGCCTGCGTGCTCTTTAGTCTCCTGGCCAGCGCTTGGTTTGATCCCCACGCAATTTGGGATCGCCGGAACTCCGTTCAAAAAACCTCCCCCGGGGGAATGAGTCAATGAAGCAATCCACCCAAGACACGCCGCCTGTGGCGTTGGTCGAACAGTCGAGTCGCTCCCTGTGGGTCTTTGCCCTGCCGCTCTTTGCCCTTGGACTAGCCGCTTGGTTGATGCTGCAAGCCCGTGCGGACACCGGGCTTCTGATCACCGTGCGCGCAAGCGACGGCCACGGAATCGGGGCCGGGGATAGCGTGCGTTACCGCGGGATTCAGGTCGGTCGCGTCGAGGATGCGCGCCTTTCCACTGGCCTTGACGAAGTGGTTTTTGACGTGCGTTTGGCTCCCTTTGCGACCGGGCTGGCGCGGGAGGGGACGGGTTTCTGGGTTGCAAGACCCCGCGTGGCCATCGAGAGTATCGCCGGATTGGAGACGCTCTTCGGTGCGCGCTACATTTCCGTGGTTACAGGTCCCTCCGGCGGAGCGCCGCGCCGATCATTCCAGGCCCTGTTGGATCCGCCCCTGTCGGAGCGTTTTGAGGAGGACGGGTTGGAGCTTGTCCTGGAAGCGCCGCGGCGCTTCGGGTTGGCACCCGGTGCGCCCGTGCGGCACCGCGGGATTGATGTCGGCAGCGTCGTTGCTGTGGGGCTGGCAGCGGACGGAGCACGCGTGGAAGTGCGGGTCTACGTTCGCCCGGATTACACCGGTTTGGTGCGCGCGAATACGAGCTTTTGGGAAACCGGAGGTGCGGAAGTCAGCGTCGGAATTACGAGCGGCTTCAATGTCAACGTGGACAGCCTACGGGGGCTCCTCATTGGGGGCGTGGCATTCGCAACTCCCGATGAAGCAGGTGTCGCCGTTGAAGATGGCCAGCGCTTCCCCCTTGGGGCTGATTCCGTCCAGGACGCCGATGATTGGCAACCTGCCCTCGGAGTGGGGCGTGACCTGGGGGACTCCCAGGGTCTGGAGCAAGTCAGCGTCCCTTCCCTGCGCATGACCTGGATCGAGGGCCGCGTCTTCAAGAGCGACAAAGAGCTCAGCGGCTGGGGGGTCGTGGTGGATGGCTTCCTAATCGGGCCGACGGAACTGCTGGTGGCTCCCGAGAAAGCTCGGGAGGGGAGCGTCCTGTGGTTCTTTGACGGGCAGGAACGCGCCCTCTTTGGTGCTGCTGTCCGGGAGCAGGGCGGACTCAGCGCGTTGCAACTGCCGTCTGACTTGATGGACGACCTCGTCCATGTCCAGGCGCGTCAGGTTACCGAACCGGAGGCTTGCCTAGTGCTCGGCGCCAGCGACATGCCGCCCATTGCCCTGGACCCGAGTCGACTGCTGGTCAGCGATGGGGTTTGGCTTGTGGACAAGGGGCTTCAAATCGATCCCAATAGGAACGGCGCGCCAGTCCTGGCTCGCTCCGACGGCAAACTCCTGGGGATCCTTATCGTCGACAAGACCGTCGAGATCCGACCGATTCCATAGACAGCAGGCTCCATGGACAGCGGAGCGGGATCGAACTGCCCCGCGCAGCCTACTGCGCTTGGATGCAAAAGGCTTCCGAGGCCGACCAGACGTTTCCACAGCTGGCTGCGGAGCTGTATAGGAATTGAGCATAGACGAACTCACCGGTGTTCAGCGGAAGGGGGACGTCCACATAGGACAGTCCGCGATCATCTGAGACGATGGGGTAGGTCGTGCTCGTGGCGTCATTGGCCACGTACACGGTGGCAGCGCCTTGGGCGTAGCCTCCGAGCACACTGTTAGATGACACGATTAAGTATCCCGTTCCCGCAGTTGGGGAATCGAAACACTCTAGCCGAATCGTGCTGCCGGCCGTGGCGGATGTGATGCGCGTTACGATTCCCATCGGGCCCTCGCAGGAAGGCGTGCCCGTACCAAAGATCTGGATTCCCGTGGGGAGCGGGAGATCATAGGCGCGGTGGAGATCGAAAACCTCGGCGCCATTTTGGATGTAGCTGCGAATCTCGGTCTCAGAGTCGCCTACAAAATCCTCGATCATTCCCTGGGAATCGGCCAGGTCGAGAAACCACTCGAGGTACTCCGCGTAGAGCACGAAATACTCGTCGCTTTCGCAGTCAACGATGGGCTTGTTGTCGACGATCGCCTGAACGAATCCCGTGTGTGATCCCATCGAAGTGGTGCGAGCCGTGATCCAGCAGCTCTCCACCAGGGGGAAGTCGACCATGATGGTGTCTGAAGTACCCGAGAGTGCTGTGAAGCCTTGGCTGTGCACGACTTCGCCGTCCACAAGGATCTCAATCGTGTCGGTCAGTGATACACCTGCCGCGGCAGTGAAGGTCGCCACAATGGGCACGGTTGTCACCAAGCTGGAGTCGAAGTAAACCGTGCTCCCGGCGGGGTTGCCATTGACCTCAAGCTCGAGCAGCTCAGAGGGACCCATTGCCATGGAGTAATTGCCCGAGCTGATCCCCGCCGTCCATTTGTTGAAGGTCAGGGGATCCGAACCAATTTGCACCCAGGTACGCGGGTTCTTGCCCGTCTGGGTCGTGAAGCAATTCGTGTCGGTTCCTGCTACGGCCTGCACGGGAACACCTGCCGACAGAAGGCGATACCACATTCCAGTCCAGGTGATTCCCCCAGGCGAAATCAGCTCCATATCCACGGTCTCGAGGAAGTCGAGGTTGTGGTGGGCGGCGTCCATAGGGGCATAGACTGGAGCCGCAGATCCCCACAGCGTGACAATGTCGGGGAAGTCCATTCCAGTGGGAGTCATGCAGCGATAATCGTTGGCGAGGTAGCCTCCGACCTTGGTCAGCCCACTCGGCCAGGCTTGATGCGCGTACCCGGCGATTGCTTGCGGCTGACTGCGGAGGAAAGTCAGGTTGGGCGAGGGGTAGTCAGCGCTGGGGTCAATGCTTCCATCGGTAATGCCAAGGGCGAGGAGGTGCCCACGAATGCTCGTTGCGAAGCCCGATCCCTCAACGCCGTATTGGAAGATGAAGTTTGCATCCCCAATCGTCGCGGGGTCTTCAAACCCAGAGATCAGAGGAAGGTACTCGTTGAAGAACTCGTCCTCGGTGTTCTGGGGCGGACGCCATACGGAGACGGCGGAAACGTTCAGATTCGTCCGTACACTCTCTGCGTAGATGTCGAGAGGTGTCCGGTCCAGGGGGATGGCCGGAGCGTAGCCGGGCTTAGGGGGACCGAAGAACGGGCAGAGCTGGATGTGTTCGTGGGAGTCCCCGCTGTACCAAAGCGGCGGTACGACCACGTTTAGATCACCAACGCCATGACCCGGAAGGGCAGTGGCTGTCGCTGCCGCCGGCGCGCGGGAGCGAGTCTGAGCGGCGAACCCCTGGGAATTCGTTCGCTGGCTGCCCCAGGCGGGTTGAGCCGTCAGCAGGGCGCCCAGGCTGAGGATGCCCATCAGGGCAGATACGAGCCGCCGGGACCCCTGTCTGTCGAGGGCCGCCTCTGGGGAGGAGGATTCCGCTTCGTAACGTGCACCAGGTGCCCCAGGCTTAGAATCAAGGTGGATCATATGGTTTACACAGCTGAACCGGAGCAGCCCCCACTGAGGCTGCCTTCTTGTGCACTCTACCCCCTAACAATATACCCGGGGGATGTCTGTCGGTTCCTATGCATGAAAAGGGTGTGAAACGGCTAATTACCGGCGGAATTTTCCGGCTAGCGGGCTCGCTGGCATGAGGACAGGCCTCTGGGTTGTACTTGTGCATGCGAGG
>JBLHLB010000037.1:0-20114 GCA_047618505.1 Planctomycetota bacterium
GGCGTTGTTGCATATTTCCGATTGAGTCATCACGTCCCCTTCCGTTGGCGAATTCAGCGACTGACGGCGACCGACCTCGGCCGTCCGCAGCTTAGCGTCCTGTTGAGGACCTTGCAGCCGATGGCAACCTCCGTTCTCTGGGCAGCTAGACCTCTGGCGTGAAGCCGATCACCGAGCATCGTCTTGTATAGAAAGAACGCGTTCTCCACGGTCCCCTGTCGGTGGTAGCCCGACTCCTTCTTCCAACGTCGCCTACCGATCTTGTTGACCCTGCGAATCGTCCGGTCCCGCTCTGTGGATCTTGGCCCTCTGCGGGTCGCTGATGCCGATTGCACTGGAGGCACGACTACGCGAGCTCCCCTGGACGCAGCCCGCGCGTAGACTCGGCGAGTGTCGTATGCCGCATCACCAGTGACATTCGCGAGGTTGCCCTTGGTCGCCTTGATGATCGCGAGGCCCGTGTTGGCATCGTCGCCGGTGCTCTCCGTCATGACTTGCGCCAGGATCGTGCCCTTTCGATCGACCCCAATGTGGAGCTTGCGCCACCCTCGCTTTCCCCGTTTGCCGTGCTTTGCAGAGGCCCATTCGCCTTCCCCCACTATCGAGAGCCCTGTACTGTCGAAGATCAAGTGGATCGGCTTCTTTAAACTCACGAGTTTGAGGTCAACGTCCAAGCCTCTGCTTCGTCGCGACAACGTCGTGTGGTCCGGCGCTTCGAGGGTCAAGTCCATGAGGCTGAGCAGAGATCGAAGGAAGCCCTCTGTCTGGCGCAGCGGCAAACGGAATACGAGCCGCAGGGTCAGCGCTGATTCGATGGCAAGGTCGGAGAACTTCTGCGGGGCCCCGGGACGGCCGGTGGGATTGGCTGTCCAGGCTTTGATTGCAGCTGGCGAGATCCACATGGTGATGTCGCCGCGCTTGACGAGAGACTGGTCGTACTCGGCCCAGTTCGTAACGCGATACCTCGTCTTGTATTTCGGATGGACTCGGGAGTTCATTGTGGAGTCATCGGCCCGCCCGGGCAGATCGCTGGTAGCCCCCAACTGCTTGTCAAATTCGGGCTGGGACAGGTTACAGCTCCAGGCAGATCGCGAATGCTTAGCTTGGGGCTTCCCAACTCTCAACGGATTGCTCCCTGTGTAGCGCCCCCGGAATAGCGAAATCCTCGAGCTCGGACTGCAAGGTCTCGAGCCTCACCGGTTTGCTTAGGAATCTGTCCATGCCAGCGTCCATGCAGGTCTGCCGGCTCTCCGTGCTCGCATTCGCGGTCAAGGCGATGATTGGGGTCGTATCTCCAGCTGCTCGAATGCAAATCGTCGCTGCGGTTCCGTCGACCTCCGGCATCTGCAGGTCCATTAGGATGACGTCGAATTCGCCCTGGGCCGCAGCCGTGATCGCTTCGGAACCATCCGTTGCAAGGCTGACCTCGCAACCCAACTGCTCCAGCATGGCCGTCGCAATGCGTTGGTTGACGAGGTTGTCCTCAGCAAGCAAAACGCGTAGACCGAGATTGCTCAATCTGCGGTTTATGATCTCGCTCGCTCTCTCCCCGGTCTCGCATTCTGAGAGGTGCAACTCCACGTCGAACCGAGACCCCTCGTTCAGTGTACTCGTGACCTTGATTTCGCCATCCATCAAGTCGACGAGCTGCTTGACAATGGATAAGCCCAAACCGGTGCCGCCAAAGCGCCGGCAGGTAGAGCTTTCCGCCTGAGAGAAGGCAGTGAACAGACTGGCTTGAGCAGACTCTGTCATGCCGATGCCCGAGTCCTCAACGCTGATCCTCCAAAGCGTCCCCTCATGCTGAAGGCGAACGGTGACTAAGCCACTTGAGGTAAACTTCATCGCATTGCTGATGAGGTTGAGGGCTATCTGGCGCAGTCGCAAAGAGTCACCAACAGCCCAAGCGCCGTCTTCCTGGATGTCCAACTGTAACTTGACGCCCTTCTTGCGAAGCAGTTCCCGGAAGAGTTCAGCGGATTCCTTGATCTCTGCGGCCGGTTCAAAGGGAGCCTGCTCCAGCTCGAAGTCTCTTCGCTCAATCCGCGAGTAATCCAAGATGTCATTGAGCACACCGAGCAGGCTCGTGCCGGATCCCTGGATGACTTCGGCTTGTTTGCGGACGGTTGGCGTTAGATCCTCGCGCAGGATGAGATCGCACATCCCTATCACACCGTTCAGCGGAGTCCGAATCTCGTGACTCATGACCGAGAGGAAGGAGGACTTGGCTTTGGAGGCATCCTCCGCGACTGCGATCATGTGGCGGTTTGAACGGTTCAAACGGTTCAAGAGGAACATCACAAGGAACAAGCCTGTGCTGGTCATTATCCCGATGGGAAGGATCCACCTAGAATAGTTTTGTGGTGCACTTGCCTGTGCGAGGGTCTGATCCGAACCCCAGACGTAGAGCCACTGCTTGCCCCCAAACTCTACACGGCGTTCTGTCACGAGGCTGCCTGCCACACCTCTTAGACCCTCGTAGATGCAGCGGTCCGCGGTTTGTTTACCGTCAAATATCGAGAACGACAGGCGCTGACCCGTGAGTTCGCCGATACCGCTCATCGTATTCTCACCAATGAAGGGTGCATAGGTCCAGCCGATGCAAGTGGCAATGCGTTCCTCAACCGTTGCTGGCACTTTATCGGTTTCGTAGACGGGGACTAACATCAGGAAGCCAGGCTTCTTTTCGTTGTCCTGCACAAGGGTGATGATGTTGGTTACTTGGGGCTTGCCCGTTTTCATCGCAGCGTAAGCCGCGGACCGCCGGACTTCGTTGCTACCGATGTCTAGGCCCAATGCGGGCAGATTGAGTTCGAGGGGTTCGATCCACGTAATAATGAAACGACTGTTAGGGGAGGGGTCTTCGAGGGTTTTGATTTCTAACTGCGGCTCTCCATCCGCCACGGTCATGCGTAGATACTCATCCATACCATCCTTGGGGACCCGTCGAATAAACCCGATACCGCTGATGCCTGGGAATCGATCGTCGACGTCCAACTGCTCCACAAACTGTCGCCATTGGGTGCGGTCCAAGTCCTTGGACGAGTGGAAGAGCCCCTTGGCCGCGTACAGTCCGACCTCATAAAGTTGCAGTCGTGTGCGAGCCGCGGTCATCCCTTGTTCAACTTGACGATCGAATTGAACCCTTGCCCGATCCTCCGAAGCCTCTTGCATCACGTTCACGCTGATGACGGTCATGATCACGCTCAATGCCTCGATCAACAGCCCAACTAGAATGAAGGGAGTCGAGTAGGAGAGCGCCTTCCTTGAAAGAGTCATGTGACCGAGGTGTAGGGGCGAATTGCGATTGAACTGGACAAGGAGCCCCTATGGCGGTGGTGTTCCGCACCCCTGCCTATCGAATTGATTCATACAGCAGCTTGATTCAAACGGCGGAAGTCACTGGCTTGCAATTCACTGTGCGAGCGGCTCACCTCGTTCGCGTGGCATCGACAGACGACCGAATTCAGTCGCCGACAAGGTTGCGTGTTTGCTGGATTGTCTTGAAGCGACGTGCGGATGGCGAGGTCCGCTATTGGGTGGGGCTCGTTGAAAATCGGCCCGTCAGGGCATTCAGGGCAGCTCGAAAGGCCCAGGGCAGAAGGGTGGGGGAGAACGGAGAGCTGACATTCGAGAATCCATCGGTGCTCACGGTGACACTCCTCTGACTGAGTTCGGCGAGGATCCTTCTCCCTCAACGGAAATCTCCAATAGGAGCGAGCACAAATAGAAAGTGGGGAGCAGCGGTGAAGGCATCACTGAGGATGACTTCAACCGTTGCTCCCTTGCCAGGGGTCAAGACCCCCCCTAAACCCCGGTAGTCTCATGGGCAGAAGGCTACGGCTAGGACGTTGGTCAGATTGAAACCAGCGCCGCCAGCAGGAACCTCGCGGACCCAAAACTGGAAGTTCCAGGTCGAGCCGGGGTTGATCAAGCCTGCGGCGATCGGCGGGTTGGGTAGGTCCGTCAGGTGAGCAACTTCGCCGTTGATTCCGGTGATGACTACGGGGAGCCGGAAGAGTGCACCTCCCACGCAGCGGTTGCCATTCCCGAAGGGAACCTGAATCTGGTTGGCACCGTAGAAGAAGATGCCGGGGACCGAGCTTAGGAGGTTCGAAGCTTGCAACACAAAGAAGTTGTCGGCGACGATCAAGCTACCCGCCGAGGAGATTTCCCCCGGTGCTCCGCTGGAGTTCGCGTTGGTGGAGCAGTAGGTAATAGTGGGGTGAGGACTCGTTCCATCGAACTCATAAGCGTCCATGTCGGCGTCGGGCCGGTGTCGCAGATTTGGGTGTCGTCCAGGGTACGTGGACCGAGATCCAAGTCGAAGCTGCCTGTCGCAACCCCCGCATCGATCATCGGCGACCTCGGGTTGACAGTGTAGTCACCGAGAATGGGACTCGATAATTGCGGGTCGACATCGACGTTGTCGATTCCCATGGCGCTACCGGGTCCACTCCAATCCCCTTCGATATTGCTATAGCTGGGGATGACCTCGAAGCCGGGGCCATTGCCGCTCAACTCGATCGGAAGGTTGTTCGACAGAATACTGCTCTCGATTCCGATGCTGGACGCCCAAAAATTCATGGTCCCACCGGTCGGGGTCACATTTAGGCAGACGTTGTCAGCGAACGTGCAACCACGAACGACTAGTTTGGATCCGCAGGAGGTGGCGCCGCCGTCCCAGGTGGCTTCGTTGCGCTCAAAGAGACAGTTATCGATGACGACGGTATGAGGTGCCGCCGTATCGATGAAGATGGCGCCACCCTCGCTTTCCACGTTTGCCGTGCTTTGCAGTGGCTCATTCGCCCTCCCCGACTATTGAGAGCCCAGTGCTATCGATGATCAAGTGGATCGGCTTCTTGGAACTCACGAGCTCCAGGTGAACGTCCAAGCCCCTGCTTCGTCGCGAAATAGTCGTGTGGTCCGGAGCTTCGATGGACAGGTCCATGAGGTTGAGCAGGGAACGAAAGAAGCCTTCAGTTTGGCGCAACTGCAAGCGGGACACGAGGCGCAGCGTTAGGGCCGTTTCGATGGCCAGGTCAGAGTACATCTACGGGGCACCGCGACGGCCGGTGGGCTTGGCGGTCCAAGCTTTGATTGCTGCTGGCGAGATCCACATGGTGATGTCGCCGCGTTGGACTAGCCCGCGGTCGTACTGGGCCCAGTTGGTTACGCTGTACTTGGTCTTGTACTTCGGATGGACTCGGGAGTTCATCTGGAAGTCATCGTGCTACTTGGCCTGAAGCATGATGTTGGCCACAAGGTGTTCTCCAGGGACGTGCCTTTATGCACCAACGCCTCCCACCGTTCCTAAGGCAGCTTACGCAGGGCGAGCTTTTCGTTGCCGAGATCAAAGGTCACCTCGAACGGTGCTAGGGCTTCCAGCCCGATGTTGCCCATGAGACTGCGATCCGCAAGGGAGCCGGCGTCGACGATGGCCAGGTGAACGATCGGTTTCACGATTGTCTGGTCGGCGAAGTTGAGACTCTCGAGACAGACCACCAGGGTGCGTCCCAGCGAGACGATGCCACGTGCTTGACCGGGCGTGGTTTCGCGTTCCCCGGGAAGCTCGAGTGGTGCCAACCAAGGAGTGTGAATTGCGGCGGTCCAGGCGGCGCCAGTATCCAGTAGGAACCAGCCTTCCTGTTTGTCATCCACGCTGCCCCGCACGACGGCAACAGCATCGCTGGCGAGCACCGGATTCCAGTCGAGACCGTCCCCGTCGAAGCCTCCAGGCGGGCGAATGACCACCGATGGCTCGGCACCAGCGGCGGGGAAACGAACCGCGGCGCGCGCGAAGAACTCCCAGCCGAGCACGCCTGTGACACCTCCCTCGAGGTAAGCGGCAAAGCCTCCGAGATCGAGGGTCATGACCGTCGGACGTTCGATGGTCAGGGGTCCAACGCGAAGGTCCGGCGCCTGTGAGAGTTGCGAAAACGTGCGGCCCGTTCCGCCAACAGCACCCACGACTCCGACAGGCTTGAGATCCAATTCGCGAGCCAGGTCATCATCGATCACGATGCCGCTCGCGCCGGTGTCGAGCAGGAACCAATGGGGGTCTCTGTTTCCGAAGGTGACCGGCACGAAGACATGGCCGGACTCGTTGCGTCGCCCTTGCACAACGTCAGAAGCGCCGGGCTCGAAGCGCGAATCTCGGTCGTCCTTCGGTCGCTGTAACCGTTCCGCAAGACTCGGTTTCCAGTGTGCGGATTGAATCTCCAGGCGACTTCCGGCCTGGCGGTTGCCCTTGAACTCCACCGTCCCCGGCAGGCGACGACCGCCGAGTTCGCGCCAGTCAGTCAAGCTCCAACGGGACACCCGGCCGCGATTCATGGAGGCGATTTCACTGACGTCACCGCTCTCTAGATCGATGGATAATCCGAGGGCCGGGGCTTCACCGGGGAAATCGATGGCCAGGTTGACCTCGTCTCTTGCGGCGTTCATCACCATCAGTTCGTGGGGTGCGCCCGGGCTGTTCCAGCCGCCGCTGATGGCCTGCATGAGGAGGGCGAGCTTATCTCGCTCCAGCAACACCAGGCCCCGCGCGGGCCCGCTGCCTTCCTGCGTCCAGGCCTGCTCCCCGTCGTCTGCGCTTACGCGTAGCAGCGGACCGCGCAACTCCAACCGATAGGACCGCGGTCCCTGCAGCTCCAATCGGAAGCTCCCCGTGGCGCCGGAGATCCGTGCCGGGCCTTCGAGTATGAGACTTTGTCCCGCCGGCCACGGGGACTGCACCGCCGCCAACTCGAGCACCTCCGCAAGCGGCGGGGGCGGTACAACCGGAGCCGCGGTGCAGGCGCCGATCGCCAGGGTGAGAAGCAACGCGAGTTGTGCGCTGTCCCTCCCCCCGCTGTCCCTCCCCCCGATGTCCCGTCTCTTCAATCCTTCAGGAACAGGTAGTAAAGCTGCCCCGTGGACTTCACTTGGCCAGCGAGCTCCTCAGCTTCCGGGCCGATCCCAAGGTAGATGTCCGCGCGCCCAGCCGTGCGGATGGCGCCGCCGGTGTCCTGGTCGAACATGAAGCGCTCAAAGGTCGCCTGGGGCGTTCCGCGCGGTGCGTCCCTCGGCGTACGGGCTTCGACAAAGACCAGGGAGCCCCGGGGAAAGAGCGACTTGTCCGTAGCGAGAGATCGCCCACCTGTGACCGGCACGTCCAAGCTCCCGTGGGGGTTGCCGTCGATGGGCGTGAAGAAGACGTAGGAGGGATTGCGATGCAGGTACTCAAGAAGTTCCTCTTCGCCCGCTTCCGCGGCCCAGCTGCGAATCGTGCGAAGGCTCGCTTCGCCGCGGGGAATGCGACCTTCGTCCACCAGGGCGCGTCCCAGGGATTGGTAGGTTAAGCCGTTCTTGCCCGCATACCCGAGGCGCATCATGGAGCCATCGGGAAGCTCGATGAAGGCCGAGCCATTGACGTGCGCGAGGTAGGCATCGATCGGATCTGCCAACCACACCAATTCCAGGTCGCGGTCGGCGAGGATCGCATTGGCTTCGATCGTTTGGCGCGAGGGATAGCTGCTCATCATCCCGAAGTCCGTTTCCCAGCCGAGCACGCTGCCATCCTTGTTCTTGACCAGGTCATCGGGCAAGGCGTAGAGGGGAAAGCGATAGGTCGCGCTCTCCTCCTTGTTGCCCTTCAGGATGGGCGTGCAATAGGCGGTGAACAACACGCCACCACCGCGACCGTTCCAGCCGGCGCTCTTGTAGACCTGGAACTCGCGTAGCAACTGCATCTCGAATTCCTGGGGGCTCTCGCTTTCCGCCAGAAGCTCGCGGAAGCGAATGGTCGAAGCCAGGACACGGTCGTGGTCGATATCCGCCGCGGGGAAGAAGCCCGGCGCGTGCTTGCGCTGCAACCAATCAATCGAGAGGTCTAGGGCGGGCAGAATCTCGTCCTGGTTGTGCCAATCCCCGGCGAAGTCCGGCATGGCCTCCCCGGGCGCCAGGGGAATCAGGGCCGGCGCGCCCGGGGGCAGGGCGGTCCCGTAGTTCGGTGTGCTTTGGCATCCGACCGCAAGTAAGGCGCCGGCCACCAGGAGGGCAGCGCTGTGCAGTCGACGAAGGCCGCGCCCTGGGGCGCTCGCGCGGTGTTCAAGCTCGGTGATGTTCGCCATGGCCGACTAAGCTAGTTTCTGCACGGTGGACAGTCGAGGGGCAAGGTTTGGGACGCAGCCAGGTGGTTACCCCGGATTCTTTGGCCTCTTTCAAATCCCATGGCAAATCGGGGGGACAGCCCCGCCCCTCGGATGCCCCTAATACCCTGGAAGTTCCGTGATTCGAAACCTCCTTGGCCTCGGTCTGGTCCTTTCCATGCCTGCTTCGTTGTCAGCCCAGGCGTCTCCCTACTCGGGCGCCAGCGCGAGGCGCGCCAGGCGCTTCTTGCGGGAGCGCGCGAAGCGCTGCATGCCTTCAAAGAGGCTGGCGGGGTCGATCTTGGCCTCGCGCTTGATCTCGTCGACGCTGCCGCCCGTGCGCCAACGGTTGTCTGAGTCCGAGGTCATGGCGTACTCCAGGCTGATGCGATTGCAAATCCAATCGTGCATGCCGCGACGCGAACCGTTGGAGATGACCGTCGAGTCGTTCCAATCTTCCCAGGGCAGGATTTCGTTCTGATAGCTCTCGGGCTGCATTCGGAACAGTTCGGGGGAGACGGCCTGGATGATCTTAACGTTCGGGCCGTGGCCGGAGTTCAGCTTCGGCAGCAGCGTATAGATCGAATCTGTCGTGCTTGTTCCCTGTAGGATGATCGTGCCTTCCTTGGGGCGCGCCGGGTCGTACTTTCGCACGATGTAGGCACCCTTGGCCGCATCCATGTGCGACGCGGCACCGAGGGCGGCACGGTCGGGAATGATGACGTTGGGGCGCGTCAGGTGCAGGGCGATCAAGGGCACATCGGAGCGCAGGGCGGCGGCCAGGCAGGGCGCGACCTCGTTCGCTTCCCAGGGGTGCAGGTTGATCACCTGCCCCTCGGGAAAGAGCTGCGTAACGCCCGGCGCAAAGATGCCGAAGTGCGTGCGGCTATCTTCCGCCGTCTCGGGCCCAGAGTGTCCCGCGACCCAGATGACCTTGCCGACCTTGAGGGGGTTGTCCTGTGACAGCTGGCTGAAGAGCCGCATCATCCCGTACTTCAGATACGAGAAGGAACCGTAGGTCGAGCAGGTACTCCAGTAGCCGAGGAACTCCTTCTCCGGATCCGCGGACATATTGACCGTGGCGGCGCCGACCACTAGCCCTGAGTTGGTGAACTCGGTGATTTGCTGGGGGAAGAGGCAGCCTTGGGTGTTTGAGTTGCGCTCGTACCAACCAAAGCCCTTGGTGTCGCCCCAGTCCTTGGCGAAGCCCGAGATGTTGGTGGAGTCCGCCAGGTCAGCGGAGCAGGCGAGAACCAGAGGGCGACCCATTCGCTCGCGCGCCGTAGCGTTGATAAAGGCCCCGAACTTGGCAAAGCCCTGGCGGTTTGGGGCCTTGGCCCCGGGTTTTGCGAAGAGCTCCGCAGGCAGGTTGTCAGCCTCTAGCCAGGAGCGGTCCTCGTGCATGTTGTCTGAGCTGTCCAAGCGGAAGCCCTCGGGCTTCGTGGGGACCGACTCGCCCAATTCCACCAGAGTGTCCGCGAGGTTGCGGTAGAAATCCGGGTCCGACTTCATGACCGAGAAGACGGTTTCAAACCAGCTCTTGGTCTGCTCGCGGCAGGCATCTTCGCCGGGGTCGTTCACATCACCCTGGCCTTCAAAAGTGACGTCATACTTGGAGGCGAACTGTTCGCGGCAAGTCCAGAAAAGCTCGGAGTTGCGCTTGTGTGCCGCACCATGGGAGGCCGCGTCAAACTTGTGGTAGCCGCGACCCTTGCGCGACTTAATCCAAACCATGCCCGGGCGTCCGTCCTTGTCGTCCGCGTGGACGATCTCTAGCAGGGCCTTGGTAATCGAAGCGAAGTCCTCACCGTCTTCGGTGCCGGACACGCGCCAACCGTAGGGCTCAAACCACTCCTTGGGCGTGCCGTTGACGACGGTCGAGTTGGCGAAGCTGTCGATGCCGTGGTCGTTCCAATCGAAGAGGTAGATCAGGTTGTCGAGACCCAGGCCCCAGGCCGAGTTCTTGACTTCATGGTGGGCGCCCGCCGTGTGGCCGCCTTCGCCCTCCATGGCAAAGACCGTTGTGCCCGAGGCACCGGCATGCTTTAGGGCTGCCGCTTCCCCGAGGGCCGCCGGCGCGCCGTGACCCGAGGGACCCGTGTTGAACTTGAAGAAGAGTGTCTTGCCCTCCATCTCCGCGTGACCAGCGAGTCCTCCGTTGTGGCGCAACCAAAGCAGGTCTTCCCAGGTCAGTTGACGGTCCTTTGCGTTCGGTACCAGATACTTCTCGTCACCCGTTTCGGCATGACGCAGCCGCAGGGCTTCGTTGTACACGGCCAACATGGCGTAGACAGAAGGACAGCAATGTCCGGCCACAAGGACGAAGCGATCACCAAAGGCCAGATCTGGTCGGCGTACGTCCCAACGCATGCCGGCGCCCAGAGTCGATGCCACAAGCAGGGGCACCTTCGAGCGCGAACCACCGGGGTGCCCGCTTTGCCTGAGGTTGAGCATCAGGTCGATGCACTGGTCGATCAGGTCGGCGGCCTTCTCCCAATGGCCGAAGTTCTGGGAGAGGGCGTCGAGCGAGGGCTTGGTGAGGGTCTGCATGGGCGGGATGATAACGCGCCAGCGCCCGCCGGAAACCCGCGAGGCGGTCCTCTAGCAACGAACCAGCAGGCCTTCCGAAATCAGGCCCTCGATGAAGGCCTCGAGGTCCTCCGGAGAAGCCCCAGCCTCACGGGCAAAATCGGCCCTGGCGGAGGCATCGAAGGCCGGACCGGCGCCGGGGGGCAGCCCCGAATCACGACCGGCCGCCTGGCCCGAGAGGGCCAGGCGCAGGAACAACTCGTCCGCCGGTGCCGCCAGGGTCTCCGCATGGACCTGGGCCAGGGAATGGATCGATCCCCCAGGCCGCGGAACAATGACCGTGACCTCGAGCTGCTCCTCATCGATATCCGGTGCATCCGGGAGTGTGCGGCCGCCGTCGAGGGCCACGCGGAGATCCCCCGCGAAGGTGAAGATCCCCCGGGGTAGGCGCAGCAGGCGCGTTCCGGGGGGCAGCCGAAGATCTGTGCCAACAGGCAGCAGTGCCTGATCCGTTTGGCGGTGAGCGCGTCGGGTGTGGGCGAGTCCTCGCTCAAGGCCAATGAGATGAACCAGGGCGCGCAGATCTTGGGCTTCGGCCCATCCCTCTGCGTAGTCCGCGAAGGCAAAGGGCAGGGCCGTGTCCTGGTCGATGGCCCTATGTAACTCGGGCGAATGCCCGAACTCTTGCAAGAAGGCCTGGTCGACGGATCCTGCGACGAGAAGCGAGAGCATGAATTCGGAGCTCGCATTGGCGAGCACCTGGGTGCGCCGGCGTCCACCGGGGTCCGCACTGACTGCGGCGAGACTTGTCTGCAGCAGCAGCGCGTGCTCCTTCGGCCCAAGTCCGAGGGATTCCAGTGCAGTCTGATCTTCGGCAAAGACGGCGGCGGCTAACTCCGCGTCGAGTTGCATGCGGAAGAGCGCGCGCTGGAGCTTGCGGTGATTCGTCATCTCGATTCCCAGGCTTCGTTCAAGCGACGGAATGTCGGGATCACAGTGCTGGTGCTATTGCGCTCGCATTCGAACACGATGGCGCGCAGGTTCTTCGCGCCTGCAAGCACGTGCTCAAAGATCTCCCAGGTCTCCGGCAAGATTTCGATTCCGTGGTCATCGTCGATGAATGTCTTTCCACCGTGTTCAAAGAGCGTTCCGCCGGCGACGTGCACTTCCACCACGCGCTCGAGGGGGAAACCGTCGAGGGCGGTCAAGGCGCTGTGACCAAGCACGTGTTGGTAAACGGCCAAGTGGGCTACATCTAGAAGAATGCCAGAGTCGGCCTTCTCGCCCACACGCGCGAAATAGTCCAAGAGGTGCATGCGCCCCAGGAAGACATGGGCGGGCGGGTTCTCCGGGAGAACTTCAAAGCCCGTTGCTTCCCGCAGGATGCGCACGTTGCGCGCCATCTCATCGGCGCTCTCCGGCTCCAGGATCGGCGGTTGGAGAACCCCGTGTCCGCGCTCCCGCAGACCCACATGCCAAAGGCCCGCGTCGCCGCAGAGCCAGGCCGACTTCACTTCTCGCGCCAGGGCGGCGGTGTCATCCATCCAGGTCTGATCAAGATCCTCACGCTCCTCTAGGTTGACGTCCAGGAAGTGGTAGGTCGTGGGCCAACCCCGCTCCACCCAGGCACGCGCGTCCGCATCGACTCCGCGTTCTAAGTCGCCTCCGATTTCGAGGAAGGAGACCAGCTCGCCGAAGTCCTCCCCGAGGCTCAATACGTCCAGGCCCTTCTCGCCTGCTCCAAATTCCGTGGAGATGCCGACGCCGAGTTTGGGCAGATCACGAACTCGATCCTTAAAAGACAACCCCTTCATCTGGATCGTTTTACAGCAGGCGTCCTGCGTGTGTCGCCATCATCCGACGAAACCAGCGATTGCGTCCCGCGATCAGACTGGAGCGCGCACGATGGCGTACATGTGTTGCAGGGTCGGGCGGAAGACCACGACCTCGCCGGCGGTTGCGTCGACCAGGTCCAGGATCGGACCGCCCTCGACTTCAGTCTCGGGCAAGGAGGAGCTTCCCTCGGAGTCCTCAATGTCCGCCAGGACCTGGAGTCGGAGTTCGCCACCCTTGGACAGTTGGGCGAAAGCGGACACCACGTTCTGGCGGATCACCGAACGCGGACTGTGGATGAACACGGCAGCAACAAGAATGAGTTCGTAGGTTTTGTCCTTGGCCTCCGCGGGCAGCCCGAGGCCGTCACCCAAGAAGAAGTGCGCGGAGGAGTTTTCGGCGGAGCGGCGGATTGCTTCCTCCACCATGCCCGCGGAAATGTCGAAGCCCGTATAGGTCCCCACACGGGAGGTGATCGGCCCTGCCAGGCGTCCAACTCCGCAGCCCAGTTCCAGCACGTTCCACGCGCGACAGGCCTTCGAATCGATGCTGTAGAACATCGTATTCACATCTCTCAATTGGTGCGCGTGCCAATCGCCGCGTTCAGTTGGCCAAAGTGCTAGGCCGTGACAAGCAGAGAACAACGTACGGGAAAGGCCCGAGGGAAGTCCGTCAGCACCAGACACCGAACCTGGCGCTAATTCCCAACCAGTCCGCCAAGAACTAGGCAGATGGCGAGGGTTACAGCCGCGACCTGCTTCGGGCGAGGGGCATCACCGGGTGGGGTCTGCTTGCCTGCATGGAGCGAGACTTCGGTAGCCAAGACCGACTGCGACCCTTCCATTGATAGGGGCGTGCCCAGTGGGGGAGAGCCTGTTCTTCGGGGGTACCCGCAGGCCGCCGCCTTCGTGCTGGAGTCCGTAATTGGACGCCCAGGGCAATGCGTGTGCGCCCCCGGGAGGGGGCAGGACTTGCCGTACATGGAAGTCAGATAGCGAAATCGTTTCGCTCCCTCTCCCTCTTGGGTGGCCGGGAAATCTGAAAACCAGATCAAAATCCGTCTAGGCCAGCACGGTCCCGCATTCCGTGCGACAATTACCTAGCTGGGGTTCCACGCGCAGCGGAATCCGAGATCCCCCCAGACTAAATACATTTTCCCTGTTCGACCGCTGCACGTCAACTCGATCTACACCTCATGAAAACTGCTCTTCTCTCAGGCCTGGCTGGCCTGGTTTTAGCTTCGGCTGCCGGTGCCCAAACGGACCTGCCCCAAAGCTCCTTCCAATCATTCACAGGTCCCGTTCAGCGCTACACCTTGGACTACGCCACGGGCACGCTGACGAAGGATAGTGCCGTCGATACGGCTCAGATCGGTGTCAACGCGGCTTCGGCCGTTTCCTACCAGAACGATTGCACGTCAGGATTTTTCACCTCGGTTCCCCTGGGTGAAGAGCGCGTTGACTGGGGCCTTAAGGCCGGCAGCCAGTCCACAATCGTCGACTCCTTTGCCTTTGCCTATGCAACGGACGCCCTTGATCCCGGCGCGGCCGGCCCCGGCGCGAATGTTGACATCAACATCTACGCAGGCACGAACGGTTTCGGGTCCCTCGGCACGCTTGAGGGTGCCTTCAGTTTCACTGGGCTCCCCGGCTCCCCCGACGGCGTCTCCATTGCGGCCTTCATCGTCACCGTGGACCTCGCTGGCGGCTTTGATTTTTGTCTCCCCGACGGACAGGTTGGCTACGGCTACTGCACGACCGACCCCGGCAGCACTGGCCCTCTCATCATTGACGTCAACGATGTGAACTGCAACGGCAACGGCGTGTTCGATGGCTTTGACGTCTACACCTGCCCGGCTAGCACCGGAACCTACGTCAACACCCTGTTCTTCGGTGGTTCGCCGACGGCATCGTTCTACATGGTCATCAACGAAGATGACGGTAGCGAAGTTGCTACGACGGTCGAGAACTTCGGTAACGGTACGAACCCCGTCGTCCTAGGCGACGCGGGCCTCCCCCCGATCCTAGGCACGAACTACGCGCCGACAGTTGACACAGGGGCTACCGGCCACGCGATCTCCGCTTGCGTTTATTATCGTGGCTCCTTGCCCCCCGGCACGCTGATCATTGGCGCCGGTGAGGTGATCGTCGACCCCACTTCGGGCAATGACTTCTCCAACATCGTTGTTGGCACCGGAGTGAACGACCACTCTGTGCTTGTTCCCAAGGAGCTCAGCCTGGTCGGTATGAACTACACCGTGCAGGCCATCATGTACGGCGGTGTTCCGCCGGTGCTCGGTAACGCCCTGGATATTCACCTCGGGTTCTAAGAGTGACCAAGTGATTCGCCGGGGAGAGCCCAGCGCCCATGGGTGCTGGGCTCTCTCTGTTTAACAAGGTTGCGGTTCGGTGTAGGCGTCGATGGAATTCGCTCCCTAGCAGGCCCAGTGTTAGACTGCCGCTGCGAGCTGCTACTCATTGGGTCGTTTTTGCAGTTCCACGCTGGCCAGTCCAGCAACAGCCAGAATAGAGCCTGCGACTTGGTCACCGAGGGCGACGGAGCCGGCCCTGTTGAAGTGCACGTTGACCGGCTGCTGCAGGGCTTCCATCTGCGGTTCCATGAAGGAGTAGAGATCGTTCACCGTGATGTCGAAATCGGCCATGATCCCAAGGGCAATGGAGTTGTATTTACGGACATCTTCAGGGGTGCGCAGCGGGCGCAGTTCGCCGTCGGGAATAGGTGTTGTGGTCCCGAAGATAAGCCGTGCTTCACTGGCCACAAGCTGTTCGGTGATTGCCCGCAGCTGCTCCCCATAGACATCTGGCTCTGCCTGTCGAGCGTGGTTTGGATTGTTGGAGTTTTTACCCGTCTCGGGGTCGACATGCTTCAGGTCGTGCAGACCGAAGTTGAAATGAATCACATCCCAATCGGCCCCATCGAGTTCCAGCCAACGCGCAACATTCGCCACACCATACGTGGTTCCCGCGCAGTTTTCCGCCCCCCCGTTTGCCCGCATTGGCCGCACAACCTGCGCCAGTGTCCCCAGGGATTCACGCACCTGGGGTGTGTACCCGATAGAAATCGAATCGCCCAGAATTAGGACATGCAGAGGCGATTCAAGGGGCGGAGGAGTCGGCGTATTTGACTGACATCCGACGAGCAGCAGGGAAAACAGGGCAATGATCTTCATAGACCAGCTATAGCGATGCGGTTCACGGCACAGCTTGTTCAAGTGCCCTGTATCCATCCGGCGCTTGGGTTACTCACCTTCGCTAGTTCGTCCTCGAACCACTTCAAAAGATCGTCGTCGCCAAATTCGTCGGAGAGGGCGCGGGCGTTAAGGATGGCCAGTTGGTGTGCTTCGGCGTTGCCTTGCTTGGCGCAAGCCTCCGCAATGGTGAGGTAGATGAAGGCCTGGTCAACCTTCTGCCCGCCGTTATCGGCGATGGTCTTCAGCCCGCGTTCCGCGAAGGCCAGGGCTTCCCTATGGCGTCCGAGGGAGTTGTGGACGAGGGCCAGAAGGTAGTCGGCGCGCTCGTGCTGAGTCCATTCACCGACGCGCAGCCAGTACTTACGGGCAGCCTGTGCAGCACGCTCCATTAGCTCGGATTGCAGTTCGTCACGATCCTTCGCATGAAGTAAAGCAGAGGCGATGTTGTTCGAGGCGACAGCTGTGGCTTGTTCGGCTCCATGACCTTCCCCCAGGGAGTCGGAGGATTCCAGGCACGCGTAGTAGAGTGCCGCCGATTCTCCCCACTGCTTCTCGTGGGACTTGCCCTGGGCAACCTGTAGACGCACTTGGATTTCTCCGACAGTCCCGTCGCCTAGCTCCGCTTCCGCTGCCGCTGCGGCCGATTGATCGCCGGCTAGGTGGCGTGCGACAGCGAGGTGTAGCAAGGGCGACTTGGAGCTTCCTTCGGTCAACTTGCCGAAGGCGGATTCGCAAGCGCGCAGGGCCCGCGCCCGGTCCGCTCCATGGTCGCCGATCGCATGATTGACCAGGTGCATGAACGCCGCGACGCCCTCGGGATCCGTGCCCTCGAGTAACTCGATGCCTTCCTCGAGCTCTGTCGCAACCGCTTCGGTCTCGACCTCGTGCCGAGCCCAGCTCTTCTCGATCAACTGCTTGAGATTCATGGCGAGAGCCTACCGAACAGCCCGCCTTGCGCTAAGTGGACATTTGGTGACGATTGCCCGAATCTTTGAGGATCGCTTCGCTCGTGACTTGAGGGCGGCTTCGCTTGTTACTTGAGGACCGCTGCGCTTGATGCGGCAGCGTGGAACGGGAGCGCGGAGCCGCCGGTGAGTTTCAGTTTTTCGTTGATGGCGCGCAGGTGGTGATCGAGACCAATTTCACTGTTGGGGACGAATCCGGGCACGGAGATGACCTGGACCAAGGCGCCCCCAATCCCGCGGTGCATCGTCCCGCGGGGCAGGTAAACCAGGTCGCCAACCCGCAACGTTCGCGATTGGATTAGGCCATTCGCCTGTTCAGCCGTCAGGTCTTCGCCTTCGATTAAGTCCACGGACTCCGAGGTCAATACACGAGAATCGATGGATGCCATCTGCACCAGATAGAGCTCATCGAAACCCCCTTCGATGGGGTGGTAGTGCGAAAAGGAGTCGGTTATACGTACGCGGTGCGCGTTAAGGGCGTGCAAGACATAGGGCCCCTTCTCCTTCAGCCAGGTCAGAAGGATGCGGCGATAGGCACCGGTCTCCTCGGCGCAGCCACCCAGGGTGTCGGTGATCAGGGGATCCCAATCGGGGCGGATGTTGGCTGGTAAGCCGGCTGGGATGTCGCTGGGGATCTGGAAGGCAAGTAGGTCGATCCGGGTCTCATCAGGCGCCTGCCATGTCTCGCCGGCAGGCAGCAATAGAATGTCACCAACAGTCGGTTCCACTTCGCGCTCAAGGGGCCCTTGAACGAAGAGCACGCGGTTTTCGACCGAAGCTTCAAGCTCCACACAGGCAGGGTGCCAGGCGATGTCATAGCCCGGATTCGCACCCGCAAAGGCGCCACGCAAAGTATCGAACTCCGCACTAGTCTCAGGCCCAAGTTGGGCAATCTGAATCACGGAGGACTGTGTTGCCCGCGGACCACAGCCAGCCAAGGACAGGAACAGAACAGGGACGAGTGCGTGGAATTGTTTCATTGCATTGCGCGGTCAGCAGGACTGCATCCACGTTGAGGATTCGGTATCGGCGGCAGGGAACCTGGTGGCGTGCCGCCGAACCCTAATACGGTGATTCACGTGGACCAAGGGTAGAGGCTGCGCAGGCCCACAGGCGCATCTTGCCGCCCTTGGCAGGGCGGGCTTTCCCACTCATTTCAGCGACCTCGAGGCCAGACAGTTCCGCGCTGAACCAACGCAGTACAAACCCCAGCTGGCGGCCGCGCCAATGCCCCAGAGAATGGCACAGGGGCCAGCCCTTGGCTAATTCGGCGCGGGCCTCATGGATGGCTCGTTGGAACAACAGTGCAACCCCCTCTCCGCCATCCTGGGCAACCAACGCCCAGGCGTTAACTCGCGCTTCGGCGAGCTCCTCGGCGGAAAAGACAAGTCGTCCCTTTGACTCCAGCAATTCGCGACCCTTTCCCAAGCTCACGGCCCGTTCGAACCCATTCGCAATGGACTGTGCCAGGAGTTGTTCCCGTTCTCCATCAAGCCCAAGGACGGCCAGGAGCGCAAGGGCCTCTGGATGGGCTGTCTTCGATTGCATGGCGCGAATTTCCGCTCGGGAGGCGAAGGCCATGACGTGGGCGTCACGCTCCAGGGCTTCCACGCGGCCACGCATCGCCAGCAGCGATAACCCAAAGCGCGGAATCACCCAGGCTAGGGCAACGGCCATCGCGCTGCGGGCCGTCCCCGCTTCCGCTTCACGCAAGGTGGACAAGAGCTCATCCCGTGAACGGCGAAGGGGCAACTCATCCGCTCCTACAGCGAGTAGCTGTCGCGACAGGAGATGCCAGGCCAGGACAACCCCCAGTCCATCGGCCAACTCCCGGCCCAATAGGCGCCTTGCCCAGGCCCAGCGGGCCAAGGTCTCCGCTAGGTGGAGGTGGATTGCGCGGAGTGCCCCATCCCGGGAGGGAGCGGGCGGATCGAGTAGGGGGTGCACGCCCTATGTTTGCCATACTCCGGTCCTCCCCCCCCCCGATTCCCCGTCATTCCATGTCGCGTCCCCGTCCTCTCACCCTGTCGCTGCTGCTCTCGCTAGGGCTTGGGCTTGCGATGGCCTGCGACATTGAGGATCCGCCGCCGAGCCTGCGCTTGCAGATGTTTAAGGTCGATGCCTCGATGAAGGTCATCACAGGTTCCTTTGGGCACACGAGCACCTATCCCAAGGTCGCTGAGAACGCGCGGCTGATCGCCAACTTTGCCGTGGACCCCGCCTTTAGGCGCTACGAGGGAAAGCCGAGCTACACCCTCCGCCCGGAAGACCTCGAGACCTTCCGGGCCTTCCAGGTGGACCTGCGGGATAGGGCTGAGGCCCTGGAGACGGCGGCCCTCGCCGTAGACGAGGCCGGCGTGCGCGCAGCCACGACCCAGCTCCAATCCCTGTGCACGACCTGCCACGGGAAGTTCCGCCCCGGGCTCTAGCAGATCGCCCGAAAAACAGCGGCTGCCCTCTGGGCTTTCCGCTGGGGCCAACGAATCGTCTGGTTCTGTTGCCAGAACCACCCGTTCAGGAACAGCTAGGCGGGGAACCTGCCGCCTTGCCAGGCGACCCCGGGAGACCAATTGGGTAGCGGCTGTTTTTCAACGGACTGCTAGGGAAGGGCGGCGGTCGGCTAGACTGTGCCCATGCGAAGGGTCTTCTTGATTGTGCTCGACTCCCTTGGGGTCGGAGCCATGCCAGACGCCGCCGAATTCGGTGATGAAGGCGCCCACACCTTGGATCACTTGGTGGAAGCTGGAGGTGGGCTAGATGCACCGCGACTGGTTGAACTGGGACTTGGCAATGTTCCCGGTGTGACGGCTGTTCCATCGGTTGCGACTCCAGCTGCAAGCGTCGGCCGCCTCACGGAGCGCTCCGTCGGCAAGGACACATCCACCGGGCATTGGGAAATGGGCGGGATCATCTTGAGCGAGGCTTTCCCCGTGTTCCCCGATGGATTTCCCCAGGACTTCATCGACGAGTTCGTGGCGCGCGCGGAGCTACCTGGTGTGCTCTGCAACCTGCCGGCTTCTGGCACGGAAGTGATCAAGAGGCTGGGGCAGGAACACCTCGATAGCGGTATGCCGATCGTCTACACCTCGGCTGATAGCGTTTTTCAGATTGCAGCGCACCAGGAGCATTTCGGACTTGAGCGGCTCTATCACATCTGCGAAATCGCACGCGAGCTACTGAAGCCTAAGGGGGTCGGTCGCATCATCGCACGACCGTTCATTGGCGAAGTCGGGTCCTTCACACGCACTTACGACAGGCGCGATTACTCTCTTGAGCCGCCCATGGACACATCCTTGGATCGCCTCGTGAAAGCGGGCGTGCCGGTCGTCGGCGTCGGCAAGATCTCCGACATTTTCGCCGGGCGTGGCGTCTCCCGTGATGTGCATACTGAGGGCAATCGCGATGGCATGGCGGCGACCCTGCGGGAAGCTCGTAGCCTCGAGC
>JBLHLB010000038.1:0-19632 GCA_047618505.1 Planctomycetota bacterium
CGGTGGAATGAACTTCCGTCCGTGGCGCTGGGGAGAGGACCCATGGCGCTAACAGGCGAGACAAGGGGCCAAAGCGCAGCCCGTCATCCAGATGACTCAGGATGCCGGGGAAGCGGAAGGCTGTATTACGGTGGTTCCCGCGTCCAATTTCGGAGTAAGGACCAAGGTATCCGGCCTTCGGGCGTTGCTCGGCCTCACGCAGCAACTCCACCAGCATCCCTGGGGAGGCCTCGCAGTCTGGGTTGATCAGGAGGTAGTAGTCGGCCCCCTGCTCACGGGCCAGATCCGATGAGACGCCCAGGTTGTTTCCGAAGGCAAATCCACCGTTGCGCTCGCTGGACAGGACGCGGGCCCAGCCCTGCCAGCCTTCATCACGAACGAGTCGTTCCAGCTCAGCTACCGATCCATCGCCTGAGTCGTTGTCCACAACCACCACACTGAGATTCGGAACACGCGTGCGCTCCAGGGCCAAGGAGTGCAAAAGCCGCTGTGCCAGGCCGACGGTCCGGTAGTTAACGCAGACGGCCAGGACACGCTCCGAACGCCCTCCAGAGACGACTCTATTGGGATCCTCGCCGGGCCTTGGCTTTGGGGTCGGATCTTGGAAACTCTGCTGCACTTGATTTGAGCCCCCCCGAGAGAACTCTCTGGGAACAATAGCGATCGGGCTAGCAGTCCGTTCTGAGGAAAGGGCTCACCTGTGCCGATCGGAGAAGTGCTCCCGCCTGGAGCAAGGCCGGAGCAACCCATGTAAATGCGGAAAAACAGCCGACCCCATCAAACATAAGTGAACCTCCCGCCCCTGGGTAGGCCTATCCTTGACTCCGCTCCCCCATGAAGAAACTGCTTTTGGGTGGGGCGTGGCAGTGAAGACTGTCAAGCAAGGGCCCACTAAATACCCCTGTGGTTGCCTTCAGGGGCGTCATACGGAAGCACGGGCGCCACGTTGAGGGAAATTACTAGGAATCCCGATTCAGCCCCCCGCCATCATCGACCCGGGGATACTCTTGGTTAGTCATCAGTGCCTCGCGGCGTTCGCAAGGTCACAGTTGGACGGAACACGGGCCACACCAGCCCCGTCTCAATAGCAGCGGTCGATTGTTTTTCGACTGTCGCGGGGCGGGCCTGGCCCACTCCGTCACCCATGCAAGCCCAGTGGTTTGCGTGGGGACAAGTTACCTCATTAATCTCTCTTCGAAAATGCTCGTTGAGAGGACACCTAGGAAGAAAAGCATGATGGTTCCCAGCAAAACCCTCCTCGCCGGCCTGGCACTCGCTGCCATGACCACGGTTGGCACCGCCCAGACCTCCACCGGTCTCCAAACTCACGCCGTCAACACCGTCGGCACCGCCACCCTTAACTTGGCCACCGGCGAGCTGACCCGCGGCGCGACCGACAAAACTGTCGCTCTCCTGCCCGCGTTCGCTAACACCGACACCTCCGGTTTCTACTCCACAGGATCCGTCGTCACCTCCCTTGGTGGTGTCGACGAGTGGTTGGACTTCGGCACTGTCACGACCGACACGGGCTCCGACGCCGTCGGCGCGTTCACGTTCGGCTACGCCTCGAACCTTACCGACACTGTTCTTGGCGGCCCCGGCGCTGCCATGAACCTTCGTTTCTACGACGGCATCACGGGCTTCTGCGCTGACTCGGGCGCTTCCCCGACGGCCTCCTTCTCGTTTGATGGTCTTCCCGCCGGCGACGGCGTTCTTGCCGGTGGCTGGCTCGTGACGATCGACCTCACAGGCGGCGGCTCCTTCGCTAGCGCCGGTGCTGGCAACGCGTTCGGCTTCGGCTGGCTCAGTGACGACGTTGACGGCACAGGCGCCGCCGGAACCGGCCCGCTCCTCTGCTATGCAGGCGATGGCCTGGGTGGCGCGGACGCGAACGGCCAAGAGGATGTCTTCGACATCTGGAATGACTCGCCCTCCACTAACGTCTGCTTGGGTTCCTTCTTCTTCGGAGGCCCCCCGTTCGACTTCTCCTCCTGGTACCTGACCATCGATACCGTTGACGGCAACGCTACCGTGTCGGCTTCCTCCTCGTTCCGCAACGGCGGCTCGAACCCCGGCGGCTACGCTGTGACGGCTGAGCCCATCATCGGCGGCGTCTTCGGCGCTACCGACACAGTCGGTAACCCCGGTGGACTCGGTGTCCTTCCGATCGGCTACGGTGGCCCGCTTGACTTCCCGTCCGCTTACGGCCAAATCCTGGTCGACATCACGGATCCCGGCGGCGAGCTGCTTGCCGCTGGCCTCGCCTTCTTCGACGGAGCCGGTGTCGCCACGATCGCCATCGCCGTCCCCAACAACCTGAACCTTTGCGGCTTGAACGTGTCCACGCAAACGATTCAGATTGGCGGTGGCATCTCACTTCACAACGCCCAAGACCTCGTCGTCGGCTTCTGATTTGAGTGATCTGATCTCTTCATCCCCTCGGGGGTGAAGGAATCAATGGCGCGGGCCACGGTGTTTTTTCACCGTGGCCCGCGCTGTTTTGTAGGTGGGATATGAACGCTTGGTATTACCGCCCGCAGAGGAGTAGGGGAGGGAGCTTGGACACTCAATAATCAGCTGGGCAATGATCCGAGCTCGACTCTTTGTAGCAGTACTGTTCGTTGACGCCTCGGTAGATAGATCAACCCCAATAGGTCAAGCGAGACAAACTCCGATGGGCGATACCCACCAGGGAGATTCATTAGAAAGCGCCCCCTGACACGAGAGCTTTTGGCATTCTTATCGACAGGGAGGGTCCTGCGGTGGTTCTAAGTCCCGCCTTCCCGTGCTTGTCATCAGCGATCACCTCTACATCACGAATCTATTCTGCATCATGAAAACGGTACTCCTCTCCAGCCTCATTGGCCTAGCACTCGCTTCTAGTGCATCTGCACAGACGGTGTCCCCCACAGCATCCTCCCTGCAAGACTTCAGTGGACCGGTCCAGCACTACACGCTGCACTACGCCACCGGAGTCATCACAAAGGACACAGCGGCGGACGCTTCTCAACTCGGAGTTCAAGGCGCATCCGTTCCGTCCTATGCGAACAACTGCACCACCGGCAGCTTCTTCGGCGCAGGCGCAGACGAAGTCATTGACTGGGGCGTCAAGGCAGCGGGCGCATCGAGCGTAGTGGACTCCTTTGTCATCGGCTATGCAACTGACGCTGTGGACACCACAATTGGCGGCCCCGGTGCCACCCTGGACATCGCCTTCTACGAAGGCACGCTTGGCTTTGGCGCTCTCGGAACTGAAGCTGCGCGGTACTCCCTTGCAGGTCTACCTGGATCCGCCTCCGGCGGCTTCGCTGGCTACGCTCTCACTGTCGATCTCACGGGCGGCTTTGAGTTCTGCCTTGCGGACGGCCCCATCGGCTACGGCTACTGCACACTCGACCCCGGCACCACCGGCCCGCTGATCACGGACATCGGCGGCTGCCCGAACGGCCAAGATGATGCCTTTGATTCCTATGTCTGCCCCGCCACAGCCGGCGTCCTCAACGGAACTTTCTTCTTCGGTGGTTCGCCCACGGCGTCCTGGTTCATCGAGATCTACGAGGACGACGGCCTCGAAGTTGCTACGACCGCGCTGAACAACGGTAGCGGCATCAACCCGGTCGTCCTTACGGACGGTGGCGTCGCTCCCGTGCTCAACGGGGTCTGGCCCGTGATGGTCGACACTGCTTCCAGCGGTCACGGTCTTTCGGCCTGTCTCTGGTACAAGGGCTCCCTGCCCGCGGGCTCGTTGATCATCGGCGCCGGCGAGGTGATCGTTGACCCCACCTCTTCCCTCGACTTCTCAAGCATCGTTGTTGGCACCGGCCTCAACGATCACTCCATTGCCGTCCCCAAGGACGTCACCCTGATCGGAACGGACTACACCGTGCAGGCCATCCTGTACACAGGCGGTCCCCCTGTTGCCCTCAGCAATGCGATTGACATCAACGTCGGCTTCTGATTCCAGGACGGCCCATAGCCGTACCTAAGTCAGTCCCATAAAACTGCGCGGGGCACGGTGTTTACTCACCGTGCCCCGCGCAGTTCTGTCTACCCCCCGATCCCGTGGCCAGCCTCGACGTCGAATTAGGAATCCAGCTTGCCGGACATACCGAAGGCAGAGGATTCGCCGATGGTGATCCGCACCACGTCACCGGGCTGAATTCCTTCTGCACTGAAGGAGACCGGCAAGCTGTGGAAGGTTCGTCCACGCCAGACCCCATCGCGTTTGGGGTGCGGCTCTTCAACAAAGACGTCCACCGTCCTGCCTATCCACGCCTCAAGGCGTCGGCGGCCGACTCTCTCTGCCACCGCAAGGAGGCGATTGTTGCGCTCCTTCTTCGTCGCTGTGGAAACGTCATCTTCAAGTTCAGCGGCCACCGTTCCCGGACGCGTGCTGTACTGGAAGATGTAATTTACAACGAAGCCGCACTCGTCCAGGAAGGTCTCCGAGCGCGTGTATTGCTCCTCGGTCTCGCCGGGGAATCCGACGATCCAGTCCGACGCAAGCTCGATATCCGGGACTGCCTCGCGCAGGATGGCCAGGCGCTTCCGGTAGAGATCCGTGATGTATCCGCGCTTCATACGCCGCAGGACATCGTCGTCGCCGTGCTGCGCGGGGAGCGGAAGGAATCGGTCGACCTTGTCGCAGTCGCGAATCGCCTCAGCCAGAGCGCGCGTGAGGTAGGCTGGGTGCATGGTGATCAGGCGGATGCGCACTAGACCTTCGAGTGGCTGAAGGGCGCGCAGCAGATCTGCCAAACTAGGTCGCCCCTGGCGTCCAGTCCCTTGCACTTCACCCGCGTTTGGCTTGGGAAGGTCTTCCCCATAGGAGTTGACCGTCTGTCCCAGGAGAGTGATCACTTTTGCGCCACCCGCAATCATCCAGCGCGCCTCTCCGAGGAGATCCTCGATCGTGCGGCTCTGCACTCGCCCGCGCACGGAGGGGACGATGCAAAACGTGCAGTTCAAGTCACAGCCACGCATGACCGCGAGGAATCCACGCAGTCCGCCCGTGTATTCCTCACGGCTACGGTCGACTACGACTTCGCTCGCCATGTCCGTGGCGAGCAGGCGATCTGCCTTGGTCGTTGGCGTGGACTTGCCCATGCGGCGCGCACGCACCTCGTCCACGAGGTCGGCCATGTTGTGGATCTGACGTGTTCCGCAAACCACATCGACGTGCGTGGCGCGCTTGAAGATTTCCTCTTCGGCACGCTGGGCCATGCAGCCGAGAACGCCAATCACTAGGTGCGGACGGGACTCCTTCGCCCGGCGCAGCTCCCCGAGCCAAGAGAACACTCGTTCCTCTGCCTTTTCGCGCACGGAACAGGTGTTAAATAGAACGACATCTGCATCCTCAATGGACTCTGCCCGGCGGTAGCCCTTTTCTACGAATCGGCCCTCGACGAGGAGCGAATCGTATTTGTTCATCTGACACCCAAAGGTGATCACATGGACGCCGGGCTGGTCCTCAGCAGAAGGAGACTCGCCGGGGGCGAATCCTGCATCGGGTATTGCTTCCGAACTCCCGGAGGGAGAGGAAACGCGGGTCTGAAAGCGGGGTTGTGACATGGGAGGTATATGGTGGGCCGGCATTCTGCCACAGGTAGCTGGCCCTAGAAACCGGGACGCGGTGAGAGGATCGAGTGATTGGCAAATTGACTTCCAGGAGGAGGATTCGAACGACTCTGTGGGCGGCGTCGAATCGGCAGCTGAATCGCCGTAGGATCTAGGTATGCCCCTGCCCTACCCCGCTGGTCTCCCTGACCCCCTCGCCCTCCCCTCCCCCCTAGGGCTTTTTTCGGGGGGGGCCCTGATTGAGGGAGCCCAGCCACTCTTTGCCCTAGCGTTGATCCTGGTGGCAGCCCTCGCCTCAGGTGCAGTGGCCAAGCGCTTCAAGCTGCCAAGAGTCACTGGTCAGATCCTCGCGGGCGTTCTCATTGGCAAAGCGGGACTCAACTTATTTGAGCACGGGGTGCTGGAGGCCCTGACGCCCCTGACCGAATTTGCCCTGGCTCTAATGGCCGTGACTGTCGGAACGCACCTCAGCTTCCGGCGGCTTCGCAATGCAGGCAGGCGCCTGACTCTCCTAGCCCTCGCGGAGGCCACGGTGACCCCCTTGGTCGTCTTCAGCCTGGTCCGTGCCTTCACGAATATCCCGGTGGGCTTGGCATTGCTGTTTGCCACCAGCGCAATCGCCACGGCTCCTGCGACCACTGTGGCCTTGGTTCAGGAGATGCGCGCCAAGGGCGTGTTCGTGAAGACGTTGGTCGCCGCCGTAGCGCTCAACAACATGGCGGCGATCTTCCTCTTTGAGGTCACGCGGTCTGTGCTTCGCTCGCAGGTCGACGATGTGGCGGGCGCGGCGCTACAGATTGGACCGCCGGCGCTGCAGTTGCTGTATGCCGCGGCCATCGGGGGCGGGATCGGGCTGGCGATGCACGTCCTTGACCGTCTGCATAAGAAAGGCGACCTGCCCTCCGCAGCCGCCCTGGTTGCGCTGGTACTTACATCAGGATTGGCTGCCTGGGTCGGTGCATCATCACTCCTGGCCTGCCTCTTCCTGGGCATCGTGCAAACGAACCTAAACCGTGAGCGGGGTAAGGTTGTCGACGCCGTCTTCACCGATTTCCAACCAGCCATCCTTGGGATCTTCTTCACCTTGGCCGGCATGCATCTATCCTTCGAGCACGCCGCGGCAGCGGGCCTGGCGGCTGTGGTGGTCTTCTTCGGGCGCGCCCTCGGCAAGTTGTTTGCCGCAAACATCTCCATGCGCCTCGCGGGAGCGACGAAGAGCATGCGCCAAAGTCTAGGGATGGCCCTGGTCCCTCAGGCGGGCGTTGCCGTCGCCCTTGTGATCCTCATTCAGGAAGATGCGTTCTTTAGCGACGTCGCAGAGCTCTTCGCCGCCGTGACTTTGACGGTCGTGACAGTCAACGAAGTCATTGGTCCGATCATGACGCGCATCGCCCTCAAGCGTTCGGGAGAAGCGGGGCTCGACCGTGTTCGGCTCCTGGACTTTATTCAGGAAGAGAACATCGTGATTCATTTCAACGCAGACTCGAAGGACACAGCCATTGGTCAATTGGTTGATGTCATGGCCAAGTCACACCACCTCTCCAGCGAAGAGAAGAGCCTCCTCTTGGAAAGCACCCTCAAGCGTGAGGGGCAGTCGAGCACCTGCTTTGGCGGCGGGTTGGCGGTGCCACACGGAATCCTTCCGGAGGGCCAAGGGATGGTTGGCGTCATGGGAATCTCGAGTCCCGGTCTGCCCTTCGAGACTCCGGACGGGGAGCCCGTTCACTGCATGGTTCTCCTGGGAACGGCCTCCGCCGAACGCGATCGACACCTGCAGGTCCTGGCCGCCCTAGCGCGAACGATTGGCGTAGATCCAGCCTTCCAGGCCAAGCTCTTCCAGGCCGGCAGCGCCGCCCACGCAAGCGATCTCCTGCACGGTGAGGAGTCGCACCACTTCAACTACTTCCTGGATGACGAGCGGGACCAAGACGCCTAGCGCCCCTCTCGGATCCTGGAGTTAGTCGAAGGTATAGACGCCACGTTGCCCGGAGGTTTCCTCAACCGAAACACGCAGGCGCGACACGACCAGCTCATCGAAACGCTCGCTGAGCTTCTGCATCAGTTGACGCCCCAAGTAGGCCGCAAGATTCTCAGCGCTGGTGTTGTTCATCGGAAGGACGAGAACGTCGAGGCGCGGTGCGACGTACTTTCGTTCACGGTAGCGCACACAGACGTGATCATCTTCGATCTCTTCCACGGTGAGTTCCGGATGCTCCCCGGGCAGCAACCAACGCTCGTCAAGGGCGTCCACCATTTCCCGGATCACCGGCTTGATGTGAATGAAGTCAATCACGAGACCATGGCGTGAGAGCCGAGCCTCAACTTCTACGTAGACTCGATAGTTGTGGCCGTGCAGCCGCTCGGCCGAGCCATCGGGGAAAATCAGAAAATGCGCCGAGGAGAACTTGAGGTACTCCTTATCAACTTCGATCGACCAGCGTTCCATGGGGGTCTCTGTGCCACGATCCGGGGTGAACTGCGGGGGACGCCCGGGGAGGTCCGTCCCAACGAGAGGCAAGCGTAGGGTCCGCCGAGCCCGCACGCCATTGTTGAGTGGAGCCCGGGCCGAGTTTCCCCAGCCGTTTCCCCAGCCGTTTCCACTTCTCCAACCGCTGCCCCAACCGTTCCCCCGACCACTTCCGTTTCCGCTGTTCCCGCTGCCGCCAACATCGATGACCGACAGATTCACCGAGGCAACACGAACAACAGGGGAAGCGCTAGCAGGGTCGGGGCTATAGGCATCACCCCAGCCACCCTCCTCGTAGCGCCCGTCGTCAAGAAAGCACCACCGATAATCAACCTGCTCAACAACGTCGAGTGGGTCGTGGAAAGCAGGAGGGATGGCAGGTTAGCCGCGTTGTACTGGAGAATCGCCTGGTTGATCGTAATGAGTTCTTCCAAAGTCATTCCCCGACGCACGGGGGTCACGTCAACCGTGAAAATGAGGTCGTCAGATGTACCGTTGAACTGATCGCTACCTGCACTACTGATCTATAGCGTCGATACACCAGTCACACTGAAAGCATAGGCATTACGCCAGGCATCGAGTCCGCCGTCGGGTTGCCCGCGCACGGGCTCTGCCGCGTCCAAGAGAATATAGGGACCACTCCAGCCCGCGACACTCGGGTCAACCATCAGGTTGACGGCCTGCGTAGGCAGCACTCCCGTATCACGGAAGTACTCAACTACAGAGGTCCCCATGCTCTCCAGCTCCGTTGCTGTCGCCCGACGCGCGCTCAAGTTAATCATGCTCGAGGCGACGGGTACTGCTAGGCCGGCGAAGATGGCCATGATCTAAATCACGGTGGTGATCTCCAGGAGGGAGAAGCCCGCAGTTGAACGGAGACTCCATTGATCGGTTCGCGTGGTCATAGTTCGACACTCCCGTAGAGTTGAAAGATAGGCAGCATGGCAGGCAGTAGAACGAACGCAACGAGTACGCCCGCCCTCAAAAAAATGACTGGCTCCAGGACCGAGAGGAAGCGTTTGACGGTCCGCAGCACGGCTTCGTCGTAGAAACCCACAAGCTTGTCGAGGGCTCCCGAAAGATCCCAACCCAGGAAATCGGGCCCCTACTTCAGGAACAAACCTTGGGGGTCGATAGGGCATGCCTAGGTGGGGCCCGAGGAGGGCCCAGCTCTCCCCATGATTCTGAAACAGCTATCGCGCCCCCAACGCGCCTTTTCCTTAGTCGAGCTCGTAGTCGTGCTCTCCGTCCTGGCTCTGCTTTCCGGCATTGTGGTGCCGGAGGTCTTCGAACAGCTGCGGAGCTCACGGGATTCCCAACGTCTTACGGATGCCAGAACACTGCGAGTCGCTATCGAGCAATACAACCTCGACAAAGGGTGCTACCCCCCGGCTGACACCAGTGCCGAGCATGGAAATTGGGATGTTTCCCACGACGGCGGGTTCATACAGGAGCTCGTAGATGAAGGCTACATCGATGAGGGCCTGGTCGACCCGGTCAACAACGAAACCTACCACTACCGCTACTTCGTCTACGCCGGCGGCTCCTATGGCTGTGAAGGAGATGGTGCGTTCTTCGTCCTGGGCATCCGCAATTTCGAAGTCATCGGTTTCGATAGTCGCAACCGCAGCTTCTTTCGCTGCTCACGCCGTGACTGGAGCGATGAATTCGCCTTCGTCACCGGCGGCGGAGCATCCTGGACACAGAGGTAAGGATGTCTTCCCGCGGGGGGAGAATGCCGCCCGACCGTACCTGGTGGTGCAGCTAAGGTCCCGAGAAGGTGGCAGGTCTAACGCTCGCCCCATCTATACTTAGCGCACCATGGCAACACTTGTAGACATTCATAGCCACCTGTTCTCACGCGTCTTTTTTGAGACCCTGAGCGCCGATTCCCCCTTCCGTAAGGCTAGCTCTCTTTCGATTGACGAGAGCATCGCCAGGACCTGTCGGGACGTATCGATTGACGAACCGAGTCAGCGCTTGACGGAGCATGTCGCACGCTGGCTGGCGGAGCTAGATGAGCACGGCGTCAATCATCTTGTGACCTTTGCAAGCGTTCCCGAGGAGGCCGAGGTCGTGCAAGAGGCTGTACGCCTAGCCGACGGTCGCATGACCGGATTTGCCGTCGTCAACCCCGCCACGGACGACTCGCCCGCGCGCCTGGCGAAACTCTTCGACGAGATGGGGATGCGCGGGATCTTGCTGTTCCCCGCCCTCCACGGCTATCGCGTCGATGACCCTAGCCTGGCAAAGTTCTTCGAAGCGCTAGAGGAACGAGGCGGCATTGCGGTGGTGCACTGTGGCCTGCTTTCTATTCCCCTGCGTGACCGCTTCGGCCTGCGCAGGCCCCAGGACATCACCCTGGCGAATCCGCTCTTCTTGATGCCGGTCGCGAACAGGCATCGCCGGGCAACGTTCCTCATTCCCCACATGGGCGCCGGAATGTTCCGGGAAACGCTGATGCTGGGCAGTCAGTGCGAAAACGTGATGGTCGACACGAGCTCCTCTAACGGCTGGGTCAAAACCCAGGCCACGGGCCTGAGTTTGGCGGACGCCCTTGAGCGCGTCCTGGCCGTCTTCGGGCCCGAACGTGTCATCTTCGGTACCGACTCTTCAGTCTTTCCGCGCGGTTGGCGGCGCGACATTCTCCTGGCGCAACGGGAAGCGATGGGATCCATCGGCACGCCCGCCGAGCACCAAGAACTGATCTTCGGCGGGAACGCGATGCGCTTGCTGCTGTGCTCCTAGAAATACGGCCCTAGCTGTGCTCCCTTCTGAGGGGCATAGCTAGGGCCAAGAGTGCTGAATCAGTTGGGAACGCCTACGTTGATGCGCGGCTCCTGTCCCCGAAGGATGGAATTCTCACCAAATAATTCCCGCTGATCGATCTCCGGCTTCTCTAGGAGTTCCTGCTCGTCGATCTGACCCGATTGTGAGTAGGCCTCCAGAGCGTTAGACCAGGTTGTCTTAATCACGTGGGCTTCGGGGATGCCTCGCTCGATCATGCGTGCCGCCGTCTTCGGAACCGAAAGCGGATCACTCACTCCCCAATCCGCGGAACTGTCCACGATCAGGCGCTCGGGCCCATACTTCTCGACGATGTCGCACATGCGCTCGGTGCCCATCTTCGTATTCGGGTAGAGCGTAAAGGCCGCCCAGGCTCCGAACTCGAGAACGTCATCCATGGTCTCTTCATTGTTGTGATCAATGACCAGCTTCTCCATCGGTAGGCCGATTTCCTTGGCGATTTCAAGGCTACGCAGAACACCCGCCTTCTTGTCGCGATGCGGCGAGTGGACCATCACCACCATGTCATTGGCGTGGGCGAACTCGAGCTGCTTCACATAGGCGAACTCCTCTGCCTTGGTGTTCTCATCGAAACCGATCTCACCAATGGCGACGACCCCCTCCTTCAGAGCGAAGCGCGGAAGTATCTCAAGGACTTCGCGGGCTAGCCCTTCGTTGTTCGCTTCCTTTGAGTTCAGGCCAATCGCACAGTAGTGCTTGATACCGAACTGCGAGCAACGAAAGCGCTCCCATCCGGTCAAGGACGAGAAGTAGTCGATGAAGCTCCCCAGGCTTGTGCGCGCTTGCCCTAACCAAAAGGCAGGCTCAATTACTGCACGCACACCTGCTGTGGCCATGCGCTCAAGGTCATCGGTAGTGCGGCTGGAGATGTGGATGTGCGGATCGAAGAAGCGCATGGAAACCGAAGAAGGGCAGGCGTTGGGAACGGGTAGTGTGATCTTTAAATATGAGGGTCGTCTAGACGACCCCTCAGGCTTCGAGCTGGCGGTAGGCGCAGCGATCTGTATGACCAGCCAGTGCATCGGCGATCGTCAGGGCGACCTTGGGGTTCTGCTCATCCGTCTTGCGAGCGATCAGGCGTTCGGTCTGCCCGATACGAGCCAATCCGAATACAGCGCCACAGCGCCCAAGAACGTTCTCGTTCTGGGGATTCAACTCCGCCTCCAGTGCGTCGAGCATGCGCTCATCGGGGTCACCGGAAAGGAGTAACCAGAGCTCGTGTTGAACCGGCCGACCAGCGCTACGTCGCTCCTCCACCAGATCGAGGGCCATACGACTGAGGTCATCGGAACCGCGCTCATCCAACCCCACCAAGCGCCAGAGAGGAGCTCCCATGAAGAGCGCCTTGACCGCGAGCTGATTCCAGGCGAGCTCATCAAAGTTGTCCCGGGGAAAGGGCGTGTCCAACCCTGCTGCCTCAAAGACGCTCAACATGTTGGAGCGGCAACCCTCACGAACGCGAGCGGAGAAGCGTGCCTGCTCCGGCAGGAATGCCATGGCGCGATAGAGCGCACAGGCCTCCCCCTCATCCGCATAGCGGAAAGCCTCATCGATAGCGATCAAGCCCGACTCTTCCTTCAGATCGGAGCGGGAGAGGGTCAGTACGACCCGCAGTGTCTCCAAGAGGCTCCAGCGTTCGATCTCGACCCCAGCACAGGCCCGGACGACAGCAGCTCTTTCCTCAGCCGTTGGTGCCAAGGGAGTACGTTGGCGTGCGTGCCGAGACGCAAGGGCCAAGAGCGCACAGAAGCGGACCGCCGGGGCCCCATCCGCAATCTCCCTAGAGCTGGCCTTGAGCCACGACAGCGTCTTACGCTCAAGACGCAGCTCGAGGATTTGACGTAGAACGAGGAAGGGGGAAATGGCCATGGGCGGTTAAAGGTCTCAGCGGGCTATGCGGCCCGCGGCGGATCGCCAAGGCAAGGCTGCCTAGGGCGTCAATCTCGACGAATTCAAGGGCTGCACAACATGCCCTCAGGGGGCTGCGGCATCAACCTAGGAGTGCGTCAGGGTTCGGTGACTGGCCGGATGGATGGTCGATGACTGGGGTCGCTGTCCGAGAGATCCCCGGGCCGCGGGCTCCAGATAACTGGTCTCCGCGGAGACATCGTCACCCATCGGAGGTCGCACCGCTCGCGGGGAAGGCCACGAGGCCCTATCCTACCCGCTCGATGGTGGCGGTCGCCCCCTTCCTGCGGCGCCTCCGCAGATCGACCGCCCCCGGCCCCAGTAGCTCGGCTCAGAAGCCCCCGCCCTCGACCCTGATCATGACCCACGGCAGCTTTACCCCCCCGGTCCCCTTCAACGAGCCGGTCTGCCCCTTTGCACCGGGATCCCCGGAGCGAGACTCCCTCAAGGCCGAACTAGACCGCCAGGCGAGCAGCACGATCGACGTCCCCGTCATTATAGCTGGCCGCGAGATTCGCACCGGCGATCAGAAGAACATGGTCATGCCCCATGACCACGGGCATGTCCTCGGGACTTTCCACCAGGCTGGGCCGACTGAGATTGCCCAGGCCATCGAAGCCTGCGAGGCAGCGCGTCCGGAATGGGACGCCCTTGGGTGGGAGGACCGCGCGGCGATCTTCCTTAAGGCAGCCGACCTATTGGCGGGACCTTGGCGCGATCGCATCAACGCGTCGACCATGCTCAACCAGTCGAAGACGGCTCACCAAGCGGAGATCGACGCGGCCTGTGAGCTGGCCGACTTCTGGCGCTACAACGTCAAGTTCGCAAGCCAGGTCTTCGCTGAGCAACCCGAGTCCTGCCCGGGTCTGTGGAACCGGCTAGAGCATCGTCCCTTGGATGGCTTTGTCTTTGCCATCACGCCCTTCAACTTCACCTCCATCGCCGGCAACCTGTCGACTGCGCCGGCGCTGATGGGCAACACCGTGGTTTGGAAACCCGCCTCCACCTCGGTACTTTCAAACTACTACCTGACGCAGCTCCTTGAGGAAGCGGGTGTCCCCGCAGGCGTCATCAACTTCGTTCCCGGCAGTGGCCCAGTAGTCGGCGACGCAGTCGTAGCGGACCGACGCTTGGGTGGCATTCACTTCACCGGTTCCACCGGAGTCTTCCAGGGCATCTGGTCTAAGGTCGGAGAGAACATCGCCAAGTACGGCCAATACCCGCGCTTGGTTGGGGAGACCGGGGGCAAGGACTTCATTTTCGCGCACCCCTCGGCGGATAGAGCTGCCCTGGCCATCGCCATGCTACGCGGCGCATTTGAGTACCAGGGACAGAAGTGTTCAGCGGCCAGCCGCGCCTACATCCCTCGGTCCCTTTGGAGCGACGTGAAAGAGCGATTGGGTGCGGAGCTCGCACAGGTTCGCATGGGCGATGTGCGAGACTTCCGGAACTATCTTGGCGCTGTCATCGACGCGCGCTCCTTCGCCAAGCAGAAGGATGCCATCGCAGCAGCCAAAGCCGACCCCAGGGCCGAGGTCATCTTCGGGGGCAAGTGCGACGACTCCATTGGCTACTTCGTCGAGCCCACGGTAATCGAAGCCAAGGACCCCAGCTTTCAGACAATGTGCACAGAGCTCTTCGGGCCGGTGCTGACGGTTCACGTTTATGAGGATGCGGACTACGACACGGCACTCGAAACCTGCGCCAACGGATCGGAGTACGCCCTCACCGGCGCCTTCTTCGCCCAGGATCGCCAAGCCATCAAGGCAGCCAGTGAGACCCTGCGCTTCTCGGCGGGGAACTTCTACATCAACGACAAGCCCACGGGCGCCGTCGTAGGACAGCAGCCCTTCGGTGGCTCGCGCGCTTCGGGCACGAACGACAAGGCTGGCTCAATCCTGAACCTTCAACGCTGGGTTTCCCCGCGCACTATAAAGGAGACTTTCGTGCCCGCTACCGAATGGCGCTACCCCTTCCTCGGAGCCAAGTAGGCCCACAATCCATGGAGACCATGACTCCCACGCAACCCTCGGGCCAGCGCAAGATGCACCTCGAGCCGGACGTGCCCCTTTGCCAGACGGACCTTCCGCTCGACTGGTACCAAGAGGAATTCAAACCCTATGCCGAGGAGTACCTAGCCCTCCCGGACCGCAAGCCAGAAACGATCTTCCGCTGGTTGGACCGCTATGTCCTGCCGGCCCAGGATCACTTTGGCGATGCCTTGATTCTCCTGGCCCACTACTACATGGGTGGCGAGATCGTGAAGTTGGTGGAACGCTACGGCGGTGATGTAGCCGACAGCTATGCCCTTGCCCTCCAGGCGCGCAATCACCCTGAGAAAAAGGTCATCGTCGAATCGGCGGTGCACTTCATGGCCGAGTCCATCGCCGTCCTTGCCGGCGATGATCAAGAGGTTTGGATCACGAATCCCAAGGCCGGCTGCACGATGGAAATGTTGGCCAAAGACTGGATGGTCGAACCGGTCGTAGCGCAGCTCGAGGAGCGCTATGGCGACGACCTACTGGTGATCTCCTACATGAACACTTCGGGTCGCCTGAAGGCCATTGCCGGTCGCACTGGCGGTGCGGTTTGCACAAGCTCAAACGCCCATCTCGTGGTCGAGTGGGCACGCACCAAGGGCAAGCGCATTCTCTTCGTGCCGGACCAGCACCTGGGGCGCAACACGGCCCACACCTTGGGCATGGATCTGAAGAAGCTCGTAACACTTCCGAATCCGAGCCGCGGCGCGATCCAGTTGGACGACAATGTTTGCGAAGGTGGCCTCGACGCCCTCGATGCCGCCGAGATGATCCTCTGGGGATCTCACTGTGGCGTCCATACGATCTTCACGCCGGAGATGGTGCAGCACTGGCAGGGCGCTGGCTATCGCGTCTTGATCCACCCCGAGTCCCCCCTCGAAGCGGTCAAACAAGCCGACGGATCGGGCAGCACTAGCTATCTCTGGAAGGCGGTCGAAAACGCGCGCCGCGGTGACAAGATTGCCATAGGTACCGAGGGGCATTTTGTGCTCAACGCGAAGCGCGAAGGGGCCGCCAAGGGTGTCGAGATCGTGCACCTGGCGGACATCCCCGGCTCTGCACAGGCCGGCTGTGGCTGTGCCACCATGAGTCGCAATGATCCGCCCCACTTGGCGGGCATGCTGGATCTGCTACGCAAGGGCCAAGCGCCGGACATCAATCGCGTCCTAGCGGGCGATGTCGTCAGCGAATCAACCATGCGCCGAGACCGTCTCAGCGAAGCGGAACGCGCCACCCTGATCGGCCACGCGAAGCTCTCCCTGGAGCGCATGATAGACGTAGTCGAGACGGCGAAGCAGTCCTAGCAGCCAGCGCGATCCCCCACTACATCGCGGCAAGTCCTATCCATCTGGACTCGCATCGTCCGAAGCATCCCATCGTCCCAAGGGCCCCAGACGCCTCGCATCAAGGTGCCAGCCCGGGTTGAGATGGCAAGCGGCTCAGTCCCTGGGCTCGCCCAAACCCCTTGATCTCAGTCTCCGTCCAGGGGCGCCATAGCCGCGAGAGAGGGACGTTCGGACTCCTCTTGGGGGGTATAGACGTCGACCACATCGGCGTCGAGAGTGTGGAGCTGGCGCGCAAAGGCTGCCGCGGTCTCCAAGGAAATGCCTAGGCGGGCTCCACCGAGGGAACCCTCAAGTGCCGTGCGGCGCTTGACGGCCTCGTGCTGAAGCATGATCCCGCCGATCACAAGACCGGCAAAGAGAAACACGGGAAAGAGAGTTTTACGCATCGCAGTCCTTGGGCAAGTTTCGTGGCGACTTCATGGATCAGCTCGGAAAGAGATTCCGAACCGAGCCCACGGGCATCCGAGGGACGCCCGCAAGGTGGGAAGAGTCGCGTTCAGGCCCCTCGAGAGCTGCACTGCAGCTTTGTCCTTCCGTGGAGCCGGGGTTTCCCCCATTGAACTAGTATCCCAGTTGCCGGGGTGGGGCGACTTGTTCCGCTACTTCCCGCAGTACTAAGCGGGGAAACTGTCCGGATTGAATAACTCTCCTCATCGACCACCGCACCGGTCCGTCTGTTCTCCGGACGGCACTCCACATCAATTCAAGTGCGGAGGGAAAAAAGCTCCCGCTCTCATCCCCCCGCAGATGTCCCAAGAGAGATCCCCATGGGCCCCCTAGGCTCGTTCCACTTCCCAAACATCCGCACCGAACTGATCCCATTCCAGACGACCTTCGTCACAGTCGTCGCCCATTGAAAACTGCACATCAACGAAGTAGATGATGACTGACTGGGAGGCAGGCCGCAGGTTGCGCGCGCCATGGGCCACTCCAGGGGGAATGCGAACGAGTCGGGAATTGCCATCCCCTAGGACAATGCGTTGCACCAGGCCCTCGGTCGGTGAGTCCTTACGCATGTCCCCCAGTACTAGAAGCATCTTGTCCGAGGGCGGTACAAACCAAACGTCGGTTTGGCGCTTGTGAAGATGAAAGGCCTTGATCGCCAGCGGCTCCATCACCGAATAGTTCATTTGGCGCGCTTCAAAGCCTTCTAGCCCCTCAAGAAAGCCACCATCGAGGCGCCCAAGCTCCGTCATCGAACCACCATCATCGTTGAACCGCCGCAGCTCGTGGATCTGAACCCCTTCGATCGTTGTTTTCTTCGAGTAGTCCTGGACCGAGTATTCTTGCAGGGCTTCGTTATTTAGGTTTGTCATGGGAACGCTGCAAGCACGAGGCATGCCAGGGATGTAATGGGACGTGTTGCGGGGCTTGGGAGCCTAAAGGATCGACTCTCTAGGCGCTTCGGATAAGCCTGCCCTTTGGACAAGCCTGGTGAATCTCGAATTCAATTATTGATGCGATAGGAGCGGATGGGATCACCGACGATAGCAGAGAGCCGGGCAGGTCGCTGAGCCTTGAGAGTCAGCCCGCGCTCCTCGAAGGCAATGCGCAGGAGCTCGATTTCCTCATCCGATGTGGTTAGCACGCCGGGGGCGTCCACACGTGAGACGAACTTGCGCAGGAGGTCTCGGGCCTGCTTTCTCTCCGCATGCAAGTTGCCCTTACCCGTGGGCGTCTTTTCGTCCTCAACGGGCTCCTTGCCCTTGCGGGGCAGGAGGTCATAGAGCTCGTCATGGAGTGCCGGGAAAGCCTGGGGGTCCGTCAGCACACTTGCGATCCACAGGTGGTCAAATCGCAGCTTGTCGACGGCGTGGGTATCAATCGCGAGCCGCGGCAGGCGGGCCGTCGTTCCCCAGGCACCCTCCTTCTCCAGCTGCTTCTCCACGCGGCCGAGGGCCGCATTGATCAAGGTCACCTCTGGCCCTGGCAAATTCACCAGGCGAACCTGGCGGCCGAGAATCAGGCACTCGCAGAGGGCGGGCACTAACTCCGCCACGGCCGCCCCGACGTAGAGGCTAGCGCCCGGGGCTGTGGTCCCCTCTGCCGGGGCCTCCATCTCCTCGAGGGCAGCCGCCAGATCTGCGGTAATCTTGAGGGCTGCCTCACGCATGGCATCCACTTGGGCAGGGGCAAAGAAGTCCTCTCCGCCCTCGTGGCAATAGAGCTTTCCGAGCTCTCCCCAGGGGAGCTCCTCCTCCAGCAGGGTCACGCAGGCCGCGAAGAGAGCAGGGGGATCGAGGGGCATTCCGGTGGGCTTCATGGGGAGGAGTTTACGTTGCGGCGTGCCCACGGCTACCCTTCCTCCCATGACACCGACACGACAGGATCAACGGTCCGCCTGCCCCGGCAGCGGAGGAGCCCACGGGGGCGGAGAAATGGACGAGCTAGTGACCCGCCCGGTCACGGAACTTGAGGGCCTGGACCAGCTCCTCGACGGGGCCTTCCCAGCCTTCGGGGGGGCATTCCTGCGCCGCGTCTGGCAGCTCCTGGACGAGGCCGTAGGTCGCGGTGTGCCACTTTCCCTCGCCGTCTCGGGACCTGTGACTCTTTCTGGCCAGGCCCAGACCTGGCTCAATCCCCTCTTGGATAGCGGCTGGTTTTGTCTGGTCTCGACCACGGACGCGGTTTGCTACCACGACGGTCACCGCGCTCTGGACGGAGCCAGTGAACACCCCTTCTTTCACGTGGACATCTGGGGCAACGATGCGGATCTACGTGAAGAGAACACAATCCGAGTGACGGATGTGGGCTTCAGCGAGGATGTCTTGCTTGAACAAGATCGCTACCTGCGCACCTTACTGAAGAGGCCGGAGTTCCAGCGCAAGATGAGCGGGACGGAGTTCCGTTACCTCCTTGGTCAGCACTACCAGGCACTTGAGAAGCGCAACGAAGTGAACGAGGGTCTCCTGGCCCTGTGCCACCGCAAAGCTCTGCCTATCTTCGTCGGCGCACCGGCAGACGGATCTGTGTTCTTAAACTCCATGTACCTCTGGAGTCTGCGTGAGTGCTTCGGGAACGAGCACGCCTTCGAATTGGACATGCACCGCGAAGTCTTCGAGAGCTGCGCCTTCCACCGCTGGGGTGTACGCGAAAACGAGGTCGGCTCCCTCGGAACGCTCGTGCTTGGCGGTGGAGTTCCAAAGAACTTCAACCTGCAGCCCGAACCGGCATTGAGCCAAATCCTTGGGCTCGAAGACGTCCCCGGATATCTCTATGACATCCAAATCACGACCGCACCGATTACCGATGGGTCACTCAGCTCCTGCCCTCCCGCGGAGGCCGTAACCTGGGGGAAAGTCGACAAGGACAACTATAAGTCGACCTGCGTCTCGATGAACGCGGACTACACAACGGTCATGCCGTTCATTGCCAAGGCGTTGCTAGAGAAGCGCGCGCGCTTCGAGCGTTGGCGTGAACGCATGGGTGACGAAGCCCTCTTTAGCAAACACCCGGAGGCCCGCGGCTACCTGCGCCCCACCGAGGG
>JBLHLB010000039.1:0-19282 GCA_047618505.1 Planctomycetota bacterium
ACGAAGTTCGCGTTCATCAAGGCTGCGACCTCCTCATCCTCGAATGACTCGTGTTCCATCACGTGGCACCAGTGGCAGGTGGCGTATCCAATGGATAGGAAGACCGGGACGTCGCGCCGCTTGGCTTCACTGAAGGCCTCGTCGCCCCAGGGGAACCAGTCGACGGGGTTGCGCGCGTGTTGCCGCAAGTAGGGGCTGGCTTCGAAAACCAGGCGATTGAATTCCACGCCACCGTCTGTGGGGAGGGCCGCGATCTCTTCGGCCGAGGGGAGGGCTTGACGGGTTTCCCCTTCGAGTTGGTCCTGGTGATCTTGCACTGTACTTGTTGCGTTGGTGGCGGCCGCTTCCACGGCTGCCGAAGTGGAATGTTCTGAAGGAGGAGCCGATGATTCGGTCTGCGCTGATTCGCGAGCCGGTCCGCAGCAACTCAGTAACAGCAGCGGCAAAAGAGTTTGCCTTGCCCGTCTCACCGACGCCGTTAAGAGCATGTGGGAGCCGGGGCGCATTCGTTTGGAAGTCATGGGGGTTACGGTGGCGTCACTGGAATCGAGGTGAACTGGCGTCTAAGGGGCTGCCTACGAGGTTCTGCTGCAGGACTGCGAATTCCGTTTCTGGATGGGCAATCTCCTGGGGGACTGCCCATCGTAGTCGATTGCTCAGCGCCTGGTCTTACGCTGCGCACGGCGCCTTGCTTCTGACAGCGCATCGCCGAATTCATCTGCGCCCTCCGCTTTCCGACGTGACTCGCTGGCAGCGCCGCGTTTCTCCGGAGCAGAACTTATCTCGGGCGAGGGGGGAGCCGGATGCGATGTGGCAGCCGTTGTTGGGGCGTTGCCGGTGTCCTTGGCCCTTGATCTCCGCGCAAGGCGCAGGCGGGCGAGGGAATTCCACAGGCGCCCAAAACTGAAATTAGAGAACAGGGACAGCCTGCGGACCGCAACCTCGAACAGTAGAAGGCACAGGGCCGCAAGGATGAGTTCGCGCGAGAAGACTCGCCCGGCGCGACCCCTGCGCTGGCCACTGAAGAACTCCGAGGCAGAAGGATCGACGATGCCGCCGCTGTCCTGAGCGAGCCGGCGCAGGAGTCGCATGCCGCGATCGGCGTCCGGCGTGCGTTCGAACTCTGGCGAGTAGGGCAGGGCAATTGGGGGCAGCTCAATGACGCGAGCCTGATCAGGGCCCCCGTCCTGCCCGTCACCGAGTCGGATGGTGCCAAGGGTGACACCTTCAGGGCGCAGGGGGACGCGCGCTTCGTAACGATCAGCACCGACACGCTCCAGGACGAATTCCCCCCAACTCCCATCGGCCTGCTGCACTCGCGCGGTCATACCCGATGTGTCCGGCGGATCCTCTGCGTCGGAGTCGACCTCGACAGAGATCACTGCCTCGCGGCCCTCGCGGCGCACGTCAGCGAAGAGCGATTCTGGCTCTTCCTGCCCCATCAACCAGCGCGTCAATGTGACGCTGGTCTCCGCGAAGCGATCCCAAGCCACGAAGTCTGCGCCATAGGTTCCACCGATCTGTCCGGTGTAGGCCGCCACGCGACCGACGCCCTGGTACCAGAAAGACAGGATAGGCGCCCTGTATTCATCTGTTGTCGCGGCAGCTGCGAAGGCACCGGGGCGCAGGTAGTTGAGGTTGTATCCACCAACGTCCGGCCAACCCGAAAGATTCAATCGACCCAGGGAAACCACGTCCTGGAGAACTGCCACACCCACCGGTTGATCGATGAAGGTGGAGCGCGCGATCGTCAAGGTGTCTTGGGCAAAGAGCAGCGGTAGCTCTTCGGGCGAGGTTGTGAAATAGGCCTCGCCACCGGCGTCCCGCGCGAGATCTTTGAGGAAGGCTGCATCGCTGTCTGATTCGGTTCCCAGGGCGATGACCGAGACGGTTGTGCCCATTTCACTGAAGCGTTTGACCAGGTCCGGAACGCCCGCCTGCTCCTCCGCATCGGCAGCGTCAGCGAAGAGCACGATGTGCCGATTCGCCTGCTGGGCGCGATCGAGTACTTGGGCCGCCGCCATCAACCCCGTATAGACATAGATTCCGCCGCCCCCCGCTTGGATCCCGGACACGCGCTCGGCCACTGCAACGGGGTCTCCACCGGGGCTCAGGGGCACGACGACTGTGGGCGCAGAATCGACGGCGATAACACTGACGGCATCGAGGCTGGAGAGCAGTCCAATGGCCTCCATCGTGCCCGCGTTCGCCAGACTCATTTTGGTGGTGCCTGTGGTCGGGTCCGCAACTGCGCCCATGGAACCGGAGGTGTCGAGCACGAAGGCGATGGCAACGCCCTGCTTGCGATGTTCCTGGCGCTGCTCCATGGAAACAGGCAGCAACTCGTCCACTGCGCTTAGGTGATAGCCACCTACACCGAAGCTAGCTTTGCCGCCGGTCATGAGCAGGCCCGCGCCGCGCTCCAATACGTGTTCCCGTATAGCCTTGAGTGCATCTGGACCAAGGCGCGCAGCGGACACGTTTTCCAGCACAACCGCGCGCCAACGCGCCAGGCTGATCGCATCCAAGACCACGTCTTCAGGGGTCGTCACTTCGACGGGCAAGCCTGCGGACCGCAGGGCCCGAACAAAGGGACTGTTGCTGCCGTCGTCGTTCAATACAAGGAGGCGGCGTTCTCCCCGCGCGCGCAGGGCGCCGATGGCGGCGTTGTTCTCCGGGCGCACATCAGCAACATTTCCCTGGGCTACGTCGTTGAGGGCCACGTCAAAAGTGGCGATGCCAGGCTCGAGCAGCACATCTCGAAAGAGCACGCGATTCAAGCCTGGCTCGAAGATGCGCTCTCCTGAGGAGAGCAGCTTATCCCCGCGTTTCAATGCAAAGGAAGCTTCCGTACGTTGATCTGCACGTACCCAGACACTGAACTGGAAGGGCTCGCCGACGGAGACCTCAGTGGGCAGTTCGATGCGTTCGACGGAGAGATCCGCTCCGTGGTCGCGCATGATCGGCAGGACGTGGATCTGAATGTCTCGGGCGAAGGCGCGGCGTGCTGCATCTGATGGGTCAGCGGCTGTGGATTCGCCGTCTGAGAGAACCAGCAGGGCCCCGTGACGTCCGCTTGGGATCAGTGCCAAGCCGGCGCGTAGGGCGCTGCTCAGGTCCGTTGCATCCTGATTGAGTTCGCGCTCGAAGGCACGGAATGGGTCGCCGGATCCGTTGGGTAAGCGTTCGAGTCCAGCCTCTTCGCCGAAGGCGACGACACCCACGCGATCCCCTCCGCGGGCTTCGGACTGCGCCAGGCGGATCAGCTCGAGGGCGCGTGCCTCCGCCTGGGGTGGCATGGAGCGCGAACGATCTACCAGGAACACCAGATCGCGCCCTGAGTGAACCAGGCGTGCACTAGGAAGGGCCAGGGCGGCGACGAGGAGCACAAGGGAGAGCAAGCGTAGACCCGCGGCCACGCGCCCCTTTGGGCGAGTCGTCCACCAGGCCAAGAGGACCGGGATCAAGAGAAGCAATAGCGCCGGTCTTAGAAATCCAATCACAGCACAACCCCCAGGTTCGTACCCCTGCTCTTAGCCTTGAGGATCCACCAATTCGCTAGCAACAGCAAGAGCACCAGGGCACAGGCCAGGGCCTCCAGGGGATTGATTGGTGACGGAACTTCGGCGCGTGCCGTGCCTTCTAGCACTGTACCGGACCTTCGATCGCGCAGATCAGACTCGGCCGCGTCTTGAAACTGTGCCGCGAAGCGTGCAATGGTCTCGCCCCGGGGGCGCTGCTCGTCCAGTTCCTTTTCTGCTTCCCCGGATCCCGTCCGGGGCAAAGCCGCCTTGAGCCGCTGCACTTCAAACATCCCGGGTTCCCGAATGTCTTCTATCACCAGGAGATCTTGGGCCGTGCGTGTGACGTACTGCGTGCCATCCGTGAGCTCAGCCACGTAATCCCCGGGACCCGCGCCTCGGAACGTGAAGCTCGTCCCCACGGCGATGTTCACTGCGGCAGCCCCAGGCAACTGGGCGCGCCGTGCCTGGATCAAGTTCGATAGGAGGATGGCCCAGTCAGGTGAACGCGCCAGGGTCGAACGGGAGGGGCGCAGGTTGAAGTGATAGCTGTGGCGCCGCCCGTCAATCGTCTCGGTCAGAATCGGTAGGTCGCCGGCCGAGATCAGGGGGATTCCCGGCAGGACGACCTCGGGGTCAATGCTCCAAACGATGCCCTCTAGGGTCGTGCCGGAAAGCAGGGGATGTTGTCGATCAACGAGGAAGGGACCGATCAGGTCGCGTCTGCCTTTATCGGAGCCGCTGACAATGCGTAGGGACCAAGCTTCCCGCGCCCCTGGCGGTGGATCCCCGAGGATCAGGTGTGCGCTTTCCAGGTTGGCGGCGTGCTCCGTCTCGGGCAAGGCGAGCAATACACGCGAAAGCGGCTGTTCTTCCACGCCAAGTCCAAGCAGGACTGCTTCTTCTAGCGCGAGGGTTGACGCTAAGCGCAGCGTGCGGGCTGGCTCAGGAGCCAGGTCAACGGCGTTGTCCACAGCCAGGGCGTCGTTCTCCAGCAATGCAACACGCACGGCGGGATAACCCTCTGGTAGGGGGAACGCGAGGTGTTCGCGGCGCTCAGGCTGGAGCCTTACGGAGCGTCGCACGAGCTCGCCCCGCGGACCCGAGACCACGAGGGTGCGCGTAACCGTGTCCTCTGTGAAGGCCTGCAAGGTGACGAAGGCACGCTCCACAGCTCCATCCGCACCAACCTCGCGTTTGCGCGTGGCGTGGACGATTCCAACGTTGTCCGCGGGACGGCCGACCGAGGCGACCTCGATGCCGCCGAAGTCACGCTCCGGGTCATGCTGATCGGTCACGAACAGCACGCCCCGTTCCCCGGCCAATTCGCGTGCGAATACCAGGGCCGGTTCTAGGGTGTGCCCCGTTGCTCCAGGCGTAAATGCAGCGAGGCTGTTTAGCGCCTCCTGGGCTAGGGCTGCTGGACCCGCGAGTACCCGTGGTCGCCGACCCGTGGCGATCAAGGTCACGCGCGCGTCCTTCCCAAGACCCTCAACACGCGTTCTGATCAGTTCGCGTGCGGCATCTAGGGTCGTGCCCTCGGGAGTAACCGCCGCCATGGAAGCGCTCGCGTCCAACACAATGACCAGGTGCGGTGTCTCGTCGCCGGTGCAGCCACGCGGTCCGGCAAAGGCTAGGGCAAGTAACAGGGCAACAAGTAGCTCCAGCCAAAGTGAAGTTGTCGAACGCAGCTTCTCCCGCCGGCGCCCGGCGATGGGAACGTCGTCCTCCTCGACCCATAGGAAGAGCGCACTGACCTGCTTCGGCCGATAGCGCCGACGAAACAGGTGCAGCCCCAGCACGAGGGGGACGCCCAGGAGCGCGAGCAGACCAAGGGGGTGAGCGAACACAGGGCCAGTGTAGCGACAATCGCGCCAGGTCTATCCAATCACAGGGCGCGCGAGATGAGAGTTACGAACGCTTGGCGAGCTCGCGGTCACGCAGCTCGCGCCGTAGGACCTTGAGCACAGTGCTTTTCGGAAGCTCGTCAATGAACTCGATTTCCCGGGGGATCTTGTAGGAGGCCAAGTTCTCGCGGGTGTAGGCCTCGATCTCTTCAGCCGTCAGGCTTTCGCCGGGCAGTAGCACGATGAAGGATTTGACCGTCTCGATCCGTTCCGGGTGGGGAATGCCGATCGTAGTGGCCTCGAGGATCTTGGGGTGCGCCATCAGGACCGCATCAACCTCATCGGGGTAGACCTTCATTCCGTTGCAGTTGATCATGTCCTTCTTGCGGCCGACGATCTTGAAGAAGCCGTCTGCATCCATGGAGGCCAGGTCGCCTGTGTGCAGCCACCCGTCGATGATGGTCTTGGCGGTCTCACCTTCACGCTTCCAATACCCCGGCATCACCTGGGGACCGCGGATGACCAACTCTCCTTCTTCGCCGGTCGCCAGGACTTTGGTGGAGTCATCTGCGTCGACGATGCGCGCGTCCGTGCTCGAAACAGGGATGCCGACGGTTCCGATCTTGCGCAGGCCCCGGATCGGATTGACGTGGGTTACGGGCGAGCTCTCGCTCATGCCGAAACCCTCAAGAATGCGTGACTTCGTTAGTTTCTCGAAGCGCTCAAGGATCTCCGGTGTGATCGGGGCCGAGCCAGAGAAGCAGGCTTTGATCGAAGAAACGTCAATGTTCTCGATACCCGGATAATTGTTGAGGGCGTTGAACATCGCCGGCACTGCCGGGAACAGAGTGACGCCGCGCTTAACCACGGTGTCGACAACGGACTTGAAGTCGCGCGGATTGGCCACCAGAGCCAGTTCTGCCCCGAACCAGATCCCAAAGGTTGTGCAGACCGTCAATCCGAAGACGTGGAAGATCGGCAGAGCTGTCAGAAGCACCTCTTCGCCGTATTGCATGCCCGAGAACCACGCATGGATCTGGTGCACGTTGGCGGCAATGTTGCGGTGCGTCAGCATCGCTCCCTTGGATACGCCGGTCGTGCCGCCGGTGTACTGAAGGAGAGCGATGTCGTCCATGCTGACATCCACAGGCTTGAGATTGGCGACCGTGGAGTGCACTAGTTTCTTGAATCGGAAGACGCCGGCTTCTTCCTTGAACTTAGCGAACAAGGGCGGCGTCGCCTTCTTGAGCTTGAGGGGCGCCAGCAGGTTGAGAGGGAACTTCAGGTACTCCGGGATCGTAGCAATGATGTAGTTCTTCGCCGGCAGACGCTCGCGCATCGCGCGCACCCGGGCGACCCAAATAAAGTCCGCGGTGATTGCCAGGTCGACTTCCGCATCATTCCATTGGTGCTCGATCTCACGCTCCGTGTAGAGCGGGTTCGTCATCACAACGCGTGCCCCGGTCATCAAGGCTGCCTGGGTCGCGATTACCGTCTGCGGAATGTTGGGCAGCTGGATCGCAACGCTCTTGCCCGGGCCAATTCCCATGCCCTGCATAGCGGTAGCCAAGCGCTCGGCCACACTTTTGAGGGCGGCGTAGGTCAGGGTGCAGTTTTTGAAGGAGACCGCCACGCGACCAGGAACCCGCGCGGCGGTGCGTTCGAGATAGCGCGAGAGGGGCACTTCCTCCAGGTCAATTTCCGTGGGGACGCCAGGGGAGTAGTGCTGATGCCAGGGGCGAGTATCCATGTAATCGAGGGTAGTCCTCTGCGCCCCCCAAGCAAGGCGCGATGCGCATCTACCCCAAGCTGGATGCCCTCAGCCGCAGCAGCGCCCTCCACATAGCCCTCCGCGCTCCGAACTCAGCGCACCTGGAGGAGTGGCGTGAAGTAACGATAGTAGACCTCCAGGGAGAGTACATTGATTGCTGTGGAGTACGTGCGATCGCGGTCGGTGTCCCCCGCGTAGCGCGAGTATGTCGAAATTGGACTCCATGACCCGTCCTCTTCCTGGGCCGGCAACAGGGTCTCCTGCATAGCGATGTTCCAGCGCTCCCAGGTCGATCCACCACGCCGGAAAGACGCTAGTGTGCCGTAGTACCAGAAGTAGAGATTGCCCTTGGCGTCGAATACAAAAGCGTCGTCGCCGCGATTGCGGTACTCCCGCGGGCGCCGCCGACTGACAAAGTCCCAGGCGGAACGCAGGTCCGGCGATTCCAGATCGACACCGAGGAGCGAGAGTCCGAAGAGTGCCGCCGGAGTCGAAGCCGGCAGAATCGGATAGCCAGAGCGGAGGCGCTGGGGATTGTGATTGTAACGGAAGGCGCCGCGATCGCCGTCCCAGGCATTTGCGAGGAAGCGGCGCGCACTGTCGAAAGTCTTGTCCGGTACCTCTAAGCCCGCCAGTCGCGCCGACTCGAGGGCCATCACCTGCCAGGCTGTCACGGATACCCGCGGCCAACGGTCGTCGTCCCAAACCGAGCCATCAGAGAAGTAGTAACCCCAGCCGCCGAAGAGGCGTCGATCGTTGCGTTGATTTTGCGCCACAAGAATGCGTGCAATAGCGCGCTCCAGGGGCGCGCGCAGGGACGCGTCCTCGGTTAAGGCAAAGCACTCCGCCAAGGCATATGTCGCGATGGCGTGGCTATAGGATGCGCCGTCTCCCACGTGTCCGGTGCGTTCGCTTACGAGGCTCTTGAGGTAGGCCACGGCTTTGGCTGAAACCGGCGCGTACTCGGTGATTCCTCCCGGCAAGTGTCCCGCCCCCATAAAGGCCAAGAGAGCTAGTCCACTCTTGCCGATCCGAACGTCGCGGTACTTATCGCGATCAAAATCGCGACGGCTACCCCAGCTTCCATTCGCGTTCTGTTTCGACGCTAGGTACTGCAGCCCGAGGGCCACTGCACGTTCCGTTTCCACTCCGCCGCCGAACTCCTCAAGGGCCCGCAGGCGCGCATCACCGAAGCGGTTGGAGTAGGCGTTCTGCTCGCGACTGCGGCGCGGTGCATCATCGATTCTCTCCGTGGGCGGTGCGGCGGCGACCAACGGTTGTGCCTGGGGCACTGGGGCAGTGCCCGTCATCGCAGCTCGCTCCGGTCTCCAGGGGGAGCGCCGCCGCGGTCCACCAGCTTCGCGCGTGCGCCGTGCGGGGGGGGCGACACTTGGGTTGAGTTCGAACTCCGGTTGTTCACTCGGACTCGCCGACGTTGCCGCGAGCTCCGTAGCTGCACCGGAGCCAGTTGCGGGTGCTCTCAGGTCTGCTGCAGCCGTAAGCGAACGACGCTCCGGACCGCTCACACTCTGTCGACTGGGTCCCGAGAATTGCTCAAGGCGACGCCTAGGACTACCCAGGACTGGCGAGTTGTCCTGGGGCGTTAGCGTGCCAGTCGCACCTTCCGCCGGCGCCTCGGATGGGGCCGCGCGACCGGGTCCACTCGCTGCGCGTTCCCGTCGAGTCGCGTTCGAAGCCGTCGGCCTCAGGGCTAACTCAGCGTGCCCCTCATCCGACATCTCGATGGGAAAGTCGCCGCTATCGGCAACCTCAAGGGCGCGCAGTTCCGAGGTCGGCGTGGAGGATCCACGTTGCGGCGCCGAGAGCGAGCGACGCTGTGGTCCGTCGTCTTCCTGTCCGCGTTGCTCGCTCCTATTGACCAGGGTTCCATTGGGTGTTGGAGCCTCTACCGAGGGTTCCCTCGATTCACCGCTGTGTGACCTGTTCGCGCGACCGGGACCCTCATTGCTGCTGCCTGAAGTACGCTCAGTGAAGGCCAAGGCTCCCGCGTCAAGTTGTGTTGCGGCGGGGTTCCCGGCGGCACCTTCACCTGCATTGATGGCGGCCAGGGTGGCTGGGCCGGCCAATGCTGTTTCACGTCGACCGCGTTCGCCAGCATCCGTCATGCGACGGCGGTTGCCTGTTTCTGTGGCTCCCTCGGAGATGTCCTGTCTGGCTAGCTGAACCGCTTCCCCTTGGGCCGGTGCCGCTGATTCCGGGGCCGAAGCGATCGCCGGTTGGTCGCTGCGCAGCTCGGGACTTTGTCCCTCCAGGCTTTCGCGTTCGCGATTCTCCTGTGTCCCGTCCAGGACACCGAGGCTCATCTCTGCAACATTGCCGACTTCTTCCGCTTGGAGCGGCGCGGGTCCCGTGACCTGGGTCAGTTTCCGCTCAATTGTTCCTGTTGTGCTCGTGGGCGTGGCCGTACGCAGTCGGCGGGGCGCGGAGGCGGCATCATCGCCGCGCGCGCGCGTGGTGACGACCGTGTCTCCTGAGTTGGGACTTGCTGCAGCACTAGCCAGGACGGTGTCGGCCTGTGTTGTCGCCGTGGGCAAGAGCGACTCCGTACGCTGAGCCGGCAGTTGATCCCCCTCTGTCGCTGTGTGTGTTAAGGATGGTGCGCGGTCGCCATACTCGGGGCTTAGGCGTTCCGGTGCGGCCACCTCGGAGGGGGCACTGCTGCGACCACCGGAAGCCTGGTTGCTCTCCAGACGATTCGCCAGTGGTGCCGATTCCTCTGGGGCACGACTGGTGTCCATGGACTCCGATGAAGTCGGAGCAGCGTCCGTGGAGTTTTCCAGGTCGGCCTGTAACTCCGTGCGAGAAGGCGTCGCGGAACTGTCCGCAGCGGTGGCGCGTTCGGCCGCAAGTTCGCCGGATCTTTCCTGAAGGGATGAGCGCGTTCCACCGCTCTCTAGCGCGAGTCGCACGCGGAAAACACGCTCCACGTCCTGGGTCGCCACAGGATCCGACTCGGGAACTACCTCACGGAACCAAAGCAGCAACAGCATGTGTGCCAGGACCGAGACGAGGAAGCACTTGTAGAGAATGTCGATCGCGCGCCAGCGCTTCGCCAAGATCGCCAGAACTCCGATCGTCACCAACAGTACAAGGATCAGGAGCTCCGTCAGGGAAAGGGGAGCTTGGGGAAGTTGGAATAGTTCGCGGGAGCGCGCCCGCAGAATGTTGCCGCCGTCGGATCCCGCCGCCCGCTGGAAGAGCAGTGCGAAGCCACCCTCCGTTGGTAGGGGAGCGCGTTCCGAAGCTAGGGTATTCAGGCCGATCAAAGGCCGCGGTTCGAGCCAACCCCCGGGTCCGCCCTCCGCTGTGCGGAAGCTGCGATAGAGATCAAAGCTGCGCGCACCGCCCGGCCCATTGTTCGAGCCCGCGCGATCCGAGGCAAAGAGCAGGGCGCGACCATCCGGTGTCAGGGCCGGTTCACGTTCCTCAAAAGGCGTATTGAGGCTGGCGAGGGTTCCAACAACCCAGGTCTCATTTTCGCCTCCCGGTTCATCAATGCGATTGCCTTCGGCATCGCGCGCTTCCCTTGGAAGGGCACCGAATAGGTCGAAGTCTGTGCGCGCGCCGCGCAATCGATTGGATGCAAAGGCCAGGGCCCGCGTCCCCGGCATGGGGAAGGGGTCCGTATCGTCGGCGCTGCTGTTGATTCCTGCACCCGCCGGCTCGGGCGTTCCGAAGTGCCCGTCGCCATAGGGAACGCGCCAGAGGTCCAGGCCGAAGTTCTCGCCGCCACGATCGCTGGCGAACCAAAGTGCATCGGAGCCGAAGGCCGGTGCCATCTCGTCTGCAGCGGTATTCAGCTTGGTCAAAGGTCGGGCATCATGGATGCGCTGTCCATCCAGGTCGGCCACCCACAGTTCCGCGTTGAGTCCGCGCTCGCCGACCGAGAAGACCAGCAGCCGTCCATCGGGGGAAATAGCTGGCCGCCCCTCACGGTCCGTGCCGTTGACGCCGCCGCCGAGGTCCTGCGCATCATCCCAGATCGCGTGGCGCACGGCGTCGCCGGAGATCGAACTGACGGAACCCTCCCCGTCGGACCAGGCCGCACCTATATCCAGGGACTGGCGCGCCAGGAGCCAACCAGCCCAGCCCGCGGCGGCGATCATTGCCACCAGGGCAACGATGTCCTTGCCCAGATTTTGCGTATGACCCTTGGCCATGGCGCCCTAGGTACCTGCCTCGTTGGACGTTCCCACCGCGAGGTTGGAGAGCCCGGCGACTCCGCAAGCATCCATTACTTGAACGATGGCCTGGTGCTGGGCGTGACGATGGCCGCGGATTGTGACTGGCGTTTCGGCGTTGTGCTGCGCAGCTCCTTTGAGGCGTTCGAGTAGTTGGTCGAAGGAAAGGACGATGCCGTCCAGCACAAAGCTGCCGTCTTCCTCCACGTTGACGATCAACTCATCCTGTTGCTGCTGCGCCTCGGCACCGCTCTCCGCCCGCGGGAGCTCGATGTCGATGGCGCGCTCCGGATCGAGGAAGGTCGTCGTGACCATGAAGAAAATCAGCAGCAGGAAGACCACGTCGATCATCGGCGTGAGGTTGGGTTCTTCGTCCAACCAATTGTCTTCACGAATCTTCAAGCGACGCTCTCCTGATCGGTTTCACAGAGCACATCCGATAGCTCGAGGTAGGCATCTTCACTGCGGCGAACAAAGCGGTCGATCTTGCCGCGCAACCAGAAGATGGCGGCCTGGGTCGGGATCGCAACAGAGAGTCCCGCGGCGGTTGTGATCAGGGCTTGGCTGATCCCACCGGCCAGGAGCTCGGGCTTTCCGATGGCGTCCTCGCCGGCGATCTCCGAGAAGGCTTGGATCATACCCCAGACCGTGCCGAGCAAGCCCAGGAGGGGCGCGACGACGGAGATCAGGACCAGGGGGCGCAGGGGCGTCGTGAGCCGTTTTGCTTCCCGAGAACCTGCGTCTTCAACTGCCAATTCGCGGTCGCCGAAGGGGCTCTTGGCGTGACGTAGGCCCGTGGCAAGAATGCGCCCCAGGGGAGTTGATCGTTCTGAGCAGAGCACCAGCGCCTTGCTCGGCCCCGCGCTGCGCGTCAGTTCGAGGATGGCACGCACCTGCTTTTTGCTGCCGAGTTCCCCATCCCGCAATCGAATGGAGCGCTCGACCACCAGGCCGAAAGCCACGACCGAGGCTAGGGCGATGGGGATCATCAGGGGTCCACCCTCCAGGAGCATGTCGAACAGCGAGTTGAGTCCCACGGCGCCCTCTGTCTGGGGGGCCGCCGGATTGGCCAGGGAGGTCGCTAGGGATGTGATAAGGGAGCTGCTCATGGTGACTTTAGCTCGGGGGAGGAATTCAACCTGTGGCGATTGCCAAGCGCATGCGAAGGTGAGGAGGACGGGGAAGCCGGGGAGGTGGACCTTTGGCGGCGACCTTCGCCACCTTCGGTACCCCACGTACCCTCCACCTCTTTGGCTCCCCCGTCCTTTTTCTATTGGGTTCTAGTCAGAGCGATTCGAGTCGCGCCAGGGCAGCGCGGGCCCGCTTGGCCCACGCGCTTTCCCCGTGATCTTCGAGGACCTCGCGGTAACGCGGAGCTGCGTCACCGGGTCGTTCGAGTGCTTCGAGGCTAACCCCAGCGCGGTATAAGGATTCTGAAACCGCGGGGCCGTGCGAGTAGAGCACGGCGACCTTGATGTACTCGGAGAGGGCATCCTCATGGCGACCTTCGCCCTGCAGGATGTTGCCCTTGACGACACGGGCCTCGGCGGCCAAGGCGCCCTTGTCCAATTGAAGTACGCGTTCCAACGCGGCCCGTGCAGGTCGGTTTTGTCCGAGGGCTGCGAGGGCACGCCCGCGCCAAAGCTCCGCTTCCGCAAGGTTCGGGAACTGGGGCGCCTCCTTGGCCAAGAGCGACAGGGCCTGGGCCGAGGGTTCCCAGCGCTCAAGATGTCCGAGGGCCAGGCCGAGTCGAAAGAGCGCCTTGGGGCGAACTTCGTGGCGCGGCAATTCAGTGCGTAACCGATCCAGGGGGGCGATGACCTGGGCATAGTCGGCGGAGCGATAGTGTGCTTCGCCCAGGAGGAATAGAGCTTCTCCGAGCAGCGGGCTGTCCCCATGGTTCTCCACAAGCCGTGCGAAAAGCGTTGCCGCCTCGACATGCTTGTTCTGGGACAGGAGCACGAAGCCGCCCTTGTAGAGGGCGTCCGCAGCCAGAGGCGAGTTTGGGTTCGATGCGCGAGCGTAGAGGACCAAGGCTTGATCCTCTTCGCCGGCGGCCAAGCGCGCTTCGGCGACGAAGAAGCTCGCCTCCATAACGTTTGGGTCGTCCTTGGAACGCTGAGTCGCGGTTCTCAGTTGCGCTTCCGCTCGGTCGCGATCATCGGCCTCCAGGGAGAGGTAGGTACCCTCGATCAAGGCGCGAACGGCAACATCACCGGCGTCTTGACCAGCGGACAAGCTCTGCAGCAACGCTTCATAGAGCAACTGTCCATGGGCCGGTTCTCCGGCACGTTGATGGGCTTCGGCCAGGGCGCGTGTGACTTCAAAGCGGCGCCCGTTATCCGGGAGGATGGCACCTTTGTTTGCGTTCAGAAGAGTGAGTGCAACGACGCCCTCTGCCACGCGCTCGGCCCGAGCCATTGACCAAACGGTGAGCTCCAGGGCGGAGGCGGCCAGGTCCGGGTCGCTCTCGAGCAGGAAGGCCAGGCCGTCGCGGGTCGAAAGCGGCACAAGCAAGTCGCCCGCCTTTCCGAACTCAGCCCGGTCGAAGTGGCACCAGGCCAGGCCGTAGCGTGCGCGTGCCTCCAACTCCGCATCCTTGCCTTGGATGCGTGAGAGCAGTTCCGCGAAGCGCGCCATAGCGTTCTCGTTATCGCCGGTCTGTGAGAGATCTTCCGCCAGGCGCAAGAGGGCGCGCGCACCTTCGAGGCCTGACCCATCGGTGGAAGCGGCTAGGGAAAGGGCTCGCCCCCGCTCCGCGCTGTCGTCGGTTGTGCGTGCCAGGGCGATCAGGGCCTCGGTCGAGAAGACACCTCCTGGATTGTTCTCCAGGTAGATTCGCCAGGCCTGTGCAGCCCCTTCGCGTGATCCACCCTCCTCCAGGGCGCGCGCGGCCATGCGCCTGGCTTCTTCCGACTCGGCGCAGGTGGGCATGTCCTCTGCGAGGGAGGCGAACCCATTGGCGGCGGCCGCGAGATCCGCGGTGCGGTAGTGGCACCAGGCAATACGTGACCGGGAGCGTGAACGTGAAGCGTCGTCCTCAGCCAGTTCAAGGGCCGAGACAAAGGCTCCTTCGGCGGCGTCCCAGCGTCCCAGTTGGAAGCGGGCTTCCCCTAAGACCAGGAGCGTGGGGCCACGGTAGCCGACCTCCTTTCCACGCTTGAGAAGGGTCTCCGCAAGGCGCTCGGCGCCTTCGATGTCACCGGAGTTAAGGGCAGATACGGCCGCCGCGTGGATGGCGTAATCAGAGCCGCCCTGTGCATAGGAAGCGCGGGCCTCTTCGCTGCGCCCAAGCATCCCAAGGGCATCGCCGCGTGCGACGAAAATCCGCCCCTGGAGTTGCTCGTCATCTGTGGCGGCCAAGCCGCGGTCAAAGGTTGCCAGGGCAAGTTCATGGGCACCCTGTGCCGCCTGGGCCCGGCCGCCCCATAAGCAGGCTTCGGCGTCCTTGGCACTGACGAGTTGAGCCAGGGCTTCGACTGCTGCCTTGTGCTGACCGGCGCTCACCAGTTGAACACCCTGTTGCAGGCGACACTCACGGGTGAAACTGCTCGAGGGAAACTGCCTAAGCACCTGGCCAAAAGCCTGGGCAGCTTCGGCCGGACGGTTGAGGGCAGCCAGGGCAAAGCCGCTTCCACGCAGGGCCGCATCGGCGCTGGCGTGGCTGTTCGGTATGGCGCGGAAGGTCTTAAGGGCAGCCTCCGCATCAGGGATCTCCAGGAGGGCTTCGCCCAGGAGCAGGGCGATTTCGACGGCCGCCGGGTCACCCTCGTGGCGACCAAGGAATTGGCGGGCACGTTCGACGGTTGGCTGGGCTTTTCCCTGTTCCCAAGCGCACCAGGCCAGAGCCCGACGCGCGTCAGCAGCGGTCGCTGCCTGGGGGAAAGCCTTGAGGTGTTGTTCGTAGGCGGCTTCCGCCTGGCCAAAATCGCGCGCTTGGAAATGCGCTTCCGCCAGAAGGAATCCGGCAGGTGCGTGGAGGTAGGTTTGATCGCCAGCAAGGACCGCGGCGAAGTGCAAGCTGGCGACTTCGGCTTGTCCAAGGGCAAGCGCACATTCGCCTGCGCGGAACTCGGCCTCGAGTCGGTATTCAAAACCGGCGACACCGGCGAGCTCGCGCCAGTGGGGCAGGGCTTCGGCATGGCGGTCAAGGGAGAACAGTGCCGTGGCCAGGCGATAGCGGGCCAAGGACACACGCAAGGAGCGCCGGTGATCTCCCAGGAATTTGTTGCCTGCCGTAACGGCGAGATCCCACAACTCGCGTTCCACCAACCCGGCGAGATAGCGATAGTCTTCTTCCGCAGCGTCAGCCTGGCAGACACTCGCCCCTGTGGCCAGGGGCATCGGGCGCGTGACCGGTCTCGCTTCACTGGTGGGCTGCAGGCAGAGCAGCGCCAGCGTGGCGGTCAGGGCCAGGGAGCAAACAGTGGGGGGGACTGAGGTGCGATTCATAGTGCGGGGTGGCTGTGGCCCCGCGCGTTCGCGGGGCCACCGGTTGCTCAAGACTCAATCAGTTGACGCGCATGTCGTCACGGAGGGCGGCGACATCGGCGCGCAGGGCACGCATCTCGCGGCGCATCTCACGCAGGATCTCGGTAATCTCCGTTGCGTTGTCTGCGTCCTCGCCGGAGACCACGGGAGCGGTCGTGGCATCCAGGAAGGATTGGACGCTAGTAGGAGCCGCGGGAGTATTGGGAGCACGGAAGAACACGTTTCCGTTTTCCGATGCCTCCGGTGCGCTCGTGGTCGTGAAGATCACGTTGTTTCCCTCGGAGCTCTCGATCACTTCCCAGGTGCTGTCCTCGCCTTCCGACGTCTGGATGACTTGAACGGGGCTCTCTCCGTCTTCCGACGAAGCAAAGAACTGCCATGTGGCCTCGCCGGGGACGGTGACTCCCTCGGAGACGGAGTCTTCGCACTCTCCGGTTGCGGCTGTGGCGTTGATGATGAACTGACCACTGGAGGATGTGGTCGTTCCTTGACCCAGTAGTTGGGTGAAGTCGATCACCTGGGGAGCCGCCGATGCCTGGGGGGCAGTGGTGGTCCAGGCGTAGGACTGTCCGCTCTCTTGGGGAGCATTTTCGAACGTCCAGGTTGAGGCACCGGACTGTTGGGGGGCGCTGAAGAAGCCGACGGAACCTTCGTTGTCACCGTCATCGGTGCAGCACTCGCAGCACTCAGACTCGTCGGCGTCGCTTGAGTCGCTTGAGTCGCTGGAGACGCCATCGATCACATAGATGGTTGCGTCATCGCCGAGGATTTCGACACGGCGTCCGCTTTCCCGGATCGTGCGCGGGCTATTGCCGCGGGCGCGGCGAATAATCTGCTCAACGCGCGGGGCACCGGCCTGGGCCTGCTCGATGATGGCTTCGATGTCGAGGCCCTGCACGTGCTCTTGGGCGCCGTGTGCCCGTTCGATAATGGCTTGGATGTCAATGCCATCGACCTGGGCTTGGGCGGAGTGGACACGCTCGATGATGGTCTGCACGTTGACGGCCTGGCCATCTTCGTCGTTGCCGAAGTCGAACTCGAAGTTCTCGCCGTCGATTTCTTCGCCGGAGATAAAGACGCGCACCTGGCGGTCGGAGCCATCAATCCCTTCGATGTGAAGTTCCTCGAAGAGTTCCTCGAGGCCTTCCAGGGTCTCCTCGGTGGACTCTTCGCAGCCCTCGCAGATCTCTTCGATCAGCTCTTCGTGAAGTTCGCCAAGATTCTCGAAGCCTTGGATGTCGATGCTGAGGTTGCCGAGCATGTCGTGGAGTTCACCCATGCCTTCGAGTCCCTCGAGCTCAACGTTAAGACCGCCGAGCATCTCGTGGAGTTCACCGAGTTCGCTCAGTTCTACGTATTCGTGCAACTCAGCCAAATCGCCCAGTTGCGCCAGGTCGTCCATGTGCAGTTCGACCACGATGTGCTCGTCGGAGCCATCTTCGCGGAGGATGAAACCCCGTGCGCGGTGGGCTCCCTCTTCGCCACCTTCTTGTCTAGTGAAGAAGTCGGCGCCATGGGGATTGGGAAGAGCGCGGTGAGCCGGATGCGGAGCGTGCTCAGGATGAGCCGGGTGGGTGGGCTCGTTATGTGCGCGGTGAAGCTCAAGGACAGTATCATGCTCCTGACCCTGCGCGTCCCTAAGCTGGATGTATCTCCCGTGGCCTTCGTCAAGCTGAACGCGGGCGTGCTCGAGCTGCTCGCGTGCTTGCTCCAGACGGACGCGCACTTGCGCCTGCTGTCCTTGGCCTTGCTCCAAACGTTGACGCAGGAGTAGGCCTTGCTGGTGTCCTTCCCCGTGGGCGCTTTGGAGCGCGGCGGCCGCCTGCTCCATTGCACTACGCTGGGAAGACTCTTCGTTGCTAAAGCGCTGCATGAGGTCCCTGTGGGTGTTCTGCAGGTCACGCTCTAGTGTCTCAAGTTCATTGAGGTGCTCAGCGTGTGCGTGGGCATCCTGCTCCCCAGACTGGGGGCGACGCTCTTGGGCCCTCGCACGTCGTTCTTGAGTGCGGGCGGCGCGCTCCTGGGCGCGGACCTCACGGGCGTGAACACGCTCCGCACGCCGCTCTTCTGAGGATTGACGCCCTTCATTGGAAGCCTCCTCGTAAATAGCACGGGCGCGTTCGTGCACCTCGCGCTCATGGCTGTGAAGCTCCTCTTGACTTTGTTCTTGGGAGTCTTGGGCCGGCGAGAGCGACCAAGCGACGGGGGCGCTTACTCCAAGGAGCAGCGACAGGGATAGCGTGGAAATATTCATGATTAGGTGTCTACTAACGGGGACCCCTCTGCGCGTGGGGTGTTGCAGAGGAGGTGGAGGATTTGGTTACTTCAAGCACAAGGGCACGGGCGATTTGACGCATATGCATCAAGCCTTCTAGCCGCTTGGAAAGGAGGTTGAGAGCCCGGCGGTTGGCTTCAGTCGCGTCCGCGCCCAACTCCGATTCGAGCAGGGCGATTTCGTCGGCTAGGAGATCGAGCTCATCTTCCAACAGGGCGTACTCGTTGTTCACGAGGCTCTTCCAGTGCAGCTCGGCGACTTCCGGTTGAGGGGGAGCGACTGACTCCAGCTCGGTGTTGGGCTGGGGCTCTGGCGAAGAGTCGACTTCGACGATCTGTGTGTCGTTGAGGTGCAGGCTCGGCGCCATCCATGCCGCATCAACATCCGCTACCGGTTCAGCACCAGTTCCGATGCGCGGGGCGGCGCCGGCCGTAGTGACGAGCAGGGCCAGGACCGCCGGGGCGAACCAATGTTGACGAGCTTCCCGCGGCTGTTGGGGGACGAGTAAGCGCTCGATGCGGTTTCCGAGACTCGAGCTGGCCATGCCGGCGATGGGCAGAGCCCGCTGGCGTTGACCTTCGAGAATCCAGCGCGCAATTTCGGCCAAGCAGCTTGCGAGTGCAACCGGGTTACCGGTCCAAGCAACAGCGCGGTCATCAGCGCGTTCTTCGGCCACTTCCATGAGGCGCTTGCGCGCCACACGCAGGAGCGGTTGAAAGAAGAACAAGCGCTCAAGCAAGGCCAGGCCTGCGAACCAGGCGGGGTCGTGCCGTACGACATGGGCAAGTTCGTGGGCGAACATTGAGCGTTCCTGGGCAGCCGATAGATCATCCAGGGCGCGTAGGGGGAGAACAACTTCCGGCCGCAGGAATCCAAAGGTGATGGGACCCTGGAGGCGATCGGAGATGCTGAGTCGGATGGGTCGGGTGAGACCTGCCTTCCGGCGTGCTGCATCAAAGCGCGCAAGCAACGAAGCTTCCGTGGCCTGGCGACGCTTGCGAAGTTCCCAGCTCAAGTGCATGGCACTTAGGATTAGCGCAAGGGCTAATACCATGGCAGGCGTGAGCCAGAGGGTTGCCGAAAGGGCGTTCCACGAGATCGGCGCGGGCTTCCCAGCGAAGGTGTTTCCGAAGATGGATTCGGCCCAAGTCCCCCCCACGGGGAGGGTCTCGGCA
>JBLHLB010000040.1:0-19094 GCA_047618505.1 Planctomycetota bacterium
AAGTTAGCCATCGACCGTCGGAGCCGAGGCGTGCATAGACCGGGAGCACCACGAGCAATACACACAACCCCAGGGGCAACAACCAAAGAAGCCTACCCCGGGCTCCCCAATCCATAACGAGACCTGTCGCCGCAGGTCTCGCTACAGGTCTCGCCCCTGGGGGCCCAGCGACCATTAGGCTCAAGCTTGGTTTCGTGGACTCCGGCGTCATTCTGTGCCAATCGTCTCCCGAGGCCCCAGGGCCTGGAGTTATTTTGCTGGATTGCTCAAGGAAGCAGCTGCGGATGGCTCAAAAGGTACCGACCCGCCCTTGTCTCTTCGGTTCGTCGCGACGGGCGCTCCCACTTCCCGCAGGACCTAGTCCATTCCAAGGGTAGGGCCTACAATCGCAGGGTGACCGATCTCCCCAGCGACACGCTCCGCACCCGTTACGACTCCACAATCGCCGCTGCACGTATCGCGCCGGCCCTGGTGGCTCTCCTGTACCTGTTGCTTTGCCTCGGTTTCCCAGGGAGCGCCGCTGATGTCAGCGTTGGCGCTGCCAGCCCCGCTGGAGGGATCGATTTTGCCCGGGATGTTCTGCCTCTCCTGAGCGACAACTGCTTTCCCTGTCACGGTCCAGATTCAAATACCCGTAAGGCAAGGCTGCGGCTCGACACCCGGGAGGGTGCTTTTGGCGATCGCGGAAACTGGGCGCCAGTGGTCGCGGGGAAGCCAGGTGAAAGCGCCATACTCGAACGCATCCGGGCCACTGATCCCCTGGACTTGATGCCGCCGGCCAAGTCACATCTCTCCCTAAGTGAAGCAGAAAAGGACCTCATAAGTCAGTGGATTGAAGAGGGCGCGAATTGGAGCAAGCATTGGTCCTACGCAGCCTTGGAGCGCCCCGCACTACCGGAAGTCTCCGATCCCTCTTGGCCGCGCAATGGGATTGATCACTTCATCATGTCGCGTTTCGATGTCGAGGGGCTGTTGCCCGCACCGACGGCGTCGGATGACATGCTGTTACGGCGATTGACCTTGGACCTTACTGGTTTGCCCCCGACGCCCGGGGAGCGCGAATTCTTCCGTGCATCGAGCGGTTCCGATCGCTGGAACGCAACAATGGCAAGGCTCTTTGATTCGCCGCACTATGGCCAGCGCATGGCTTGGCCGTGGCTCGATGCGGCACGCTACGCCGACTCTAACGGATACCAGGGGGATCTCGATCGCACCGCATGGCCATGGCGTGATTGGGTGGTTCGAGCATTCAATGACAACCTCCCCTTTGACAAATTCACGATTTGGCAGCTGGCCGGCGACCTCCTCGAGGATCCGACTGACGAACAGATTCTCGCGACAGGGTTCCTGCGCCACCACATGATCAATGGCGAAGGGGGTCGTATCCCGGAGGAGAACCGCGTCGAGTACATCTTCGATCAGTTGGAAACCGTGGGCACCACCTGGCTTGGCATGACGATGAATTGCTGTCGATGCCACGACCATAAGTTCGATCCCCTTAGCAATCAGAACTACTACCAGCTCTTCGCCTTCTTCAACCAAACAGAGGTTACCGGCGGGGGCGGCAGTCCTCGTACTGCCCCTGTCTTGGCTGTGCCCAGCCCTGAACAAATGGCAGCGATCGCAGCGCTGCAAAAGAAGGGTGAGGCCTTGGAAGTCCAAAGAGCGGAACGTGACAGAGCCTTGGCATCCGAAGCAAATACTTGGGAGTCCGCGGAGCGTGGCAAACTCGAAGAGAGCCCCTGGTCAGTATTGGTACCCGCGAGCTTCTCAAGTGATACGCAGGACTTGACGCTCCTGGGGGACAACTCGATTCTTGCGAGCGGTGCAAATCCTGACAACGACACCTACCGCGTCCTGTTTTCAGGTCCCTCTTCGGATTCAGATCTGGGCAAGCAGGCACAGGCAGATCAGGGCTCAATAACAGGCCTTCGACTGGAGGCATTACGCCACGAGAGTATGACCTACGGCGGAATGGGTCGCTCCAACAGTGGCAACTTTGTGCTGACCTCTTTCGAGGTCCGCGTTCTTGCCCCCGGCGTTGATGACACCGGCGGTCGAGTGATAGTGCGCAACGCAGTTGCATCCATCGAGGGCCATGACAATCCCGTCGACGGGGCTCTGGATGGAAACGAAAGCACCGGCTGGGCCGTGTGGAGGGGTGAGCCCATCGATCGTGATCACGAGGCGGTGTTTCTGCTTGATGAGCCCCTGCACTTGGCGCCGCATCAACAGCTCGAGATCACCCTGCGCCACGACTCTCGCCACAAGAGTCACAACCTGGGACGCTTCCGGCTATCGGCAACCTCGGTGCCCGGAGCCCGGCTTGAGTCCGAGCGCGCCCACCTGCACAACATCCTTGCCACCCCAGCAGCGCAGCGTGGGGACGAACAAGACAAGCTGCTCAAAGGTGAACAGCGGCGGCAGGATGAAGCCTACGGAGCGACTCTGGCCAAAGCCCAGGCCACGGCCCGACGTTTGGGAGACCTGCAGAACGACGTGCCCGAAGTCATGGTGATGGCGGACACCGCTGAATTCCGCAGGACGTTCGTTCTTCAAAAGGGCATCTACAACCAACCCATGGAAGAGGTTTGGGCCGGGGTACCCGAGTTCCTCCTGTCCTTCCCAAGGGACTCCAAGGCGGACCGTCTTGGGCTTGCCCGGTGGATTGTCTCCCCCGCCAACCCGCTTACTGCGCGAGTCATCGTCAACAGGCTTTGGGCCCAAGTCTTTGGTACGGGTCTATCGCGCACCGTTGAAAACATCGGGTCCCAGGGGGAGCCCCCCACCCACCCGGAACTCCTGGATTGGCTAGCCACGGAGTTCATCCAGAGCAGCTGGAACGTCAAACACATCATGCGGCTGATGCTGGATAGCGCGACCTACCGACAGACCTCCGCAAGAAGCGCTGAACTCCAAGCCCTTGACCCCAAGAATCGATTGTTGGCTCGGGCACCACGCTTTCGCATGCCCTCCTGGATGATCAGAGACCAGGCCCTCTGGGTCAGTGGCTTGCTCGTAGATCAACCCGGCGGCCCGGGAAGTCACCCCTATCAACCGGAGGGCGTTTGGGAAGAATACACCTTCGGCACACGCAGCTATCCCCAGGGCAAAGGTGACGACCTCTATCGCCGCAGCATCTACACGTTCTGGCGCCGAATTGTTGGGCCCACGCCCTTCTTTGACGCGGCTACTCGCAAGACGTGTGCGGTCGTCGATCGCCGCACCAACACGCCCTTGCATGCCCTGGCGACGTTGAACGACATCACCTATGTGGAAGCCGCCCGAACCCTTGCCGAGCGCCTCCTTCTGGAGGGAGTCGCCAGCGACGGAGCTAGGATTCAACGGGCCTTTCTCCTGGTCCTTGCAAGGAATCCCGCGCTGCGGGAATTGGAACTCCTAGGGGAAAGCCTGGATCGCCTGCGAAGTCAGTACGCCGCCGACCCCGGGGAAGCGAGATCGCTCCTGCAGGTCGGTGATTCCGAGCGCGACGCATCCCTAGAGGCTGTGGAACACGCAGCCTGGACCGGGTTGGCCCTGACCCTTCTGAACCTGGACGAGACAGTCACCAGGGAGTAACTGCCATGTCCATGTTCAGCCCCAACAAACATCTGTCACGTCGCGACATGCTGCGCCATGGGGCCGCCGGTCTCGCCGCCGCTTCAACCGTTCCGGGACTCAAGGGAATGGGTCATGCGGCCACGCAGTTGGGCCTTGATCGAAGCAGCAGCAGTGGCTTGCCGGGCCTGCCGCACCATACGCCCAAGGCGAAGCGCCTGATTTACCTGTTCCAGAATGGCGCCCCAACACACGTCGATCTCTTCGACTACAAACCCACCCTGGTCGCACTCCACGGAAAGCCAGTTCCTGAGGAGTTCATCGCCGGCAAACGCTTCAGCACCATGACCGGAAGCGCCACGGGCAAGCTGCTCCTTGGTCCCATCTCGCCCTTTCACCAGCGCGGGGAATCCGGCGCCTGGGTGAGCGACTTGATGCCCTACACAGCAGAGGTTGCAGACGAACTCTGTTTCATCAAGGGTCTGCACACCGAGGCCGTCAATCACGCCCCAGGCATCTCCTTCTTCCTGAGCGGGTCTGAAATGCCCGGGCGCCCAACACTTGGCGCCTGGCTAGCCCACGCACTTGGAGCGGAGAACACGAATTTGCCGCCCTTCGTGGTTATGACATCAGTGAGTAAGGGCACCACCTGCGGACAGATCTTCTACGACTTCTACTGGGAGTCCGGCTATCTCCCCTCCCGCTTCCAGGGGGTGAAACTACGCGGCGCCGGTGACCCGGTTCTGTACCTCTCCAACCCGAATGGAATCAGTCGCAAGGTGCGGCGGGGTGTCCTTGACGATATTTCGGGTCTCAATCAGCTGGCCTTCGAACGCTCCGGCGATCCCGAAGTCGCCGCACGTTCGGCTCAGTATGAGATGGCCTACCGCATGCAAGAGTCGGTACCTGAGCTGGTGGATCTCTCTGACGAACCGCAACACGTCTTGGATATGTATGGCCCCCAGGTAACCGAACCCGGAACCTTCGCCCACAACTGCTTGATGGCTCGACGATTGATCGAGCGTGGCACGCGCTACGTGCAGGTGATGCACGCGGGCTGGGACCAGCACAACAGCTTGACGACAGAGCTATACACCCAATGCGCTGACACCGATCAACCCTCCGCCGCCCTGGTCCTGGACCTCAAGCAGCGGGGTCTATTGGACGACACCCTGGTCGTCTGGGGCGGCGAATTTGGGCGCACACCTTTCCTCCAGGGCGAACTAAACAACCCCAAACGCTGGGGCCGTGACCATCACCCCTACGCCTTCACCCAGTGGATGGCCGGCGGTGGCGTAAAGTCCGGCTTGAGCCACGGGGTCACGGACGAGCTCGGTATGGATGTCGTCGAAGACGCCGTCCACGTACACGATCTCCAGGCGACGATCCTGCATCTGATGGGGATCGATCACCAGCAGCTCACGGTCAAATATCAGGGTCGTCGCTTCCGCCTCACCGACGTCTTCGGCAGGGTCGTGAAAGCTGTGATTGCCTGAGGCACTCGCACGACCCGGTTCTTGCCCTAACGCATGCTCGAGGGAAGTGCGGGGAGCTCATTCCGACCGACTGGGGATACGTAGGGGAAGGCAGCTGAAGCCTCGTCAAAGGCCGCACGTGCTGCACGCACGACATCGGGTTGTGTAAGGACATCCACACCTGCGCAAGCCAGAACCTTGGCCGCCACGCGCATGGCTTTGTCAGCAGCGGGTGAGCCCGAGGCAGCTGTCGAAGCCCAGGAGTGCGCAGGCACATCCATCGGCCAGTTGGCAACCCCAAGGCCAATGGTCGGACAAACCCAGGAGACGTTAGCCACGTCGGTCGAGCCACCGGGCTCAGGTGCGGCATTCGGATCGAAAGGCGTAATTTCACTGTGCATCCCCGTCGCCTCAATTCCAAAGGCAGTCTGGATCTCCCGGGCAAAGGCCTGCTCCTTTTCGCTGTAACTAGCGGCCCCGACCATGACCAGGTTCGAGTACATCACGCGTGCCGCTGGCAGATTCGGGTTGTAGTGATAGAGACCCGTGAGGTTTTGCACCTTGGCAGGGCGGAATCCGTTCTCGACCACGCCGTGCTCTTCACCCCAGGCCATCAGGTCCGCGCCCTCCTTGATCTTCATCACATGCTGGTAGACAAGCTCCTGTTCGGGCCAGTCCTTGCCACGGGTGAAGAGCCAGACCGAAGCACTCGAGGGCACGATGTTTGGAGCTGCACCGCCGTTGGTTACGACGTAGTGAATACGCGCGCTCTCGGGCATGTGTTCCCGAAGGAGATTGATGCCGGTTTCAAAGGCCTCTACCGCATCTAAGGCGGACACGCCACTCCAGGGCGCACCTGCGGCGTGGGCAGAGCGACCATAGAACGTGACCTCGAAGGAACGCAGTGCCTTGCTGGGTTGGAGCGAGACAACATTCTCATTCGAGGGATGCCAAGACAGGCACACATCCACATCGTCGAAAAGGCCATCGCGCACCATCCAGACTTTGCCTATGCCCTGCTCTTCCGCAGGGGTTCCATAGACACGAACCGTACCAGGCAGATCGTGCTCCTCCATCGCACGCTTGAGCGCCAAGCCTGCACCAACGGAGCCGACACCAAAAAGATTGTGGCCGCAGCCGTGTCCACCGGCACCTTCGATGCGGGCATGCACCACAGAGGACACATCCTGGGAGAGACCGGGCAGGGCGTCGAATTCGGCCAGGTACGCTACGACAGGTTTGCCCTCGCCGTAGCTGGCAATAAAGGCCGTAGGCATGTCAGACACACCGCGCTCCACACGAAAGCCTCCGCGCTCCAGCATGTCCGCTAACAGGGCAGAAGATTGATCTTCCCGCAGGGCCAGCTCAGCATGCTCCCAGATTGCAGCACTGGCGGAGGTAAGTTCCGCTTCGATGCGCTCTACCTCCTCGGCCGCTGTGCGCTTCTCATCGTTCCATTCGATGAACGGCACTTCGCCAGTGTCCTGGGGAAGAGCAAAGGCACTGCCTGCGAGAAGAGAGGCGCCTAAGGATAGTGCGCAGATGCGAGTGGTTGCCATCAGGATGAGGTGCTTGGGTTTCTAGGGACAGAGGCTGCGGTTAAGAGGGAGAGTAGCGAACCCAGGTGCAGGAGTTCCACTCCTGGTCAACCTCAGGCGACTGGGCATTTCCTTCCCAACTTGACTTCGACCCACGCCCGGACATCGAACCTGCGCAGCGTTCATGGTGGTTTTGACCCTCAACAGCGGTGGGTCACGACGACGATCCCAGACACGGGGTGGAAAGTACCGGGTACTCCACCTCGACCCGCAACAAGTTGCCTGAGGGGACAGGGTAGGCGCCGCAGCGACCCCTTGATGCCATTCTTGATGCCATTCTTGATGCCATAGAAGTCCCAGGTCTGAGACCTCACTTTGAAACCAATCCAGGGTGGAGTCCGCAGCGATCAACAGTCGACGTTGTCCAAGGACCTTCCCCATGCAACCTCTCTCCCCTACTTCAAGCCGCGCCCTGGATTCAATTTCCATCGGCCAACCCCTTGCTGGTGTAGGTGCGAAAAGGATCCTGGAAGCGGGCAGGGTTGAGGCCATTGAGCCCATTGGGGATCAGCCCGCAGATAGCGCCACCTTCTCGGAAAACGCAATGCGCGCGTTGCTCGGTGAGGACAGCGGGGGTGACAAATTCACCGCAAATCCGGAGGACCGAGGAGTACCGGAGGACGCGGCATCGGCTGGGCCTGAAGCTCTGACCAAGGATGATCGCGCTGAAGTTCAAAAACTTCAGGCTCGTGACGCCGAAGTGCGCGCCCATGAGCAGGCCCACAAGGCAGCTGCTGGGAGTCTTGCCTCCGGCGCGCCGACCTACGAGTACGAGACCGGACCAGATGGCAAGCAGTACGCAGTCGGTGGAGAAGTCGGCATCTCCATATCGAAGGGCAAGACGCCCCAGGAAACGCTCAGCAAGGCAGAGCGCGTCCAGCGCGCGGCGCAGGCGCCCGCTAACCCTTCCTCCCAGGACCGCGCTGTCTCTGCCAAGGCCGCACAGATGGCTAGTGAGGCCCGCACGGAGATCCAGGAGGAGCGCCGGGTTGAGGCAAAGGAAGATGGCGCTGCGGAAACCGAACGGACACGGGGTACGCAGGCAACGGAAGACTCGACACGCGCCTATGCCCAAGTAAAGCACGCCAATATGATGGAAGAGGCAGCCTCCCTCCTGGATGTGATGGGCTAGCGGCCCCCGGCTTTGCGAATATGGTGTTTTGGAGGTAGATTCAGGTCTCGCCACCGACCGCAGTTCGCCACAAGCTTTACGTCCAATGACCCGCGCCACCCGTCTGTTTTGTTTGGTCCTCAGCCTTGGAATAGGCGCGGGTTGTGATTCCGGCAAGGGAGCTGGTGAGGGAGAAATAGCACCCCTCGTGAGACTCTGGGAAGTTCCGACGTCCCGCCTTGTTCCGCCCCCCGACTACACCCCCGAGATCGAGCGACTCCTCACGGAAGACTTCTCCTCGGGGTTGGCTGGATGGCACCGTGTGATTGACGCAGCGGAACCCCTTGTGAAGGACCCGGAGAGTCTTCTGGCTAAAATCGACGGCCAGAATTCCGAAGCCAAGCTTGAGCTAAGCGGCCGACGTGGCGGCCTCTATCGCATCATTCCTGTGCAGCCAAACGCCTTCTATGGATTCACGGGACGTGTCCGTACGGAGGCGCTCGTCCCCCGCGAAAGTATCCTCTTTCATGGGGCCGCGTTCTTTCTCGGGGAGCTGTCCATGGCTGGAGAACCTGAGGATGTTTTTGCAGGCAATACCACCGAGTCCATCCTGGAGTTCCACAACTTGCCCTCTTCCCAGGGCACCACCGATTGGATGGAGCGCAACATAACCCTGCGCACGGGGCCGGAGACCAGGGCGCTGCTTGTCTCCTGCGTGCTTGGGCTTTCCGAGGAGGTCGACTCCGGCAAGGTCTTCTTTGATGACCTCAGGCTTGAGCGCGTAGATCAGCACACATACCTCACTCGCCTGGCAAGGGAAGAGGCACTCCTGCGCTTGCCCTTGCCGAATTCGTCCTGGCGAGGCGAACGCCTTGTGCGTGAGAATTTCGGCGGGGAAACGCGGCCGTCTCTGGCCATCCTCCCGGGCGAAACAATGCAATTCCAGGTGCCTATCCCACGGGGCAAGCCTCACCTGACTCTTGCCCTTGGCGGATGGCGGGCAACCAATGAACTAACCTTCGAGGGAGCACGTACCTTTGTAGTACTCGTGGAGGGAGTCGAGGTCCTTCGACGAGTGCACACAAGCCCCGAGCGCTTGATTGATGCTCGATGGGAAGAAGTGGACATGGACCTTGGCGCCTGGGCCGGTGAAGAGGTGCTTGTCGAACTTGCGGTCGAAGGAGCCCCGGGAACGATCGCCTCACCAATCCTGCGCGACACCTCACGTACGTCGAATGGTCCCAATCTGATCCTAATATCAATCGACACTCTGCGCGCGGATCACGTCGGAGCCTATGGAGCGTCGGGCGACAACACTCCCACCCTCGACGCGCTCGCCGCAAGTGGAACTCTCGTGCGTGACGTCACCGCCCAAGCACCCTTCACTCTGCCGTCGCAGGTCAGCATGTTCTCGGGACAGATCCCCTCTGTGCATGGTGTCCTTGCACCCGGACGGGCCATTTCACAGTCCCTGACTCCGATGCTCGCGGAGATACTTGCGCGCGAGGGCTTCGTGACCCGCGCGTTCACCGCCGGTGGCTATCTAAACCCGATCTTCGGCTTCGACCGCGGATTCGATGGCTATTCCAACTTGGATCCCCTGCGTCACATCGATTCGGAGCACATCGCCGCGATGATTGAAGCGGAGCCGGCTCTGTTTTCCCGTGCGATGTACGAGGAGAACGACACGACACGAATCAGCCGTTGGTTGGATGCACACCTTGAAGAGCGCTTCTTTCTCTTCCTGCACACCTACACTGTTCACGACTTCGATCCGGCGCCGGGCTACATCAACAGAGAGGAGCGCATAGATCCCACGCCCTACATGCATCACGAGTATGTGCAGGCCTACGGGATCACGCCGGAGGCTCTGGAAGACATTGAAGCGTTCTACGATGCTGCCCTACGCTACGTGGACGACGAGTTGGGCAAGCTACTGGCGCATCTGGAGGAATCGGGTTTGGCCGAGAACACAATCATCGTTGTGACCTCGGATCATGGTAAAGAACTTGGGGAGCGAGGCCTGATTGTCCATGGCACCACGCTCTACAGCGAACTCACGGGCGTCCCCCTCATCATGCGAGTCCCCGGTCAAGAGCCCCTGGTAATCGACGAACCTGCGATGCTGATCGATCTCGTCCCCACTCTCCTTGGGGCCCTTGGGCTGGAGTCGGATCCGCGCATGCAGGGCATCGACCTAATGGGTCCGAGTCTTCCCGAGGATCGTGTTATTTGGAGTGAAGTGGACCTCCTGGCGCACAAGTACTCTATTCGGGATGGCAGCGGACTAAAGATGATCCACGGTCCCCAAGATGACGACCTTGTCTTTCCCAACGAGAAAACCTGGGAGCTCTATTCCCTGGCCACAGATCCCCACGAACTCACGGACTTGTCCGCTGAGCGGCAGGCCGACCGAGAACGCATGCAGGCCATGATGGCGGACTTCAGGGAGTCGCTGGAGAAGCTAAGCCAGGTCCTGGGCGCCGCTGGAAGTGGAACCCTGGATTCCGGCACGCGCGCCATGCTGAGGCAGCTCGGCTACTATTAAGCGCGCTGTTTTGCCAAAGGGTCTACCTGGCCAGGGATCCAGCATATGCGCGGGGGAACCAACACGGTCGGCACCCTTCATGGGCAACCCCACCAGCCAGCTGACCCACGGCCTCCATCTTTTGCGCCTGCAGGAGATCCAGTTCCAGGGACGCTTCGTGGGTCATGTCGCGCCCCACGCCAACGAACCCCAAGGGCTCGCCATCCAAGCCCTTCGTTTGGCTGAAGGTTGCGTCAAAGAAGCCCTGGTTCCTGCCCTCCTTGCGGTCTATCCAGCGGCCACGCCAATGCTCTTCGGTCCTAAGCCCGCCCTCGATTTCATGCCCAAGGCCGGAACGGAACTGCTCACCGATTTCCTTCACAGGTAGACCCATGAGACCACGGCTTGGGCGCCCCAGGAATTCAGCGAATCGCTCGTTGGCCGACTGGACGCGCATGTCCGCGCCGAGCACAGCAATGCCTTCGTCGACGGCTGCAGGGAAAGCTCCAGACGGTAGCGCTCTGCTTCGACACGCTGGCACTCAGAGATATCCACCACGATAGCGAAGAAGACCTCGGGGCCGTATTGCGGGAGACCTGCAGATTCACCTCCACGGGATAGCGGGACCCGTCCTTGCGCAGGTGTCGTGTCTGGAAACGTAGAACCTCCAGGCTGCCATCGAGTAGTGCCCTCACGAGTGCGCGAAGACTCTCCCCGTCGAATTCCGGCTTGATGCTAATGGCCCTCAGGTCATGCAGCTCCCTTTCGGTGTACCCGAGATTCTCGCGGGCCCCTCGATTCACTCGCGGGAAGCGAAAAGTCTCCTTCTCAAGGACGTAGGGTTCGCTCAAGGATCCGTCAAGGACCTGCCCAAGCCGCGCCTCGCGCCGCACCGAATCGGACAGCGAGCACAGGTCCGGGCGCAACTTCCCAAACCCAAGGAGCAAGCAGGCTGTGATCACTAGGGCAATACTCTAAGCGTGTAGATCCCGATCAGATGCTTGAGTGAACGTCCGCGACAGGGCGATGCTCCGCCTGGCCCCCATCAGAATCAGGGCAATCGCCAGGGAGATCCATGCGGGACGCCAGCGCGAGGCCCAGCCTATCCGAATCGCCATCACAGCAGTGGTGAGCTGCAGGCAGATAGAGACACCAAGGATCACCTGAGCATGGCCTGACGAACTCAGTCGCCCCGCTCCAATGGCGCAACGATTCACGCCCAGGGAGGCGCCGCCATTCCCCAGGCACCCGGGCTGTGGCTACAACTGCAAGACAGCGAACACGGGATAGTGGTCCGACGGCGTATGACCGTCAAACTCTCGCCGATCGATGAAAGCTGTGAGCACTGTCCATTCCTTGGAGCAAAGAATGTAGTCGATCTTCTGCCCATCCCCTTGGCCACGGAAGCCATTGAAGGTCCCGACGACGCTTTCCCCAGGGTGCAGAACTCTAAAGCTGTCGCGTAGCACATCACCTTTGAGGGCCTTCAAGGCTGCGCTAGCTTCCCCCGCATTGAAATCGCCCATGACGATCACGGGCAATCCTGGGTAGTCCTTTAGGACGGAGTGAATCAACGCGCCACTACGCTCTCGAGCTTCCACACCACGGTGATCAAAATGTGAGTTCATCAGGAGGAAATCGCGCTCACCCGCTCGTTCGCGTAGGACCGCCCAGGTGCAAATCCTGGGGAGCGCAGCATCCCACCCCACGGAGGCCACGAGATCAGGCGCTTCACTTAGCCAGAAGGTGCCCGTTCGCAGCGTCTCAAAGCGCGATCGATCGATCATGAGGCAGGAATACTCCCCACCGGATCCTCCGTCGCGTCCAACACCAATCACTTCGTACCCAGGCAGATGCTCGGAAAGGAAGTCGACCTGAAAACCAATGGCTTCCTGCAAACCGATCACATCGGGTTCCTTGGAGCGAATTGTTTCGACAACATTCTCCCGGCGATTCAGCCAGTGATCCTCACCGTCGTTGGCCGTTCCATAGCGGATATTGAAAGACAACGCACGCAGCGGCTCCGGTGACGGAAGCTCCATGGGTGCCGAGCGCGCAGAACAGCTTGCAGCCAAGGGCAGCAAGACAAACAGAAGCAGGAAGCTCTCAAGGGAACGCATCGGGCTATTACACACCAGAAGGAGGGGGGAGAAAAGTCGCCTTGGCATCCGAACTCACGACCCAGCTGAGCATGGGATGAATATCTTGCGCAGATGGCAGTAGAGACCCGTCGCTGCCGTCATTGCTTATGACCTACAGTGCGCCCGTAGATAGCATCAAGGCAAGGCCCACCTTTGCTCGTCGCCGCCTTCCGATCCACTTACTTGCAAACACCATGTCTCCGCACATCCCCCTAGCGTTCCTAAGCCCTGGTCCCGGATCGCTGTATCTTGCGAGCGCATTCCTTCTGATTTTTTGGGTCTGGCAATTCAGCAACTGTTGGCGACGCAGGGATCACCCGGAGCTCTTCGGCTCGCAAAAGACTGCACGTCGCATTTGGCTCCTGAGTTTCCTTCTCTTCGATCCCGCTCAGGTCATCCTCTACGTGATCCTGGTGCGTACTCGATTCGGACGCTTCGCTGCGTCAACCCGCAACAGCTCCCTGGTTCTCCTTTCGCTCCTGATCATCGCAGGCCTCTCCTATGGAGTGCCGTTCGGACGATCTGATAGGTCCTTTGTGCTGACCGAGGCAAGCGAGACCTCTGACATCGGCTTTTCTTTGTCGGTGCAAGCGTCAAGCTCCAGTCAGTCAAGTACCACAATGCGAGGCACGGCCGGGAATCCCACAGCCCTGGCGAATATTCGGGTAGTTTGCGATAGCACGGAACCCGTCGTCATTACGGCAGCGCATCTCCTCTGCAACGATTTGGCTGAACTCCCCTTTGTAGAGAAGGTCGAGTATGTCCCCGCCGCAGAATCTGAGTCGGCCAGCGTTGGAAGCCCCGCGCCTGACCTAAACATCATCATTAGTGCTGGAGACATCCGCACTCTCCCGCTGCCCCTCTTCTCGCGAATCAGTGGGCGCGTCCAGGTGATCCTCGCAGGGGGGCTCGATGGAATCACCAACACAGATTCCTTCCAAGACCGCCGCTTGAATTCGCAGGGTATTCAGGTGGAAGCGAGCAACGACTTCCAGTTCCTACGCAGCGGTTTGGCCTGGGGCGCGAACCGTCTTGGCCAACCAGCCGGCGCCCTTAGGGATTGGATGCGCGAGGTAATGCTAGAGCCTATGCAGGAACAGCAGATTTTAGGCTGGCCACTTGGGGACTACGCGGGGACGACAGCCTATGTGGAAGCTGAGACTCCAAAGGCGCTGCTCACTCGATCGGCCACCAAGAGATTCACAGAGTACGCACCCTATGTGCACAACAGGACGCTTTGGACCTACCCCGACGATCGCGGAACGGCGGAGGCCCTTGGGGCCCTAACTCCCGAACTGGAGGCCGAGGGCTGGGAGGTTTCACTCACCGATTCAATGCTAACCGCTCGCCGTGGATTTGAGGTTCTTGTGGCTGCTCGCCCGGGTTTCCATGAGCGCAAGATGACGACACTCAGCAGTTCGTTTCCCAATGACAACCAAGGGGGGCCGGCGATGTCCTTCAGTCTCAATCCGGTCGGCATCTTTGGGCCCATACGTGTCACCTACGAGTCACGCTATAGCGACGAAGAAATGGGCGTCGCGGTTCGGGAGCTCAACCAGGTGGGTGCCCCGCTAGTGCAGCTCTTGCAGGTAAAGAACGCACTGAGTGAAGAGCAGAGGCAAGCATTGCTGGAGCGGATGCTCGAGGCCGAATACTTCGCACCTGGGCAACTTCAGCAGAGCGCGCAGCTGGCAAGGGACACGGGGAATGAAGAAGTGGAAGGTCAGGCGCTAAGGCTGGCTCACTTGGCAGTTGCCTATTCACCCCACGATGGCGGATCAATGGGCCATCTATCGAGGCGCATGAAGCAGTTGGATATCTCCACGGAACCTCCAACAACGACGGAGCTCGAGCAACTTGGTTTCATCCACGTGACGATGGGCGATTCGCTCGAAGTCGTTGTGACCAAGGATCAGCCGGCGCGGCTCTTCACTGGCTCACCTGACGCCGGCTCACCTGACGCCGGACCCACGAGCCTCATCCTCACTCCAATCCCAGACCCGGGAGACCCCCTCTTTGCCTATAGAATCAGGCGGCGCGGTGGCTCCAGCACGTCCCGTGGAGAGATCCGGGCAACGCGGCAAGGCACGGACGAGAGCTGGGTGCTTAAACTCATGGGCGAAACGACGCACAGATACGAGATTCGAGTCCTTGAGTCGACAGCCGAAAGAAGTGTCCTGCGGATTGACCTTGCCCCGGATGCGCCACGGTAGAATGCGATCCGTTGCCCACACACAGGTCAGGCTGCATCGCACCATGAACACAGAACCCCCCCGAACTGCCTTCTCGCCCCAAACGCTCCAGCGCGCCGAAGCGAACATCCGGGACATCCTGGCACTGGCTCTGAAGCACGGCGACGAGAAGCGAGCGATTGTCGTTTGGGATGGGGAATGCGAGCTGGCGATAGCCCTAACCGAGGCCTATCGCCGCTGCCTCCCAGGGGCCCAGTTCATAGAATTCCACGCCACTCCGCCCGATGAAGTCATGGCTGCCTTCGAGGGTCTTGGGGCAGGCGAATTGGTTGCCCTGATCCAGTCCACGAGCTTTCGACTGCACGCCTTTCGCATACGTCTCGAACTCTTCAGGCGCGGTTTGAAGGTCATCGAGCATCCCCACCTAGCGCGCATGCCCGGTGTCCAGGGACTGACTTATATCGACTCCTTGGCCTACGATCAGGAGTACTACCGGGGCGTCGGCAGCGCACTGAAACAGCGCATCGACAATGCCAGCGAAGCCGTTCTTGAGGGAGACGGAGAACGACTGGTTTACCCCGCCGGACTAGAGCCCGCGAAGCTCAATGTAGGCGACTACACAGAGATGAAGAACACCGGCGGCCAATACCCCATCGGTGAGGTCTTCACGGAATCAAGGGATCTGGAGGCAGTCAATGGTCGGATTCGCATTGCCTTCTTTGGCGACACCGAATACCGGGTCAACAAACCACCGATCCCCATCACCCTCGTGATTGAGGCTGGGCGTGTGGTGGACACTGTGGACTCAACGCCAGAATTCGATCAGGTCCTACAGCAAATCCACGCCGGCGAAGGCCAGGTTTGGTTACGCGAACTAGGCTTCGGTATGAATCGCGCACTGACCAAGGACAGCGTGGTGAGCGACATCGGAACCTTTGAGCGCATGTGCGGTGTACACCTCTCCCTTGGGGCAAAGCACGCAAGCTACAACAAGCCAAACATCAGAAAGAAAGCCGCGCGCTTCCACGTGGATGTCTTTCTAATCACGGACTCCGTGACGATTGACGGCGAGGTCCTCTACCACGACGGTGCTTGGCAAGTCAGCTCCTAGCAGTCCGTTGAAAAACAGCAGCTTCTCGGTTGGTCTCCACAAATTGCCTGGCAAGGCGTCGGGTTCTCCGCGTAGCTGTTCCTACACGGGTGGTTCCGACAACGCAGCCAGGCGATTTGTGGGGGCCGAGCGAGGAGTTGCTGTTTTTCAACGGGCTGCTAGAACCGTGGGGAGCTTCGACTGCTCCACTCCCCGTTTAGGCTAGGCAGGCGCATATTTAGACCCGAGGACATGCACGGATTACCGGCGCTCTAGCCGGGTCCTATGTGGCGCGTCTATTGAATCGTAAAGGAGAGCAGCTGCGACAAGGACCCCTGCTCACCCGGCTTATGAATCCAGGCCTGGGAATGCAGTGTCAAGCCTACCAATCCGGGTAGATTCGGAATCGAAAGAGGCAAGCTCAAAAGCCCACCGGGTCCGATGGGTAGGGCCGGAAGAATGGTCATGGGAGAAGCCAGCAAGAGGTCGCCGTTGATTCCCTCAAGCGGCGTCACTGAGGTCCCTAGGGATAGCGCCAGCTCCGCCACGTCGCCTGGAGTCCCCACGATGTCGTAGGAGAAGGGCTGCCCGATCGTCGGTTGACCACGCAGGAGCGCACCGGTCTCAATCACGTCGGTGTAGCTTGACATGCTGGGATCGTCGATCAGCTGAACGATTCCACTGGGCCACACCAGCTCAATTCGCTCGATCAGCGTGTCGGATCCGATGCCGAAGTTCAGGGCACGCTCCGGCGTGTTGGAAAAGCCGCGACCCACCTGCAGGGTGCGGTAGATATCACGCCCCTCAGCGGTCCTGGCCCTTGCGCGCACGCCAACTCCGGTGCGATTGGAAAGCACGCCTTCGATCATCAGCGCCGTCCAGCCGTTACCGTTGCCCCTGCTGCGCCAAAAAAAGTTCCCCTGGAGGCTAGCCGGGTCGTCCTCCGGTCCACCGTTGTTGCAGTAAATGTCGATGTCGCCGTCGCGGTCAAAGTCGCTAAGTCCTTGACCGTGCTGACGTGTCTGGCCAGCGCTGGAAAATCTAGAAGCTGCCGAAATGTCCAAGATCTTGAGGCCACCCGCTCCATTGGGGATGACTCCATAGAGCACGTCGAAGGAAGCAAGGGTCCGGTTCCCCGTCCCCATCATGATGTCAGGATAGCCGTCCCCGTCGACGTCACCGGAGTCATGCCCCATGTCCGTGTGCCCCCCCATTCCTGTTCCGCCGCTCACGTTACGGAAGGTGCCGTCTCCGTTACCAAGCAAGACAGGACTGGACCCATTCGGGATGCGCTGATAGAGGGCCACATAGATATCCATGACCCCGTCGTTGTCGTAGTCCTGGAAGACCATCCCAAAGGTGTCCGAGAGAATGGCGGCACCGGCTTCTACGGCCACATCCCGGAAGACCCCACCCCCTTCGTTATGATACAGGGCGTTGCGCTGATCACCGCAACCAACGCCCACGTCGGGCAAGCCATCTAGATCGTAGTCCGCCGCACCCGTATGGCGCCACTCAGCAACCCGCGTCAGCCCTGCTACAGTCGACTGGTCGGTAAAGAACAGACCGCCCTCGTTGTGGAAGAGCCGACAGGTGAAGCCCTTGTCGGAGACGAACAGATCAAGCATTCCGTCCAGATCGTAGTCCAAGCCCGAGACACCGAAGGTCGTTAGCGGATCGAGAGCACCCCCGAGCCCCGCAGAAACATCCAACAATCCGCCTGTGGTCTTGATGTCGTTCCGCAACATGCGGTTCGGATAAGGGCGATTCACACGATATGCGGGGGGCGTCCCGCCATTCCCAAAGAAGAGATCCTCATCCCCATCATTATCGAAATCCGCGGCGATCACGCTCCATTCGTATTCGACAATAGGGGCAACGTTCCAGAGGCCCGTCGCGTCCTCGAAAGTGTTGTCCGGCAACTGACGGTAGAACCCGTTCGTGCTTCCGGCGTCGGCCGTAACGATGTCCGGCAGCCCGTCCTCGTCCAAGTCCACCACCGCCACCGCACGACCAAAGCTCACATGGACCGTGTTGGTACCCAGCGCCACGTTGTCGAAGACGATCGGAGCCTGCTGGCGCAGAAGCGGTGCCGCAGAGGCGCTGACTCCGACCGCTAGGAATGCTAGGGAATAGGAGGTTAGACGCGGGCTTAGGTGAATCATTGTGAGGGGAGCTGGCGGCAGCAATCGCGCTGCTGAGCGGGGTCGGGTTTTGGCGTCAAGGGCAGGTGGGCGAGATGCCCCTGAATAATCGCCAATCCTAGGTAGTAGCCTCACATTGAAACGCTGCCCAGTGCTCTACTTACTATAGCGCATTCTGCGATATAGCGCCCCTAAACGCCGAATAGCCCTTGATCCCCCCTACTCCCCCTCTGGGACAAGTTGATGGGTCAACTGCGACAGAGAGAGGCTTTGCAGGCAAGGCCCCTCCCCAGGGAGCAAGGTGAGCTCCGCAGCGACATCCTGCTCGAGCAGCTTGGACTGTGCGATCCTCGCCGAGGCCAGTTGATTGGCGGCCGCTGCGCCGACCCATTGGTGCACAGGCAATTTACGCATCGAACGGAAATCTCCTCGATCCCAATCGCGAAAGGACCGGCCGGATATCGTTGTCAGGCTCGCGGTGTAGGCCTTCGACATGCGCGAATAGGTCGTGGCCACACGCGCCCCATTCTCGACGCCCACCAGGTGGAAACTGTTTCCTTTCACCTCCAGGTCCTTGCGTAGCAGTTTGAAGAGATCTTCGAGTGCGTGGTGTGAAGGATGATTGATCCAGCCGTCCTTCGGAGAGACCGCGCAAACAATGACCCAATCCTTCGGCACTTGCTTTGCCCCCCAATACCGATCGATGGTCCAGTCCGTTGATCGTCGGCCTCCGGCCCCAGGTGCAAATGCAACCAGAACGGAGACCTCGGCCGTCGGGTCAAAATCCTCTGGCCGCAGGATCACATAGGGAATCTCGACGCCGTTGCGTCCCCTCAGGGTGGTGTACTCATAGCGCGCCGGAAGGACTAATTCGACTGCTTCGCGTAGGTTCGCGAGTTCCTCATCAGATTCCACCAGGTCGTAATCCAGGTAGCCGGACTGACCGCATTGCTCGAGGCACTCCTTGGCTTGCTGGACATTCCCAAGCAGGCTGAATCCACAGGCCATGTTGTAGAAGGCAATTGAGCGAACCTCGGGAAACTCTGTCGCCTTGGCACCGACCTCTACGGCACGCTTCAACTGTTCCGAGTTGTGCAGGCTATAGGCCAGATAGAACCAGCCCATCCCGTTTTGAGGCTCTGCTACCGTAACCTTCTCCAGGGCTTCAATTGCCCTTTCCCAGCGTTGGGCGCGCACATGCCTCTCGGCAGAAGTGAAGGCCGAGGTGGGGGCACTGGAATCGCCCTGTACTACAGAC
>JBLHLB010000041.1:0-18971 GCA_047618505.1 Planctomycetota bacterium
AGGGGATCCGAACTGCTCAACGACTTCGTCCATCGACATCCCCAAGTTGACACTCTGTTGCCCCGCACCGGCAAAGTTGAGATAGAGAGCTAAAAGTAGCAGCAGAACAAGGGGAGCACAGAGACAGCCGACCATCAGCACAAATGGCCAGACCACACCCTTCTTGTCTTCGGCGCATTCCTTGCTGATGTCCATGCTTAACCGAGCGCGGCTAACGTCTCTTGCCAATCAACTGCGATGCGAAGCATCGCCTGCTCTATAGGCTAGTTAGACCGTAGCCTACAGCACCCCGATGCCGCGGAGGATACCAGCGAAGAAGTTGACCAGGAGAAGTAGGATCACCGCGGTCACGACCCACAGACCAACCAAGACCTGCTTCGTGTTTGCGTAATTGGTGGACCGGAACTCACTCAGATCACTGCGCCATCTGCCTAGCATCTCGCGGCACCAGAGGATTGCCAGCACCATGAGAACTGCATCGATGACCAGACCAAAAGATAGGAACATGGGAGTATCGGTCTAACAGAATTGCCTTTCAGCAGACCGCGCGTAGCGCGGTCTGTCTGCAACGGCGAGTTAGACTTCTTTCCATGGGGTTCTACCGGATGCTGCGCACCACATGACGCCGTAGCTAATCAACGCCCCAGTCCAGTAGCAAGCCATATCCCAAGGGTCCCATACGCCTTCGATCTCTAAGAGAGAGAAGAGAGTCCCGAACAAGATTGGCCAAACCCAATACAGCCGACTCGCTCCCAGCGCATTGGTAAGCCCCACAGTGAAGGGCACGGCGAATAGATCCGAAAGATAGCCAAAAGCAACCAGGCTATCTATCAGGTCTCGTGCAACCAGGCGCTGACAAATTTCGTTGCCGACTACGATTACTGCGCTGACCGCTGCAAGGAGTGCACCCGCCCGACGTGCGGAGACCTGTGTTCTCGCCGTTGGTCCTTGATTGGTTTTAATCACTTCGTTTTGGTCGCCCAGTGAAGGCTGTAAGTCTAACGGATCGGATGGTCAACGGCGGCGCGAAGCGCCGTCCGTTGCAGCGGTTTTTTAGCCGGTGAATCCTAGTTGTTCGAGCAGTTCGTTGCATGCCTTGAGAATGTCCGGTTCGTATCCTGCTACGGCCGTGGCGTAGCGTTCATCGGAGGCGGCGAGGGCATCCGCATTCCATAATGCCCTGGATTCAGGTGTAACGGGGAAGGGATCCGCCTCCGAGTCAACGAGCTCGAAAGTGTTGAAGCGAGGTTCCTCGCGAACTCCTTCCTCCATGGCAAGCGAGAGGACCCGCCTCACGCCGACAACCATGTGGAGGCGTCCCTCGCGGAGTGCCAAGAGGGCGTCGATCATCAATAGGCGGTTGTTCTCCATCAGGCTAACTACTATTGGGAAGCGCATTTAGGGCATGCCTGACTAGACGCCTAGCACCCAGGATTCAAGGAAATCAAAAACCCAACCTTGTCCCAGGATAACGCTCATTAACGGGAATGCAAAGAAGGACAGGATTGGATAGAACGCAACTAGAAGAATATCTCGGAGCATGCATCTGGAGATCACTATGACGAGCACCGGAATCCAAAGCAGATGAGCGACAACCCAGACTGCTACCAATAAGCGGAACTGTCTGACACTTAAATCGAACCTCCCCCAGCTAAGAACGGCGATGAGGATAGGCGGCAATATCCAACAAAACAGAAGCAAAGCATGCCATTTGAATTGCAAATGTTCGCTCGGCCGTTCTTTAACTATGCCAATCATGGATTAGTCTTCCCAACACTGTGGCCGATCAGCGGCCGGCGGAACACCGGTCCGACTGCATCGGTTTGTTGGCGAGCATCATTGTACGCTAGAGAGTTCGCTCTTGAACGATGGGTGTGTTCGCTGACGAAACAGTAGGGAACAGCGCCGTCTTCGCAGGCGATCACACCGTGTTTTAGCCCGTTGAGTAGCGCCAGGCCCCATGGTCCGAGTCGTAGTACATCATGCCGCCGAAGAATCGGTGGCTCGAGTACTGAACGCGGTACTTCTCCCTGTCCTGAGAGACTTCGTACCACCTCTCGGTAGCAAAGCGATCGGGCACGATCTCGCCTTCCACAAGGACGGCATCCCCTGAATCGGGGAAACGACCGTTTTCCTCTGCAAACCTCTCCAGTCGAGGGATCATCCGATCGCAGAAGGCACGTGCATCTCGGTCTGGCAGTACACGCGCTCCCCACCAAAAGGCAAATGGGGCGACGAAGAGAAGAATCCAAAGGACAGGCCGAGCCTTCTCGCGAGTCTTGCTCTTTGGAGGTACGTCTATCACCTTCTCGCTCCTTGGCACCTGGTCACGCCAACGCTGTCCGATCTGCGGTCGTCCGAAGGCCGATCCGCTGGATCGAGGTGTTGGACGTTTTCTTCAAGACTTAGGCCTGAGCCGATGCCTTCAATCAGAGCAATCATCAAGGATAGCTGAGAGGGCCCCGCGCCTGCATAGTCCGTAATCGACTTGGGATTCTGGGCGCCTGGTGGCCATAGTCGAAGGGTGTAGGAAAGGCCATCGTCGACGCCATCTCTGTGGTAGTTGTCCTCGAGTCTAAGTAGGCACAGGAACTCTGCCGCATGGCAAAGTCGACCGTAGTGGAATAGCGAAAGTGAGCCATGGTAAGACTTCCCCTCTTTTCGGTGGAAGACGGATCCGTCGCGGCCGAACCGCCAGAACTCACCTTCTCCCCAAGTGCTTCCGCTTGCGAGAGAGATGGCATCAAAGGGCATGTCACTACGAATGCGTTCTGCTTCATTTGTGACATAACCATGAAGAGTGAATCTGTAACTCTCCGCCAGCGCTGCGCCGTCACTTCCAGCCCTGGGTACAGGCTCACCAGCAGGCTGATTAGTCAAGACTTCACGACCCGCGCATCCAGGAGTTACAACCAAAGCAGTTGCCAGGAGCAGTTCTAGAAGCTTCATTTGCACGTCCAACGCTGTCCGATCAGCGGTGGAGCGCGAAGCGCGACATCCGCTGAATCGAGTGGTTGGACAGTTTCATGCAGACCGATCCAGACGCCTGACAGAGATCAAATCCCCATCCGAGACAGGCCGCACATCGGCATGAGTCAGTGTTAGGAGCGCTTCGGTCCTTCCAGATGCGCTAACGAATTCCACTTCGATGCCATCCGGTTCGTACACCTCGACAATCGTGCCAAGATCCCCCGTTCGAAGTCCTGCGGCTTCGATGTCGCGATCCAGGACGACTGTATCCAAGAGTTTGAAATTCATGAGTCCTTTCCAGGATATGCGGTAATGAGCCTGGGGGCGCTCTCGCCATGCCGCACAATCCACACCGATACGACATAGGCTGTGCGCCCTGAGGGCCCAGTTAGGGTACCACGAATCTCGTGTTTGAGGCCGTGCGGAGTCTCTTGCGACCTTGCAACGTCGTTTTCAAGGGCGTGTCGTCGTAGTTCGGTGGCAAAGGCTTCCCAATTGTCGCCCGAATATCCTAGAGCACCAAAAAAAGCAGCCTTGAACCGGCCGATAGGATGCGAGTTTGAGAGCAGGTAATCGCATACCTTGGCTTGGTCTACAACGGCGCTTCTTGTTCCAGGCAGCTTCACTTCCCAATTGTCGCGAAAGCTACTACCGCAAACCAGGGCAAAGAGAGTTGTGGCTATCTGTCCAATGGACTTGCGGTTCAACGGCGGGCCGCATTGCGGTCCGCCCGCTGCAAGCGCTTGTTAGGCGGTTGCCCGTCAACCGGCAGAAGCCGTTGCTTGTCATGCGACATGCCAGGCTGTCAGTGCGAATGGTCGTCGGCGGTCCGGACCGGAGAACTGGCCGACTGGGTGTGCACTACTTTCCACGCGCTGTCCACCCATCGGAAGATGTACGTACCGTGGCCTTGGTTGTGGATGTCCCGCCCGTCGGGGGTGGTCAACTTTATTTCAGTGTCGACGACTGCCCAGGCGGAGGTCCCTTCGAAGTGGGCCTGGATGTTCGAGAATCCCAAGCGTAGGCCCAGCTCCGCTTCCGGCTCGACGTGATTCTCAACCAGATCCTTTAACCCCACATTCTCTCCGCCGCCCTCGAAGTACCGAGCCCCATCCCAATCCAGGAAGTGTGCGTAGAAGGGATCGCCGTGACCCTGCTCCCAACCCAGTCGGATATCCTCCAACACGGCCTCGAGAGCCGCCGGATCGGGACCAGGAGTGCCCAGTTCGACGGTGGTACAACCGACCAGTGAAAGAGCCAGTGAGACTGCGGCTATGGAACGCATCGACATAGGGTTAACTCCGGGATCTTCAAGACGTGGTCGTTCGCGAGTCGGTGCTGTCCTCCTCGCCATCGGCACGCCTAACGGTTGGGATGATCAGCGGTCGGGCGAAGCCCGATCCGTTGCATCACCGTGTTAGGCTGCGCGAGTCTCATGCGCACACGAGAACCTGATCGCAGACAAATGCATGGCGTAGGTGAGGTAGGTGCTTCACAACTTCAGGCCCGTCGGAAACGCGCCCGCACGCACTGACGACTAAGTGTTCCACATTTGGAGCGATCCTGGCGAGTTCGCTGATCGACTCTAGGTTGCGGCAACGATGGATCTCCAGTCTCTTCAACGCGGGGAGTTCGGGCAAGCCTTCCAGCGAGCGTGGATTGGCCCAGTTGATCTGCAACTCCGTCAAGTGCGACGGTAGTGCGAGACCTTCGAACGAGCGCTGCTTGGGATTGAAATGCCATACGTGCAGCAATTGCAGGGCTTTCAGCGCGTCGAGATTGGTGTCCTTGGCAGTGTAGTGCCAGACCATCTCCTCAAGACTGCGAAGGCGATTGAAATCGATAGCTGGCCGCCTGGGATGAACGCCGAAGTGGCGAAGGTTCGTCAAAGCGTAAACGCCTGCCACATCCCGTAGACTGACATCCCAGAACCAGATCTTTTCCAGATCGGGTATGAGATGAAGGAAGTCCAGGTCGTCGCCAGTGAATCCAAAACATGGGGCGCCGAATACTCCCGACGCACCGCGTGCAGCAAACTCGGCGACACACTCCTCGATGCGGTCCGACTCGATTCCCACCGACAGGCGGCCTGCAAGATCTGTATCGACGAGGAAGTCGTTGTCACGATGAATGGTCATGTGCTCCCTGTCTGCCTAACGAGATGTCCGATCAGAGGCGGCCGGTTGCCGGCCGTCCGTCTGCATCGAGTCGTTAGACGTCCATCTCAAAGCCTGGGGCGTCGATCGGATGCCCATGGGCATGGCGTTTCTCCGTGCGCAGATCACGCCAACAATAATAGTCCAAGAAGGACCCCACGAAGGAGGAGGAGAAGAACGATTGCAGGAATTGATGCTACGGCCCATTTCAGGGACAGAGTAACCATTCGTCCAAATGGAATGTCCATGTCGCATGTAACGACACGTTGATCTGTAGAATTCATGATGTTCTGTACGTCTAACGAGATGGGTGATCAGCGGTGGAGGCGAAGCCGACATCCGTCTGCATCATCTTGTTGGACGGCGAGTATTCGGTTGCATTGTTCATGAGAAAGCACGCGTCAGGAGGCGAACCGGAACGCCACAAGATGCCATAGCAAGAGGAAAGCAGCGTGCAGCCCCCAGTGAACCTTGCCCCAATCGGTGAAGAGGATGAGTGCCGAGGACACCAACCAGAATACAGCGCCCGCAGTGACTGTAAGGATCTGCTCGTCAACGGTGGAATGCCACAGTGTATTGAGGGAAACAGCGATTGGCACCCCCGAGAACCCACACGTCATGATGATTGCATCTACGGGATGCAGGTTCCCTGTCATCAAGAAGAGGAAGCCGAGCGGCCAGGCAACGAGCAGGACCGCGAAGACGACGAGGACGAGTGCGGCGTCAGCGGATTTCCCTCTTGGTGTCCAAATCATTTTCTGACCGCCCAACGGCCTTGCCGATCAGCGGTGACGCGAAGCGTCGTCCGCTGCATCGGCTGGTTCGACTGCAAGTTGAAGTGATAGGGGCATGCAGTAGCCCGGGTCGAATTCGTTATGCACGGCCACGACACCACTGGAAGTGGTCAGTAGTTCCTGGCTGTGCTCGGATCCGGGACCAAGGCCCTCGGTGAATACAATGCGGGGTCCGGCTTGGCGCCAGCCTCCCTCTACATGTTCATACTCGCCAAAACAACCCCACAAGGAAAACACATAGGTTTCATCAGCATGGACAACAAGCGTTTGGCCCGTTAGGCCCGGGCCTGTCGAGTACGTTCCAGGAGCCAATGTAACTTGACCATACTCACCAATGCTGTGATCACACCACGGGGGCATGTCATCTGGCGAATCGATGGCTGGCACGTCACTGCCAAAAGAAACCGAGACCGGGCGATTACCCCTGCTACATGAAGCGAGCATTGAGGCGCAGCCGAGGATTAAGAGGGGCAACCGCTTCATGATAGGTTAGTCCGTCGAACTACTCTTCGACAGACCCGTCGAAACACCCAAGAGGGGTGGCGTGGTCTGTTGAATTCGCGGGGGCGTGGAGGTGGCGTTGCGCAAGTGCTTGGTGTGTGCGGAGTTGTGAAGTGTGTGCGCGGGCGAGGGGGCTTTCTACAGACCTGTATAAGCGCATCCGGCTAGACCCGCAAGGGGTGCTGGAGTTGTGAGCTTGGTGGGTGATGTCTCTGGGGAATCGGGCCGCTGCCCTCAACGTTCGGGTCCCAACGGAAGGACCAGCGACTCAGACTCCAGAACGGTGCTGCCCCAAAGGCATGCGATGAGATCGAAAGTAGGAGAAGGGCCCGCTCTCTCCCACCGTCTTGGAAAGCACCAAATGCCTCCGCGCGGGCTCGGAGTTCCACGCGAATCACTGCCACGCCTCGCAGGCTGATTACCCAGCCTGGGCAAGCACAGCGCCGCAAACCGCCGATTCATGCGCCTCTCCATGTCGAACCCACTCCGTTACACCCCAGTGACCGCAGCACGCCCCCTCCCGGGTACTCTCTTAGGGTGACTATCAACCAGCGCACCATTTGTGTCGTCGAGGACGACCCCGCGATTCGTCAGGGGATCGTCGATAGCTTGACCTATGCCGGTTTTGGCGTTGTCGAGTGCGCCGATGGGAAGAGCGCGCGGCGGGCGCTGCTTGGGGCGGACTTGGACCTGGCTCTTTTGGATGTTGTGCTGCCGGGGATGGACGCATTGAATTTCCTTCCGGAGCTGCGGGCGGCGCGGCCGACCTTGCCTGTCATCTTTGTGACGGCGCGGGGAACCGAGGAAGATCGTGTGCGCGGGCTCAAGGGCGGCGCGGATGACTATGTGGTCAAGCCCTTTAGCGCGACGGAACTACTAGCGCGTGTCGAAGCAGTACTGCGCCGATCTGCGGAACGGCCGCTCGACATCACGGGCCTGGCGATCCCCGGCGGTAGCGTGGACTTGAGTCGGCGTGAAATCCATATGGACTGCGGTGAAGAGCGTCAATTAACCGAACGCGAGGCCGAGCTCCTGGCCTACCTCGCCCGCGTTGGCAGTCGACCCGTCGGTCGCACGGAGTTACTGGAAAAGGTCTGGGGCCTCGATCCGCGTGGGATTGAATCGCGCACGATTGACATGACCATCGCGCGTCTACGGGAGAAGCTTGAGGAACCGAGCGGGGAAGACAAGCGCGAGCCGCGCGTGATCCTGACCCTGCGCGGCAAGGGCTACATGCTCGGCCCCGACGTGGAGGCACGTCAGCCGTGAAGTCGCACCGGCGAGCTAAGTTCCTTTTCCTCGGCGCTGCCTTGACGGCCTGCGCTGCCCTGGCGCTGTTGAATTGGAACGCCTACCGAAGTGCGCAGACCTTCAACACCGCGACCATTGAGGCGCAACGACAAGAGGACCTGCGCACGGCCCTCTATCGCATGGAGCAACGCATCGCGCCGCTGTTGGCTCGTGTCCTTGGGCGTGCGGAGGCGCTGATTGAGGAGTCATCGCCCCTCGACTATCGCATCGACCTGGTCCGGGGAAGCGCCGATGTTCTGGATGCTGCGGCGGCGGCACCGGTGGAGTTGGCTCGCCTGGCCCACGATGAAGCAAGCCGTGGCAGCCTCGCTTTGCCGAATCCACGAGCCGACGAGCCCGTGGATTTGGACCTGGGCAACAACCTTGTGCAGGTTGCAGCGCGCGGCACTCCACGTACCAACTACGAGTACAACCAGCGGCTCGAAACTCAGAACGCGGCGAACTACCAAACGCTCCCGGTAATCGGCGAAGCGGCGCTGACTGTCGGACCACTGGTGTCGGATTGGGTGCAGGAGGCGGGCGAAGCGCAGCTGGTTTTCCTGCGCAGCTTTACCCTGGACGGCGTGCAACGCCTGCAGTCCTTCCGCGTGGATTGGTCGCAGCTTGAGTCGCTCTTGCTCGGTGAAGTTGACGATCTGTTCGAAGGAGCACAGCTCCTACCGGCCACACGGGACGAGATCCTTGCGGCGGCGGCGGCGGCCCAATTGGGCGCCACGTCGGAGTTGGCGCAACAGGGCCCAGACCCCCAGGGCGACAGCAAGGCGGACTCCCGCGACCCGGGCGAAGGCAACCTCCTCGTGACGATTCCCGCGCGCCTCGTGGTGCCCGAAGCGGTTGGTGGCGCGGTGGATTTTGGGGTCCTGGGCCCCACGACTTTCGCCACCTGGGCCCTGGCCCTGGCTGCCCTCGTCGCCGCCAGCCTGGCCTTCCGCGCCAGCCAACGGGACGCAGCGCGCCAACGCCGCTTCACCTCCGCCGTCACCCACGAACTGCGCACCCCCCTGACGACCTTCCGCATGTACAGCGAGATGCTCAGCCGCGACATGGTGCCACCGGAGCGCCGCGCGGAGTACCTGCGCACCTTGGAGGAAGAATCGCGGCGCTTGAGTGGCCTGGTGGAGAACGTCCTGGCACACGCGCGCCTCGAGGACGGTGCCGCCCGTACACGCCGAGAGGAGTTGACGGTCTCCGCCTTGCTGGAACGTATTGAGGCGCCGCTGGCGAGACGCTGTCTGGACGCTGAGACTGTGCTCGCCATCGACCTTGGGACGGCCGCCGAGGTTGTTCTGAAGACTGACCCGGAAGCCGTCGCCCTGATTCTTTGCAACCTAGTCGACAACGCCTGCAAGTACGGGGCACCGCCCGCAGGTCACTCGCCGGAGGCGCCGATTAGGCTGCGGGTCAGCGCCACCCCGGGCGGGGTCAATCTCACGATCCGAGACCATGGCCCCGGTGTGTCTGCGGGCGATGCGACCCAGATCTTCCAACCCTTCAATCGTGCCGGCAGAGACGAGAGCGATGCTGCCCCCGGCGTCGGTCTCGGTCTGGCCTTGGCGCGCGACCTTGCGCGTGCTTTAGATGGTGACCTGGTGCTCTTGGGCGCTGGTCCCGGCGGCGCCTTCGAACTTCGGCTCTAGGGAACGAAAGGACGCGCCTCCAGGGCCCTGTTCGCCGTTCTCCGGGTACTTGGCGGTCTAACGCACTGATCAGAACCGCTGTTTGGGGTCGCTACTCAGACTCGCGACCGTTGCTGCATGTCGCCATAGATGACGCGCGGGGCGACCCTAGCAGCCCGTTGAAAAACAGCAACTCCTCGCTCGGCCCCCACAAATCGCCTGGCTGCGTTGTCGGAACCACCCGTGTAGGTACAGCTACGCGGAGAACCCGACGCCTTGCCAGGCAATTTGTGGAGACCAACCGAGAAGCTGCTGTTTTTCAACGGACTGCTAGGCCCTTCCCGCTTCCGTGCACCTATTCGTGCACCACTCTGGAGTCCCTATCCCGAGTTGCTCTGCTAAGCCAGCAACGTCTCCAGGTCCTCGCGGGACAACCCGCCAAGGAGGGAGCGCTCCGGGCCCAGGAGGGCATCGCTCAGGGCTTGCTTCTTCTCTTGTAGGGCGACGACCTTCTCTTCCACCGTACCGCGTGCGATCAAGCGGTAGGCGAAGACCGGGCGCGTTTGTCCGCGGCGGTGAGTACGGTCGATGGCCTGTGCTTCGACGGCGGGGTTCCACCAGGGGTCGAGCAGGAAAACGGTGTCGGCGGCGGTCAGGTTGAGACCATGGCCACCGGCCTTCAGGCTGATCAGGAAGATGCGGCAGTTGGGGTCTTCCTGGAAGCGCTGGACTCGGCCCTCACGGTCGCGCGTCTTGCCGGTCAGGAGTTCGTAGTCCAGGTCGCGCTCTTCGATGCCCGGCTTCACAAGGTCTAGGAAGCTCGTGAACTGCGAGAAGATCAACACCTTGCGATTCGGATCATCGAGGATGATGTCTATGTAGGTGAAGAGCGTCTCGAGCTTGGCCGATTCCTCGCTGGCGCGGGAAGGATCAAGGAGAGCCGGGTGGCAGGCGATCTGGCGCAGGCGCAGCAAGGCCTCGAGCACCTGCACACCACCACCGGCGGCTGTCTTCGGCTCCTCTTCGTCGAGGGAACCCGTGAGGAGTTCGCCGCGGAAGTGATCCCGCAGTTGGTTGTATTGTGCGCGCTGCTTGTCGCCCAACTCGACAAAGAGCGTCTCGACGTTCTTGGGCGGAAGATCTTTCAGAACGTCCTCCTTGTGGCGTCGCAGGAGGAACGGCTTGACGGCGTTGTGCACGTCCTCGAGGAAGCGCGCGTGCTCCGCGGCCACGTCCTCCTTGTTCTCAAGAGTCGCACTTTCCTCCGGCGCACTTCCCGCTTCCCCGGGATCCAACAAGGTGCGGAAACGCGAAGCCCGGCCCAACATCCCCGGGTTGAGGAATTCGAACAGGGACCACAACTCACCCAGGTGGTTCTCCACCGGTGTACCCGTCAAGGCCACGCGGTGATCCGCGCGCAGCAAGCGCGCAGCGCGGGCCGTCTTACTGGCGGTGTTCTTGATTGCCGTAGCCTCATCCAACACGACCGTCGAAAAGGTCATCTTCGAGAGCTTGGCCGCGTCTCGCCGCAGGGTTCCGTAGGTCGTCACGATGATGTCGTGCTCACGGAAGTTCTTGGCGGAGACAATGCGCCCTGCGCCGCGGTGGTCAAGGATCGTCAGCTCTGGGGTGAAACGCGCGGCCTCCGCGATCCACTGGAACGCCAGGGAACGCGGCGCCACAACCAAGGCCGGCCGCCCCTCCTTGGCCGCCTCGGCGCGAATGGCAAGCAGATGCGCCAGGACCTGCACCGTCTTACCCAGACCCATCTCGTCGGCCAGACAGCCACCGATGCCGAGATTGCGCAGACTCTTCAGCCAACCGAGGCCGACCTGCTGATAGGGACGTAGGACGCCGATGAAGCCCTCGGGCTCCGGGATGGGCGCCATCTTCTGGAAGCCATCTAAGCGCTCACGCAGGCGGCGGAAGCCGGCGTCGACTTCCATCTCCACTTCGAGTTCGCGCTCCGAGAAGAGTGCTTCAAAGAGGAAAGCCTGGGTGTCGCGGAAGCGCAGGCCTTCCTCGCCGCGGTCTTCCCCCAGGTCGAGGGCGCGCAGACGCGAGAGCCAGCGCTCCGGCAGGAGGCCGACACGGCCATCCCCCAAACGCACAAGGCCTTCCCGGTCGCGCGCAGCGGCGAGGATCTCCGGCACGGGCACAACGGTGCCGCCGAAGTCGAGACCACCGGCCAGGTCGAACCAGTCTTGACCGCTGTTGATCGCCAAGCGCCAACGCGACGGCGACCGCAGAACGACCCCATTGGCCAGGATGACCCAACCGGCCGAATGCAGGCGACGCACCAGGCGCGGGAAGATTCCCTGGCGAACGCCACCGTTGCGCGTCGTCTCTACTCGCAGGGCTTCTGACAGACCCTCTTCGGGTTCGCCGCCGCCCAAGAGGAAATGCTGGAAGAGAGCCGTTTCCGCTGTGCGGTCGCGCTTCAGCAGTCGTCCGTCATCGGTCAGGACAGCCTTGGGTCCCGCTTGAAAAAGTGATGCCTCCTGTGTCCCGTAAACACAGGCCACGCGGCAGTCGAGCATGTAGGCCGAGCTTTTGCCCTCCGCCATGCCCGAGACGAAGAGCAATGGCCTTGGGCTCTCGCCGTCATCGTCCCATCGCACACCTGGCGCTTCTGAAAGCGACTCTCCGGCGATGGCAGCAATGGCGGCGATGAGGGAGCTGGACTGGGACTTAGGGGCGCGCACGTTGCCGGCACGGGCGGCGGCAACCAGCTCTTCGATCTCCGGCGCAATCTGACGCCGGTGCAGCTTCCCGCCGAGGAGAGCCAGGGGGAAGCCGGTGAACAAACGATCCTCTTCATCGAGGTCGCGCGCTTCGTCGCCGCGACGCAGGAAGGTCTCGAGCACGACCTCGCGGCCCTCCGCATCGATGCGGAAGGCGTGTTCCCAAGGCTCTTCGCTGCGGTCGGTTTCGACATCGAGCACGCGTCCGCCTGAATCTTCCTCGAAGCCCAGGCGACTTTCCCGACCGAATGCGGGCAACAGTTCCGCCGCCAGGTTGGGGTGCATCGCTAGGCCTGTTGTACCGGCCTGCAGCAAACGCGCTTCGTGGGGTGCGCGCACGCCTTCGAGGCGTTGCAGCAAACTCTGGTCAACGGAGTCGAGTTCTGCAAAAAAACGTTCGTGGTCCACCGGCAGACGTCGCGGCGAGCCCCATTGTCCATCCTTGCGGCGGGACTGCGCGCGCAGCTCCACCAACAGATCACCCACTTCGCGCGCCAGGATCACGAGCACAAGCTGCGATGTCGCCGCGCCCTTCTTACCGAGGAGCGGGGCCTTCGCTAGAGCGGTCTCCGCCGCCGCAATCGCCTTACGCCAGGGCGCGTTGCTGTCGTCGGAATCGGGCTTCCAACGGGTCCAAGCCGCCGCCAGGATGTGCTGGCATGTGTCGCCTTTCTCACCCGCCGGGCAGGTGCAGGTGCCGGTCCAATCGTCCTCGGGCCCCTTAAGACTTACGGCCCAGGCTTGCTTGTCCTGGACGGCGTAATTCGCAGAGGCCTTCTTGGCCTTGCCGACGATTTCGACCTGTCCATCTTCGAACAGATTGGTGGCACGCTTACGCTGAACCAGCGTGAAAACGGGCCCACCGAGGGGAACTTCTAGGACTGCCATGGGGGGGTAGGGAGCGCTCAGGGGGGGCGGATTGCGCCGGATCGCCAAGGGTACTGAGTTATTCCCTCGGGATCTCTGCTTGATTGGGCATCCCTTGTCAGCTTTGCGACTCGCCCCCCCCGCAATCGGCGCATTCGCGACCCATATTTCAGCGCCCTGGCATCAAAATGTGGGTCGGAGCGTGACGCATTGGGCCCCGGGGCGACAGCAACGGGTGGCCTGAGCTCAAGAGCTTGGCCATCGGGGCGCGGCCCTAGCAAAATGAGCGAGAAGCACAGATTCACATCCCAGGATCAACGGGAGACCCACGGCCAAGGGCTTTCGGAGGAGGATCGCTCCCTCGTCGCTGCCCTCAAGCGTGGTTCCAAGGCAGCCTTCGTGACCCTCATGCGGCGTGAGTCGATCGCCGTGCGCGGGGCCCTAGCCAGACATATCGAGCGCCTGGCGGATGTGGATGACCTGGCCCAGGACGTCTTCCTGACTGCCTTTCGAGGAATGGATCGCTTCGAAGGTCGGGCCAGCCTGCGGACCTGGCTCCTGGGCATCGCCCGCAACCGCGCCCTGACCTTCCGGCGGGACGAAGGGCGCCGGCGAGCGCGCGAAGGAGATGTGGCGGAAATGCGCCTGAATCAGTGGGAGATCGAGCGCCTGGAGAACGAGGTGGAGCTCGATGGGGACCGGCTCGCGCGCCTGCGCAATTGTGTGCAGCGGCTGGGCGAGCGGCAGCGGGCTCTGGTGGAGCGCTTCTATTTCCGCGGCGAATCCGCCGAGGCCATCGCCCAGGACGGCAAACGCGGCGGCGCGGCGGTGCGCATGTCTCTCCTACGCCTGCGTGGAATCCTACGGACCTGTGTCGAAGGCGAACGAGGGGACGACTGAACATGAGCAGCGACGACCACAACGAACAACGCCTTTGGATCCGCTTTGTTTCCGGGGACACGTTGACTCCCAAAGAGGGCGAACGCCTCGTGGATTGGGTGGACGATACGGAGCTGCGCGATGTCTTCCTGGACGACCTGCAGACGGATCGTGCCCTGCGTAGCTCGGAGGCCCTGGCCCCGACCGAAGAACACTTCATCGTCCGCACGCTGGAGCGTTTGCAGCGTGAAAGTGGCGAGGATGAGTTTACGCCGGCGGCGAGTTTGAAGTCCGGCGGCAGCGGGCGACCCCTTCGGAGGCTCGCGGGCCTGTCCCTCGTCGCCGCCGCCCTAGCCTTCTCGGTGGGCGTGCAGTTCGGCGGCAAATCGAAGCCGAGCGGACTGCAACCCAATGACGAACCCTTCGTGTGGGCCACGCCCGATGACGGCAACTTAGCGCCCTCGCGCCTTGGCACTGGGCTGGTGGAATTGCCCGCGGGCGATACGGTTCTGGCCTTCGACAGTGGCGCTACCTTGGATGTAGCTGGCCCGGCAACGCTCGAATTGGTGGGTGACGATGAGGTCGTCCTACTCAGCGGCCAAGCCGAAGCGTCCGTGCCGACGGGGGTAGCTGGCTTTGTCGTTCGCACGCCAACAGTCCGCGTAGTGGAGTCGGACGTAACCTTCAATATCACGGTTCGAGACCAGGGTGCGACGGACGTCCGCCTCGTCATGGGCGAGCTGTCCGTCGAAGCTGGGCGATCCGGTCGATGGAGTGGGCACCGACAACGACTAAGCCCCGAAGCGCTGCTCGAAGCCCATGTGGTCGCGCTCTTTCCCGGGAACGAGCTGGCCCCCATCGTGCTCGAGGCCGTGGGCGACGGGGGCATCTATGCGGGCATGATTCTCGCGAATGGAGAAGCCCTGGAGTTTGGTGGTCGCGAGGCCCTGGAGCGCGCACGCACCGCGGTCAGTGACCTCTACCTGGAGGCCCCGGAACACTTCTCCGCCAGCTGGAGCCAACTCGCCCCTAGCGGCGGCACGACCATGATTCTCATCGAGGGCCGTGCCCCGGAACGCTTCAAGGTCGACGAACTGCACACCTTCGGACAAGCTCTCTCCCTGCGCTTCATGGCGGACATGGGGTCTGACGAAGACGGCGTACTCCGGACGAACGAAACCACCCAGACCTTTGAAGTGCAAATAGGAGAAATCCCGCCCAACTTTCTGCGGGGCGGCGCCCAGTTCCAGTTTATCGAGGGGATCCGCGGTGATATCGCGACGGGCCAATTCATGGCAGGCGTCATCGTCCTTGGCGGGGAACGCTATACCTTCGAGTCGCCGGACGAGCTGCAGATCCTGATCGATGGCCATACGGAAGCCCTGAGCTCACTTTTCATGAGCAATGAGGATTGGTCCATGGGGCCCGAGGGCGAGCGACAGCTGATGATTAAACTGGGCACTACTGGCGAAGAGTAGCTGGGCCGCACCAGCCCGCTTCAACCCCTAAAGCCCCCCGGAAAAACAGCCGATAGCCCGCATGCCCTCCCCTCCGTGCCCCACGGGACGACATGCCTCAAATCTACGACTGCTCTTGCCAACTCCGCATCCAGACCAGGGACTCCAGAGAGCTCCACCAACTGGTCTCCTCCTTTGAACGGTTGACGGATGAGCGTGGCGACATCGTTAGCGCCCTCTTCGCCAACACCAAGGAAGGCGAGCGCGTCGACCTGATGCTCAAGGCCGAAGACGTTGCGGCCGCAAGGAACCAAGCCAAGAGCGTTCTGGTAGAGATCGAGCAGTTCCTTTCGGTGCGCTACGGACCGGGAACCGTGCACACGGAGGCCGTTCTGATTCGTGAGGTCGACGTGAATCCCACGCGCCGTCTCGGCACTCCACCGGACGACGGCTTCAGCCCGAACATCCAGGCCGAACTGCGCCGCTTCCGCCGCCATCCGATCGAGGGTCCGGACGCGACGATCCGCGAAACCCAAACCGCCGGCCCCGACGGCACCCCCAGCACACTGGAGATCCTCGCGCGGCTAGATGCCTGGCGCGTCTTCTCCAAGTTCGACGTTGTGGACGTGGGCACGTCAAACGTGACGCTCCACTTCCAGGAGCTCCCCAAGCAACTCCACACCTTCGCCGAGGAAGTATTGCTGTTCTGCCCTGAGATCACCGACGAGGTCGACGACCTCGACGCAATGGAGAACGCATCGTCGCTGGAAATTGCGCGCGTTGCGGTCGAAGGTATCGCGGAGAACCTGCGGCGTGAAAAGACGCTACGGCTCTGGTGGGACTAGTCTCGCGCCGAGCTTAGACCCCTAGAAGGAACGGTCGAGCAGTAAGCCTGCGCTCGGACCACTGAGGCTAGAGCGACCGCTTGCGGGGTCGATGAAGACGGCCTGGGTGAAGCCTATTTTCGAGTCGGCTCGGTTGCCAAGTTCGGGGATGAAGAAGAACTCTGTGGCGAGAACTTGGCTGCCAAGGGAGCCGGTTGCGAGGAGGTTCAGGGGCGGAGCGCGCTATGGAGTGCTGTTGCATATGTTTCCTGCGGGGCAAGGATTGAGATGAACACTCTCTGGAACAAAGGGGTTCATTCACCGTCAACCTACCGGTTGAATTTAGGGCGCTGCTACCTGTGCTTTCTTCCCGGGAGGATCGCTGGAACTCCGGGACAGTTGGGGGCTCGACTCCAAGGGGAACGGGCTCGTGGAATAGGTAACGCAACGGCGATAGGCCTAACGCTTCTTCTACTCGCAAATAGGTCTTGGGAGCCGTTGCGAAACAAGACACGGCGGCTTTGGTGCGGCGGGCACGGCACGACCCCATACATGCAGCGCATCACCGAGGATGGGGGGATCGCCGGGTCATGCTCACTCCATCCTTGACTCTGTCTGGACCTTTGCCGATGACTCTGGGCACGATGAATAAACTCCTCCCCTTCGCGACCCTCCTTGTAACGATCACTGCTGCCTGCCAAGGGCGTGACTTGGATGCGCCGCGTGCGCCTATAGACCCGGTCGGAGTGTTGGAGGACGGGAGCAGGATGACGCCGGTCAATCAACTCCTGACGCCCCACGGGATCTCGGTGGATCTGCCGGGGATGCGCCCGCAGGTCATCGCTCTATCGGCGGATGGAGACAGGCTTTATGTATCCGGTAAGACGGCGGAGCTGGTTGTGCTCGATGCGGCCAGCGGTGAGGTTCTTCAGAGGGTCGCACTTCCGGCCGAGGGACAAAGCAGTCCGCCGACCACACCGGTTTCCGATCACATCCTCGACCCCGACCGTAATGGGCAATTGTCCTATACGGGCTTGCTGGTGTCGCAGTCAGGCGGGGAGGTTTACCTCTCGAACGTCAATGGTTCGATCAAGGTGTTCCGGGTGGCTCTGGATGGAACGGTCTCGCCTTCCCATAGCATCGCTCTGCCCGCAGCCAACGCACCACGGCGCGCGGCAGAGATCCCCAGCGGCCTAGCCTTTGCCGCGGGCGGTAGCCAACTGCTGGTGTGCGGCAACCTCTCGAACTCGCTCTTGCAGCTCGACCTTGCCAGCGGCGAAATCCTCGGGACCTTCCCTGTGGGCGTCGCGCCCTTTGATGTTGTGGTTCAGGGTACGCGGGCATTCGTTAGCAACTGGGGAGGGCGTCGACCTGTCGCCGGTGATGTGACCGGTCCCGCGGGGCGCGGCACGGAAGTACTCATCGATCCGGCCACGGGCATCGCGAACAGCGGATCCGTGACGGTGATCGACTTGATCAGCGGAGAGAGCAGCGAGGTCGAAACCGGGCTGCATGCCTCGGCCTTGGCCGTTTCCCCCGACGGGCGCTTTGTGGTTTGCGCGAACGCGGGGAGTGATTACCTGACCGTTCTGGATGCGGAGACCGGGGCCTTTGTCGAGACGATTTGGTGCCGCTCAAAGCCCTCGGATCTCCTGAGCGCGACACCCAATGCCCTGGCCTTTGATTCCTCTGGCAAGCGCCTCTTCGTTGCGAACGGTACGCAGAACGCCATCGCAGTCCTGGAGTTCGACCCGGAGGAGCGCGGGGAGTCCGGCGTCCTGGGCATGATTCCCGTGGGCTGGTTCCCGGGAGCCATAGCCTTCGATGAAGAACGCAACCAACTCGCCGTCGCCAACATCAAAGGCATCGGCCCAGGGCGTGAACGGGATGGGGAACTCGGCAACGAATTCAACACGCACCAGTACCACGGTAGCGTCACCTTAAGCCCCTTGCCGGATGCCGCAGAGCTTGCGGAGCTCTCAGGCCAAGTAGATGCGAACCTGCGGCGACCGGCGATCGAAGCAGCGCTAGCACCGCCCAGAATGCGCATGGCGCCGGTGGCGATCCCCGCACGCATCGGTGAGCCGAGCTTGATCGAGCACGTGGTCTACGTCATCAAGGAGAACCGTACCTACGATCAGGTACTCGGCGACATGGCTGAGGGCAACGGCGATGCCAGCCTGTGCATCTTCGGGGAAACGGTCACGCCGAATCAGCACGCCCTGGCGCGGCAGTTCGTGTTGCTCGACAACACCTACTGCGCGGGGATCCTGAGCGCTGATGGTCACAACTGGTCCACCTCCGCCTTTGGATCGGACTACTTGGAACGCAGCTTCGCCGGTTGGCCGCGGAGCTACCCCGACGGCATGACCGAGGATGACAAGGATGCCCTGGCCTACTCACCGGCGGGGTTCCTTTGGGACCACGCCATCAAAGCGGGAGTGAGCCTGCGCAACTACGGGGAATTCTGTCAGCCGCGCGTGTCCTGGGCCGACACGACCAAGTCCGGACAGCCGGGGTTCAAGGCCTGCTACGACACTTGGCGCGGGGAGAGCGACGCTGTGGTCTTCGGGTGCGAGCCAGTTGTGCCCTCGCTGATCCCCTACTCGCCGACACGTTACGTCGGGTGGAACATGTCGGTCCCGGACCAGTACCGCGCCGATGTTGTGTTGGAGGACCTAGCCGCCGCAGAAAAGGCTGGCAGCTATCCGCAGCTCACCTTGATTTGCCTGCCGAATGACCACACCAGCGGAACCTCCGCGGGAGCGCCAACGCCGGATGCTTGCATGGCCGATGGGGATCTCGCCCTTGGGCGCATCATCGATGGACTGAGCCACTCGTCGTTCTGGCCC
>JBLHLB010000042.1:0-18648 GCA_047618505.1 Planctomycetota bacterium
TCCAGATCGTCCACCCTCTGGAGCACGCGCGATTCGTGCCAGGCATGCAGTCGGCCGATCCACCCGAGGGGTACGAAGAACATCCAAGCCTTGCGCCCCACCTTCAATACCACGTCGAACTCCTGGTCCGGCTGGGTGCGATCGTAGCGCGCCGTGAAGGCGAAGAAGTCGTGCTTGAAGATCTTCTTGAGGCGGTAGCGGCCCGACTCGAGGTCGACTTCCGCCGGCGGCTCTTCACGGCCCAGGGCCAGGAGCCAGGCGGGTGTTTTCTTGGGGGAAGTTGTCACTGGAGCCATCTCTCAGGTGGAGGAGAGGCAGTGTAGAGCCCGCTGGCGGTGCCTCGGCAGGCATTCGCCATGCGATTATTATACTTGATCGTATAATACTTCGCGTTATAAACATCCCATGCCCACTGATTTCCTAGGCCGAGACCGAGAGCTCGCCGTGCTGCATGAACTGGCCGACTCGGGCCGTCCCGAGCTCTTCGTCCTCTATGGCCGCCGGCGGGTCGGAAAGACCGAGCTGCTCCAGAATCTCTGTCGCCAGCGGCGTGCGGTCTACTTTTTGGCCGCCCAGGTACGCGACAAGGACAACCTATCCGCCTTCCGCCAAGCCCTCGGAGAGGGGCTCACGGATTCCCTGGTGGAGTCCCTGGAGTTCCCAGACTGGGGCGCAGCCCTGGGCTATGCGGCTGAGCGCGCGGGCGATGAGCGGCTGATTATCGTTCTGGACGAATTCCCCTACCTCTGCGAGGCGAACAAGGGCTTGCCGTCCCTGGTTCAGCGCTTCTGGGACACGCGCGGCAAGAACTCGAACATTATGCTGATCCTCTGCGGCAGCCAGGTTTCCTTCATGGAGAAGGAGGTGCTGGCGGAGACTTCGCCGCTCTTTGGGAGGCGCACGGCGCAGCGACGGTTGGAGCCGCTCACGCCGCGTGACACCCTGGCATTCTTCCCCCATTGGCCCCTTTCGGACCGCATTGCGGCCTACGGGATCCTGGGGGGGATGCCTGCATACCTGCGTCGCTTCCGGGAGGACCGCTCCCTGGACGACAACCTGATGCGGGAGATCCTACGACCGGAGGGGTATCTCTTTGACGAGGTGCAGTTCCTGCTGAGGACGGAGCTCCATAGCCCAACCACCTACAACTCGATCCTGGCGGCGGTGGCCCGCGGATCGGAGCGCGTGGGCGACATCGCGCTATCCGTCGGAATCGACTCCACCACCGCAAATCGCTACCTCTCGACCCTGCGGGAGCTACGCCTGGTGGAGCGCGAGATCCCCCTGACGGACCCCGATCCCCTGCGTTCGCGCAAGGGCACCTATCGCATCTCCGATCGCTTCGTGGCCTTCCACTTTCGGCATGTGCAGCCGAACCTGTCCTTGATCGAAGCGGGTCGCGGGGCGCGGGTCTTGGAGGAATTCGTGCAGCCCGACTTAGAACGTCTCTATGACGAAGCGCGAACAGATTTCATCCTCGACCACTTAAAGCGCGAAGCCGCGGAACTCATCGGCGAAGAGATCGTCGAGGTCGGGCGCCATGGGGAGGCCCACGGCGGGCGTTTCGTACGCGCCCTGGGCCGCACCTTTGACGGCAACCTTGTGGCCGCCATCTGCACCGAGGCACCGCGTCCCGGAAAAGGCTCCCTGGGTGCCGAATTGGACGATTTGCGCCGCCGAGTTGGTGACCGAGTCATCCCCTTGATCTACCGCCTGACCGATGATCCCGAGGAGCCCCTGGCCGTCGAAGTGCCCGCCCTCTCGGAACTGACCTGAATCAGCCCACGGGCCCCAACCCCCTCCACACCCCCCCTAACTGTCAGTACCCTGTGAATCCCGGAAACCGCTCCCTGGAGCTGCCATAGGGATGGAAACTGCCATGATGTCCCTCCACGACAAATTCCAAGAGTACTTCGACGCCCTCGACCGAGCCGGCAACGAAGACCGCTGCTTCCTCTGCCGCCGTAGCCCTGCCGAAGTGAAGGTCTTCTTCGGCTTTCAGGAGGACGGGACACCGATTGATGCGGAGTCCTACGGCATCGAGGACGTCACCTTGGATCACCAGCCGGACATCATGAGCTACAGAGGAACGCGCCCGGTGTGTGCGGTCTGCCAGCTCAATTTCGACGCGATCTTCATGGCCGGGAATGGACATGCTGTCCTACGCCGCGTCTTGCGTGAACTGGAACAGGACCGCGATCGGCTCTGGGACGACGATCAGCCGCGCAGGTAAGCGCGGGTACGGAACCGGATTCTGTTCTGCCGGATAATGGTGTTTGTGCGGGCTATTGGGCCGAATCGTGGAAGCTCGGCTCGCTAACTTCCTCTTCCACCTTTTTCGCGGGCAAGGGGCTCTCTGGCTCCTCGAGACCCAGGAATACTGCGGTGCCCGGTGCGTCCGGCACTCCATTCCCAGCGGGGGAGAGCACCTCAAAATCGCGATTGCACCAGTCGTCGTGCGCTTCCTGTGTCGCCGGACGGAGGTCGAATAGCGGGACCTCCGCACTGACTCCGATGCGGAAGGGCAACGCGGTCACGCCCACGCCCTTGCTGACATACAGGGCACTCGATCCGCGCCAGTACGCCCCGGCGACGTAGCCGCGCTTGCTGTGCTTCAGGGGCTTCCAGCCGAGTAGCGAGATCTGACCGCCATGGGTGTGACCCGAGAGCTGTAGATCGACTCCACGCTTTTCAGCAATAGGAAAGACATCCGGATGGTGCGAAAGCAACACAGTCGGCTCGCCCTCTTCGCGGCCCTCCAGAGCGGCGCTGACACTCGGCTCCCCCTCCGTTGCATCGTCGACCCCACCCAACCAGATGGACGACGATCCTGTCTTGATTCGGACACCACTGTTGTGGAGGGGTGTGACGCCACACTCTTTGAGTATGGCGTAGAAGCGCTCGATGCGATCGAAGGCCTGGTATTCGTGGTTCCCCGCGACGGCATACATTCCCAGGCGCGGGCGAAGCATTGCTAGCGGGCGCCGCAGGAGGTCCATTTCCTGGGGCCGCGCGTCGATCATGTCGCCGCCGAAGCAGATCAAGTCGGGCTTCTGATCGTTAATGTGTCCGAAGATCTTCACAAGATCGTCGGAGGACAGAACGTGGCCCGCGTGCAGGTCCGTCAGGAAGACGATCGACAGTCCCTCGAAACGCTGGTCGGCGATCTGGACGCCCTTCTTCGCGTAGTGAATCGAAGCCAGCAGACGGCGCCGCATGTAGCGACCCGGGGGCATGTTGCTGATGCTTCGAAAGCCAGCGCTCAGTCCACGGAACATCCCGATGGATGCGCGCCGGGCGAGGCTACGGCTCTTGGGGGTCTTGGTCGCCGGCTGGCTTCGGGAGCCCGAGGGCTCGAGGTGTGACAAATCCATGGTGTGAGGCCGGGCGTATCGTTCGCCCGAGGCATGGCATCGACCCATTAGGGGCCAGATCTCCAGCCGTGTCTCAGAATCGTTGGGACTTGGTCGCTTCGGTCCCGGGAAGGAACCCGAACTTCTTTCTCCAGAGACCCGTCGAGGACGCCGACCCGACGCTCTTCGAGTGCTACTCTTCCGCGCCATGTCACCGAAGCAGCGCAGCAAGGATGGATTCAAGAGAGGAGCCAAACAGGCCTCTCTACTGCTACGCGCCCTGGGACTGGACGAGTTGGGCTCCGTGGGTAAATGGATCGGTCTCTCCAGTTTGATCGGAGTGATCGGTGGGGTAGTGGCTTTTGGTTTCCACAAGCTCCTGCATTTCCTGGGCTCGCACCTCCTCACGCCCGCGGTTGGCGTGGACACGGAAGGATTGGGGAGCGTCGGTGGCGGCCTTGGCGGCCGAGCTTGGCTGGTGCTCCTGATCCTGCCCATCGGCGGCTTGGTGGTCGGCTGGCTGACCCAACGCTTCGCCCCCGAGGCCGAAGGTCATGGCACGGAGCAGATGATTCGCTCCTTCCACACCCTGGGCGGCAAGGTGCGACGGCGCGTGATTGGACTGAAGGCGTTGACCAGCGCCCTGACGATTAGCACCGGTGGTTCCGCGGGACAGGAGGGCCCCGTGGCGCAGATCGGAAGTGGCATCGGCAGCGCGATCTCCGACTTCCTGCACCTCTCCGAGAAGGAGCGACGCATCTTCCTCTTGGCTGGTTCCAGTGCGGGCATCGGCGCCCTCTTCTCGGCCCCCATGGGCGGCGCGCTGTTTGCGCCGGAGGTGCTCTACCGCAAGCCAGAGTTCGAAGGCGATGCGATCATCCCCTGCGTGATCGCATCGATCGTTGGGTACACGACCTTTGAAACGATTAGCGGAGGAGCCACGAAAGCCATCCAGATCGAGCGCGGACTACTCGATCGCCTGACCTTGAATGATCCCCGCGAGCTACTGCTGTACCTCGGTCTCGCGCTCCTGTGCACCCTGGTGAGCTTTCTCTATGTGCGCACTTTCGAAGGCGTCCACGCGGGCTTCAAACGCATCCCCGTGCTTCCGGTTTGGACGCGACCGGGACTCGGGGGGTTGTTGACGGCGGGCATCGCCCTGGCCTTGGCCCCCTTCGCCGGCGGATTCGGTGTGCTCTTTGGAGGCTATGGCTTGATGGAGGGATCAATTGCCAGCTCCATGTCCATCGGGCTGATGGCCATGCTCGTGGTAGGCAAGATCCTGTCCACGAGCTTCTCCATTGCAACCGGTGGTTCCGGCGGTGTGTTTGCGCCGTCCCTAGCGATCGGTGGGCTCTTGGGTGCGATCGTCGGGCAGGCCGCGGCGAGTTGGTTCCCCGACCTGGGCGTCTTGCCTGCGGCCTTCGCACTGGTCGGCATGGCCGGATTCTTCGCGGGCGTGGCAAAGACTCCGATCGCGGCCATTTTGATCGTGTGCGAGATGACCGGCGGCTACGGCTTGCTGGCGCCGCTGATGTTGGTTTCAGTCGTGCACCTGATGCTCTCGCGGCGCTGGACCATCTACGACACGCAAGTCGACAGCATGGTTGATTCGCCAGCGCATGCCGGAGACTTCGTCGTCGATGTGCTCGAAAGCATGACAGTGCAAGATCTACTAAATGACGCGCCGCAGGCACAGCTTGTCTCTGAAAACACGACCCTGCGCAAGGCCTTGGAAATTGTCTCCACGACGCACTGCTCCTATTTTCCCGTCGTGAATCGAGAGGAGCAATTGGTGGGGATTTTCTCTCTTACGGACATGCGCCGCTTATTCCAGGAAACAGGTGTTGCGGATCTCGTCATCGTGCGCGACTTCATGGTCGACAACGTCGTGACGATTCGCCCGGAAGAGTCGTTGAATGACGCCCTTAGGATTCTGAATGAGCACGGATTGCACGAGCTTCCGATTGTTTCCAGCGAGGATGAACGCCACGTCCTTGGGATGCTCTCGCGCAATCGCCTGGGGGCGGCCTACCACCGCAGGTTGCACACCCTGAAGAAGTCCGGGGCAACACCCTGAACAGGTCGATGTCGAACGGACTGGAACACCTTAAGGGCACGGACATCTACGTCCTTGACCAAGTCATGCGCGGCAGGATTGGCAAAGGTGCCCGCATATTGGATGTGGGCTGCGGAAGTGGGCGAAACCTGCGCTACTTCCTTGGCGCGGGGCACGACGTGTATGCAGCGGATGTAAGTGAGGAGCGGGTTCGGCAGGCGCAAACACTGTGCGCTGAGCTGAGGTCCGAACTACCCGCGGAGAACATCCGGGTCGAGGCAGCCGAGGATCTGAGTTTCGAAGCGGGCACCTTCGACTTCGTGATCTGCAACGCGGTGCTGCATTTCGCGCGGGACCGCGAGCACTTTGAGGAAATGCTCCGTGGCTGCTGGGAGATGCTCGCGCCAGAGGGCGTGCTCTTTGTCCGGACAGCATCCTTGCTGGGAATTCCACCGGATCAGCGGGGCGAGATTGGATCCCAGCTACAACCCGATGGAGATACGCGCTTTCTCATCGATGAAGCCTTTCTGGCCGAGCTTGAAGAAGACCTGAAGGCGCGGCGCATCGATCCCTTCAAGACCACCATCGTGCATGGCAAGCGCGCAATGGCGACTTGGGTGTTGGCTCGAGCGTAGAGTGCAACCTGGGGTGCGACTCAACCTGTACTCCTTCGAGAGGTTTCCTATCGCACTTGCAGACCTACAGGACTGATCTAGGCGATCGAAACGCGGTCAGACATCTGTATCCGTGCTGCACGGAATGGGAACAAGCAGACAGCCTGGGTATTCTCTACCCAGGCTGTAGCAATGACGGCACACCCTCCCCAACAACCCTGGATCGAGCGTACCTGGTCCTTTGCTTTCCCGGTGGAACTGTATCCGTCGCTGCTCGCGCGCCTGCGCGGAACGCCAGTTCGCTTGGAAGAAGAGCTTAGGCGGTTTGCGCCGGATAGGTTGACGAGTCCGAAGGAAGGGGCCTGGTCTCCCCAACGCCACGGCGGACATCTCGTGGACTTAGAAGCGCTCTTCCAGGGCCGCTTAGAAGAGTTCATGAACGGAACCGAAACGCTGAGACCTGCGGACATGTCGAATGCTGCGACGGATGCAGCCGAGCATGATCAAGTTGATTTAGAGACCATCCTCGCGGAGTTCCGCCGTGTACGCGGAGACTATGTTGGCCGATTGGCCCAGCTGTCCACCGAGGACTTTGCACGCTGCGCCCTGCACCCTCGGCTCGGAACACCGATGCGATTGGTCGACATGTGTCTCTTCCAGGCAGATCACGACGATCATCATTTGGCGAGCATTCACATGCTGCACTCACTCTGCTGGCACCCCGTCTGAGTCCTCGTGCGACCCAGGCGCAGATTGCCGAGAGCCGAGTGCGCCACTGCTCAACGCGGTCCGGCGGTTCTCGATTGGATCAGGTTCCCACCTAACCGCCGGATGTAGCAGAGAATGTGGGGGGCCGGTATATTCGTCTCCATGCACTCCAAGACGATCAAGCTTTCTGTCCTTGTCGCCAGTGGCCTACTGCTCGCTTCCAATCCTTCCGCTGACGAGCATCAAATCCTCAGCTTCGAGCGCACGCAGCTCAGCGATGTTTACTTCTCGGAGGGGGCAGGCTTCGGCGATGTGAACGGTGATGGCCAGGTGGACTTGATCTACGGTCCCTATTGGTTTGCTGGTCCTGAGTTCAAGATTGCCGTGGAGATCCTCCCCGTGGTTCCGCAGCCCATGGAATTCTACGCCGACAACTTCTTCAACTGGCTCCATGACTTCAACGGCGATGGAAACGTAGATCTCTTGGTTGTTGGTTTGCCCGGCACGCCGGCCTTCGTCTACGAACACCCCGGTATCGATCAGCTCGACCAGCACTGGATAAAGCATCAGGTCTTCGACAAGGTCGCCAACGAGTCGCCCCAGTTTCTGGATATAGACGGCGATGGGCAGCCGGAGTTGCTCTGCACGACGAACGGACGCTTTGGCTACCTGGAGTTCAACGGGGAGAAGCCTTTTGAGACCTGGAGCTTCCAGCCCGTATCCAGCGTGGAGACGAAGATTCGCTTTGGCCACGGGCTTGGTGCGGGTGATATCGACGGTGACGGACGCCAGGATGTGCTCTATCCCGGTGGTTGGTTCCAGCAGCCCGTCGACACAGGAGCTGGCGAGTGGATCCACCACGCCGCAGCCTTCACCAGTTCCTACGGAGGGGCAGACATGTACGCCTACGACGTGGACGGCGATGGCGACCAGGATGTGATCGCCACCGTCGCGGCCCATGACTTCGGCGTGGCCTGGTACGAGCAGACAATTGAAGATGGTCAGCGCGCCTTCGAGGAACACCTGATCGTCGGATCCCTCCCCGAACACAACAAGTACGGCGTTGTCTTCAGCGAACCCCACGCACTCAGTCTGGTGGACATGGACGGCGACGGCCTCAAGGACATTGTGACCGGCAAGACCTACTACTCTCACCACGAAGGTAGTCCGCTCTGGGACGGGGGCGCAGTGGTCTATTGGTTCCGCTTGACGCGCACCGCGGAGGGTGTGGATTGGATGCCGTTCCTGGCCAACGGCGATACGGGAATTGGGCGTCAGCTAAGCATCGTGGACGCGAACGGTGATGGTCTACCGGACATCCTTGTGGGCGGCATGCTCGGTGGGAACATCCTGGTCCAAAGCCGCGCAACCGTCGACGAAGCGACATGGAAAGGCCTGCGTCCCAAGGTCTATAACCGCTCTAGCGAGAGAAAGGACCGGGGTGTAGAGGAAGCCATCGACGATGCGACAGGGAAAGTTCCCGGCGCCATTGAAGGCGAGGCCATGCGCGTCCTGCGCACCTCGGGCGGAGAAGTCGGCGTCCAGAACATGTCGGGTTTCAACGGAGATCGCTGGAGCGGATCCGAACAACTCTTCTGGCGCAACGCGAAGCCGCGCGCACGACTAGAACTAGAGTTCAACGTAGAGGCGGAGGGGACCTACGACATCGAAGTCAGCTTCACCGTCGCCGGCGACTACGCGATCATCAACGTAGGGCTCGACAACAAAGCCCTGGGCGGGCCCCTCGATCTTTTTGACTCGCCCGGCGTTGCGACAACGGGCGCCCTAGTCCTAGACCGTCGCACGCTAGCGGCAGGCGCACACCAATTGACCCTTGAGACGATTGGCGCAAACCCTGCAGCCAAGAAGAGCTACATGGTTGGCTTCGATTACCTGCGCCTGTTGGAACGGTAGTGGCCCGTGCCAAACCGCTGGCGTTGCCGCGCACAACACGAATGCCGACGCCGATCATGTCCTGCGTGATGCTGCCAAAGGCGTAGGCAGTGATCACCGCTCAAGGTGAGCGTACCAGTCCCGCATCCCCTCACTGGTGGAAAGGCCACCGGAAGCCGACACGGTATCGAGGAGATTGCATCGAGGGGACGGCGCTCCCGGGAGAGCTAAAGCTGAGCGCGTCGCACAAGATCAGCGAGTGCCGCCGCCGCTTCCTCGACGGCAACGCTCAAGGTTGCGTCACCGACCGTAAGCTCGATGCGCGAGCTATCCGCAGGATCGCTAGCGAGGGAAGTACGGGGATCGTTGAGGAGCCAGAGCCCCGTCGCCTGGGCGACTTCATCGCGGGCTTGGATCACGGCGTCCCGTGGAGCATCCAAGACAAGGTGCATCATGTTCACACGCGGTTCCGGGGGATCGACCGTGACGCCTTTGATGGCGGAAAAGGCCTGGGCTAGCTCCCGCGAACGCGCGGTGTAGTCATCCATGCGAGACGCGCGCAAATCCAAATGCATGTGGGCCGACGCGGCAAAGGGCAGCAAGGTGATCGGATCCCCGCCAAAGCGCCGTTTCCACAGGCGCGCTTCCTCGATCCAGTCCTTCTCCCCCATCAGGATCGCCCCCGCGAAACCACCGATTCCCTTGTAGAGGGAAATGTAGATCGAATCGAAGAGCGCCCCCAATTCCGGCAGGGAACAGCCGTAGCCGGAGGCCGCTTCAAAGGCGCGGGCACCGTCGAGGTGGACGCGGATGTTGCGGGCCCGGGCGGCGGTGACGAACTCCTCGAGCTGCTCCCAGGTGGGCAGCTTGCCGCCGATTTCGCGGGCGGGTAGCTCGATCAAAACGGCAGCAAGGGGGTCCGCGACGGCGGCGAGGTCCGCCGCCGTCGGCACACGCTCGAAGACCCCCAACGCCTGGGGATCCAGGCCAGAGAGGACTGTATGGGCGTCGTGTTCGTGCAACTCCAGGTGTGAATGCGGAGGCACGGCGATGCGCTTCGTCCCGGCCTCTTCGCTCCATAACTTCAGGGCGATCTGCTGGGCCATCGTCCCCGTCGGAAGGAACAGCGCGGCGGGCTTCTCAAAGCGCCCGGCGATGTCCGCCTCCAACTCTTCGAGCACTAGACCCACGCCGTAGTGGTCCCAGGTCAGCTCACGCTCTTCACACCAACGTGCCAGGGCACTGAGCGCCTTCGCCGGGGTCTGGGGGAAGTGGTGACCGAGCCGGCGACACTTACTGCGCAGGGTTGCCCGAGCTTCTAAGTCGAGGGTGGGAGCCATGGGATGATTGTGGTGCGGCGCCGGGGGCAGCGCGCTTCAGACCGGTTTCGGCGGGAGGTAGATCGTGAAGTCGGTCGACTTCTGGAGCAAGACACTGTGGATGCCCGAGAGATCTCCGAGGCAAACGAGGTCGAGATTATCGAGCAGGCCGAAGCTCGCTTCAATCGCGCTCCCCCGGGTCATCTCCAGGCGATCGTGCCAAATCGAATAACTCCCAAGGCGGCCGTCTCTTCGATAGAAAATGCCCTTTGTTGGATGGGTCAACAACACCAGGCCAGTCTCCAGGTCCGGGAAGCCCTGGAGCTCCTCAAGCGCATCACCGGAGTCCTCCAACTCGAGCTCAGCGGGGGCCCACTTGCTGGCCGTCTTCATCGAGTAGTACTTGAATCGACCCGCCTGCGAGTCGTAACGCGCATCCAATTGGATCCGCCCCCCGTACCAGGGCAGCTTCCAGAGGTGATGCGGGACAGCGACAAAGGGCGTATCCAAGCTCGTCCCAAAGAACCACGCCACGTGTTCCCCCGTCTCCGTGTCCGTGACGTAGGCGCGATAGTTCGTCTGGGCGAACCGGAAGCGCGGCCAGGGGCAGTTGCTGAAACGGAAGTCCAGGTCCAGGAAAGGCACGACCGAGATCAGCGCCTTCTGGTTGCCCTTCGAATCGACGATGCAATCCGGCTCATAGCGCGGATGCAGATGTCCCCGCAACACCTCTGGATCTACGCAATAGGTCAGGATCGCGAAGTGTTCCAGGGTCGTCTCCACATCGATGCCCGAGGGCGAGGGACGGGTCAGATGCTCGGCGGTGAAGCGCAGCGGTTCCATGGCTCCATGCTGCACTGTGGGGCCAGGGCAGTGGTAACGGGCGGGGGCATCTTTCCCGGGAATCGGCGCTATACTGATCGGTCCTATGGAGAACAAAGAACTAGAGGCGGCCGAGAGACTGCTCCAGGAAGCGGTCTATCGCAGCCGAGGCAAGCAGGCCGGAGTCGCGAGCCTGGCGGGAGCCGATTTAGACAAGGAAGCGGGCCCCGGGAATTGCGGCCTTGGGCACGGCGCCCAGGTCGACCTGGAACAATCCGAGGAGGGCCGCGCGGCCTTTGGACACCTCTTCCCCGGGACTCCATCCGAGGCGACTATGGAGGGCCTTTCGGGGCTCCTCGCCACTTGGGTCAAACGCCAGGATGGCCTGGACCGTAAAAGGAATCACTTCCTGCGCGACTTCAGGGATCAGCACGGCTACGACCGTCGCGCCTACACCGAGGAGCAGCGCGCGACCTACGGCGACGGCCTCGACTCCGTCAACGCGGAGGAGAACGAGGGGCGCCATGCGGCGCAGCTCGAGGTGCTTGAGCTGGCTCGCGCCGCCTCCGCCTGATTCGACCCGCGCCCAGTGCTCCGCCCCAAGCCTCCCCCCGAAAACTCCACGACCATGACCACAGACATCGCCCAGGAATCCCAAGACCTCCGCGCACGCATGAACCGATTGGAAGCCGAGGCGCGCCGTTGGCGGTTGGGAGCCCTGGGGTTGGGGCTCGCGCTTGTGGGCAGTCTGGGACTCTCGGCCATGGCGCCGGCAAGCAGCGGAGCTTCCGCGGCCCCCGCCCGGGACGAGATTCGGGCCAAGCGCATCGTGCTCGTGGATGCGGATGACAATGAGGTTGGCGCCCTGGAGGTCAACGGCAAGGGCGACCCCCAACTCCACCTGCACAAGGAGTCGCGCACGGCCCTGTTGACTCTATCGGGACCGGGCATCCTAGTGCGCGATGGTCGCCGTGGCGCGTACCTGGGACTCGACAGTGGCGGCGCGTCAAAGCTGGAGTTAACCGGCGACAACCTCAACCAGGGAGCGCGCGTTTCAGTGCAGCTCGATGGTTCGACTGGTTTCTATGCCCTCGATGAGGCGGGCATGAAGCGCATGGGCATGGAATTCCTCGCGTCGGGTCAATCGCAGTTCACGACCTTCGACAAGAAGGGAAAGATCCGCAGCTTGCAAGGCATCGACCAGAACGAGAACACGAGCAGCATACTCTTCGACGCCCAAGGCCTTCCGCGCCTGGGCCTGATCGTCCCCATGAACGGCATGCCCGCCTTCGCTTCGGAAGACGCGAACGGCATCACTCGCGCCCAGCTCATCCAGGGCTTTGATGGATCCGCACGGCTTGAGTTCCTGAGCGACGATGGCAAGGTCCGCTGGGTCGAGCCGAAGTAAGCCCGAGCCGAAGTAAGGCCGAGCCGAAGTAAGGCCGAGCCGAAGTAAGGATCGCGTGGTTTGCTAAAGCGAGGGGGACTAGCCTTCTCGCTCCTTCAGGATGAGCGCACGCAGGTGAGATGCACCCTTCGTATCGAGTGGGACCTCAATCCTTCGACCGGAGTCATTGATCGGAGCCCTGCCTGTTGCGTCCCGCTTGAGTGCGTCGGCAAGCGCTTCACGATCGGGTGTCGACAGTGACAGCGCTGAGCTTGCAACCATGTCCACCGCGCCGGCAACGGGCTTCAAGTGACCGGGGATCTGCGCGGGCGTATTCCCTCGGCGCAGCAAGAATCCGATGGCGGCAATCCCAAGTAGGAAGAGCACCAGGAGTGCGAGCTGCGACTTACCCCTTGGACGGCCGCTCATCTACTCACCCTGGTACTTCCGCACCATTTCGCGCAGTTCGTCGGCGCTATAGGGGAACTCGACTGTGACTGGTTGGAGTTCACTCGTGTCGCGCACCGTGACCCACTGCTCCGCAAGGTCGAAGCCATCGAGGCTGGGCTGGAGTTGGTAACGGCCGGGTCTCAGGCTACTGATGATCAACGGAGTTTCGCGGCTAGACCAGCCGCGGCTATTCCAGATCCGACTCCCGGAGTTGAAGTGGGCGGGCTCACCAGATTCGTCAAAGACTCGGACCATTGTCTGGGGAAGCGGTTCGCCGTCTCGGGTTTGAAAGCGCAGGTCCACGCTGGTCTTGCAACTCTCAAGGAGGATGCGCACGTCGCTGCCTAGGGATCCAGCTGTCGCCATTTCTTCGGCGTAGTAGGCGTATCCCCTGGCCCCCAGCAAGAGGACAAAGGGCTTGTCCGGGCAGGTAATGCTGAATTCGCCTGTGCGCGAGGACCAAAGGCTACGACTCCAACCCTTCCCCTTGAGAGTCATCCAAACCTGCCCCACGTCCGCGCCTGTCTCGACCGTCTGAATTCGACCACCCCAGGTCACTCCAGGCTCGGGTTCGGGGAACTCATAGGTGGAGAAATCGAGCTCGAAACTCTGTCCCGACTCGCCCGTTTGAAACACACGGCTTGCCCAGGGGGTGAACTCGGTCAACGGTGCTCCATTCGACTGATTGAAGGCCCCGGTGCTGGTCGGAACCATGACGCGCACGCGATAGGTGCCCGGGAGCAGCCCTTCCATGTGGAGAGCGCTCCGCTGTCGTTCGATGACTCGCGAATAGAGCGGCTGTTCACGCAGACGGTCCGCCATGCCTCGCTCCTCCTTGGTTGGCGCGGGATCCAAGGTCTCTAGCTGCAACGCCAGAACCTCCACGCGCGCACGTCGCATGGCCTCCGGGATGTAGGTGAACGCGAGGTCCAAGGTCGCGCTCTGGCGCACCCGATAGACGTGGAGAGCTTCAGGGTCGCTAGCCTCTTCGGCGGTGTCTTCTTCGGCGGTGTCCTCACTCAGGACAGCGCGGTGAGTAGCAGGCAGCGTCTTCGCCAATAGCAGGTGAAACCACAGTGGCTTTCCGCGAGGTAGCTTGTCGAACCTAAAGACCCCCTGGGCATCCGTTACCGCAACGATGCCCGGGAAGTTGGGTTGGTCCGTGTCCGATGCGACCACCGGAAGCCCCGCAACGGGGCGATCCTGAAGATCGAGCACACGCCCGCTGATGGCCTGGAAGCTCGCGGGCACCCGCACAACCATGGGCTCACGGGGTAGATAAACAGTGAACTCCTCGCTGAACAGGGCCTTTGTGCCGACGTTCCGTGTGCAATGAACTAGAAGCCGCCAGGTTCCCGATGTGGCTGCCAGCCTCGTGCGACCGTCTGCATCAGTCATCCCCGTCGAATCACCGTATGCCCACGGAATTCCCACGGCATCGGCATCTGGAGAGAGACTGTCCCCCCGCATCCAGCTCTCAAGTTCATCGGCCTCCTCTACGAGTAGAAACCCGGGGGTGTCCAGGGAAAGGGGCGCTAGGTGCAGCTGCGCGCCCTCGACGGGTTTGCCGTCGAAATCGATCACCTGCACATCAAGATTATCCAGAGTGGTCACCACCAGGTCCCCGACATTGAGCTCGCTCCCCGGCTCCAGTTCGAAGTAGGTGACGCCCTCCTCACTGTCGTTCAGCGAGGGTGCAACCTGCAGCCATTCAAAGGGTGGAACCCCCATTCGCCATTCATTCGAAGGCAGGCTTTCGAAGGCGAATGTGCCAGCGCGGTCGGTGACAGTTTGAAAGAGGCCCGGCTTCCAATCCCCGGAAAGCTCGTCCGGGTAGTAGTCGCGGAAGACGTGCACGGCTACACCGCTGACTGGTTCACCCAGGGTATCGAGCACTCTTCCATGCACCTTCCCGCCGAGTGAGAGCGTCAGCTCCGTCTCCCACTCAGCCCCCGCTTCGATGTCGTCATGGCATTCCTGATAGAGATAGGAAAGCTCGGAGCCCGCGGCGGGTTCGTGTGTGAACCAGTCCACGTGCACCATGCCTCCAAAGGCGATTGATGCGCGGCCGCGATCGTTGGTCCGCAGTGGGTAGCGGTAGATCTCACCGGTGTCCTCCAGCCAGCATTGGGTGGTGATATCGACGCCGGCGAGGTGCACTGGCTGACCCTCTTCGTCCACCAACTGGACGTGGATTCGCGTCGCACCCTCGGTGTCCAGGGGAAGCTGCACGGGGGCAACGGATCCGGGTTTCACCGGTTGATCCAGCGCCTTTGCTGTCTCCACTACGCTGCGTGTCTCAACAGCCCCAGTCGGTTGCAAGTCGCTCAAGCGCGAGCGGTCCACATGATCCCCAGTCGGTGTCGCCACCCCCGCCGCATGTGCCGTGTCCCCTAACTCGCCGGGACCCCGCAGCATAAGGACGGCCGCAATCGCCCCCACCAGTATCAGGGTCGTGAGGATGAGCTGTGAGTTTCGAGCTTTGGCGGACTTCATCATGTACCTCTCCGGCACATATTGTCGCATGCCCGGCCGGTTACGGCCCTAGAGCGTTGAAGTCATCAAAACAGGGCTACGGGGACACCTACAGGCTCCCGGGGCAGAAACGGCGATACAGAATCAGGTTCCCCGCCACCGGATGGAGCGTGCTCCAAGCGGTGACGGGGAACCTGATTCTGTACCGCCGACTTGAGTGGTGGTTTAGCGGACAGAGTCGCGGGCGCCATCCCTGCGGGCACCGCCTCTGCCGGTACCTTCGCTGGGCGCCGGGAACAGGCGGGCACGGGCTTCCAGGAGCTTGCGTTTACCTTCATCAAGAGTGATCGTTCCGGCTTCGACTCCGGCCTTGACCTTGCGCTCGATCAAAGCGTACTCCTCGCGGCGAGTGCGCTGAACGTCGTTGTCGACAAGCACATCAGACTCGGCGCGCACCCTGCGGCCTTCTCCACGGTGCGGGTCGGCCTGCGCCATCCGCGCCTTGAGTGCGGCCATCCTCTTCTTGGCATCTTCAGCGCTGATGCGACCTGACTCTACGGCTGCCTCAAGTGCCTGGGCAGCACGCTCATACTCCAGGCGCGGGTTGCTATCCGTGCGCGCTTCGCCGCGACGCGCTTGCTCTTCGACCTGCCGGCGGCTGAACCCTGCCATACGCCGGTTCGCGTCCTCACGGCTGACTCGCCCTGACTCGACGGCGGCTTCTAGCCTCTGGGCAGCCTGCTCAATTTCCCTGAGCGCCTCTTCGTCGCGGGGACCCCTGCGGCGCTTTTCTTGATCTTCTGAGCGCGCAACTTCTTCGGTCAAGCGCTCCTTGAATCCAGCCAGGCGTCGGTTCGCCTGTTCGCGAGTCACTTGCCCTGAATCTACGAGAGCATCCAGCTCACGTGCAACACGCGAGTACTCCTCTCGCGTCCGATCGTACTCGCGAGTCTCGCGCGCATGCTCTTCCCGCGCTTCGACTTCGCGCCACTTGTCTTCCTTGCTCTTCTGGCGCACAAAGATGCGCTTGCGGACATCGGCTAGTTTGCTGCTGGCCTGCTCTAGGGTTATCTGTCCGCTCTGAACGGCCGCGAGGACTTTCTTCTCGACGCTTCGGTACTCGAACTCGGCATCGTCGTGCTCATCAGTCATGGCCTCGGCTATCGCAGGGGTCGAGCTCTCGGTGATCGTGGCTTGGATGACACCGGCGCCGCCCAGGACACTAGCGAGGAAGAAAACGACACGCAGGCGTCGCCCACCGTCGCGGGTGGCGTTCTTGGGGTTCATTGCGAGAATTCGTGTGATGCGTTTCATGAGGGGTCCTCCGTCGGACCTTGCCGCCAGGATTGGGGCTGGATTGAGAATTCTGATGGACTCGAGTTCGGTGAGAGCCTGCGCCAGGAGGCGCGGGTTGCCGGTTGCGCGGACCGCTGCGAAATCGCAGCAGTGCTCGCGCTCCTGGCGAACCAAATTCGAGAACCACCAAATCGCGGGGTGGAAGAAGAGGGTCACCTCAAGCAACGCCAGCAGCGCATTGACCAGGTGATCGAGCCGGCGCACGTGGGCCAACTCATGGGCGAGGACGCAGCGCAGTTGCTCCGGAGAAAGACCGGTCAAGCTCGCGATGGGCACGACAATGACGGGCTTGATCCACCCGATGACGGCGGGGCTTTCGATCCACGCGCTTTGCAGCAGGCGAACCGCCCGGCGCAACCCAAGGTCAGCAGAGAGGCTATCCACCGTGGACTGCCAAATAGGGTCTACGGGCATGCTGGCTGCGCGCTTCAATCCGCGCACCCAGGCCTGTCCTCGACCAAAACGAATGCCCATGAGAACAACGCCTGCGATCCAACCCCAGGCCAGGATGAGTCGGAGATCGAAGGACCCGCCGGCGTCCACGGGGAAAGAGCCGGAGGCATCCGTCAAGAGAGCAGTCAAGGGCGCAATAACCAGCACTGCCTCCGCCCCAACAGGGCTGCCACGGAGGGCAAGGATGAAGGATCCCGTGAAGGCCAACAGGCATAGAATCAGGGCGCTGAGGCCGATGGCATGGCGCGTGGCGGAGTCTGTCCGCGAGACGGTCTTTAGGATCGCGCCGACAAGGAGGGCGATCAACGCGCCCTGCCACAGGAATTGAAGCACGGCGTTTCCGAGGGCTGTGCAGATCAGTTCGAAGGAGGCGATCATTGGTCTCCCTCCTCGAGCTTGTCGAGCAGCTGCCGAATCTTCTGCAACTCGTCGGGCGTCGACTTGCGCAGGGAAAGTGCCTGCAGAACAAGTGCCCCCGGGGAGCCACTGAAGGCGTCATCGAGGAGATCACGCAGGAGCATCTTCTGGGTCTGCTTCTGGGGACGCGCAGCCCAGAAGACCTGGGGACGCACGTCCGTGTCGCGCTCGAGGATGCCCTTCTCGGTCATGATCTGCATCAGCTTCAGGACGGTCGTGAAACCGATCTCTCTCTGCTTGCTGAGGTCTTCGTGCACCTCGCGCACCGTGGCACGCTTGCGCTTCCAGATCACTCCGATGATGCTGAACTCAGCCTCTGTGGGCTTCTTGGGCTTCTTGATGCTCATGTCGACCTGTGGGGTTCGCCGATCCTCGACCGCCCCAACACTACGAAGGTCTTCGTCATTGGCAAGGGAGAGCAAGAGGCATTTACGAAGCTTTTCGTATTCGAGAAACCACAGGACCCAGGGTAGGGATCAAAACTGAAACCGGCATCCCTGGAACCTAGAATGCCGCTACAGACCCCTAGAGCCCAATTCAAGCCCGCCTCCCGCAGCCTACCACCTACGCAGACAGCCCGGACCCGGCCCCTATTCTCGGGCGTCTCGAATCTTCGCTCGGACCTCTTCCAAAGTCTCGCCGAGAACGAGTGCGCTCTCCTGGAGCTCCCCGGTCCCCTGGATTTCCGTCCACAGGGAGCCGAAGGACACCTTGCCAATCGTGACTTCGACCCGCAGACGACCGGCCGGAATGTCCAATAGGACGAGTGGATGGGGTGCCTGAAGGAAGCCGCCGTCGCGCCACTCGCGCTTCCCCTCCAGGCGTCCCAAGACCGACTGATCGTCTTCGTCAAAGAAGCGCAGGTACACCTCCGGGATGCTCTCGCCGAACTTGCTCTGGAGAGTGAAGGAGACCACGCTCTTCGTCGGTTGAAGCTCAAGGCCAATCCTCGACGGGATGCCGCTCGGGGCATCGAAGGACTTGGTTTGATATCCAAAGCCTGACTGGCTCACCTTTGCTGTGAAGGGTAGGTCCGGGATGTGGAAGGCGCATAGTCCTTTCGTGTTCGACCATCCGGAGCGAGACCATTGATCGCCGGAGAGCGCGATCCAGGCCTGGGGGACCAGCGCGCCGCTGGCGGCGTTCTTGACCTGGAACTCCACGCGTTCGGAGGGCTGACGCGCGGGCTCTTCGTAACCCTTAAAGTTGATCTCAAAGACCTGATCGGAGACACCGGTAATGAAGGTGCTCTTCTGCCACAGGCGCATGTCTAGGACGGGACGACCGGTAGCCATGAAGAAGTCGCCGGTCCCGTGCCCCAGCCAGAGGGACACTTCATAGG